>DATHEQ010000384.1:0-15628 GCA_035318505.1 Polyangiaceae bacterium | reverse complement strand
GTCATGGCGGGGCTCGCGGCGTCGGTCCCCTTCGTGTTTGCCGCCCTCGCCTGGCGCAAGTCGCGCGCGCACCGCGCCGAGACCACACAGTTTCTCGAGGCGGCCTGGATGGCGGCCGTCGCCGACGTCGCGCGCGCGCACGGCGGTGAGGTCGACGCCGCGAGCTTCGCCAAGCTGACGCGAACGAGCGAGAGCGAAGCCGATCAACTGCTCAGCCGCATGTCGAGCAAGAGTTTGCTCGCCAGCCGCGTCACGCCGGAGGGTGCGCTCAATTACACCCTGCTCGACGCGAGCGCCGAACCGACGCGAGCGCTGGCGAGCGGAGACTAGCGGCGCCCGTCGTTGGTCCCGAGTGGCATGGCCGCACCTCCCGTCAAAATTCGGCGTTCGCTGACCAACGTCGGCGGACCCGTGCAGCTCGAGGGGAGCGACGAGCTCGAGCGGGCGACGCTGTCTCACGCGCTCGACGTTTTACCGGAAGACGGCGCGCGCGAGCACGTGCACGCTTTTCATAGCTACCCGGCGCGCCTGCATGCCGCGACCGCGCGGCGCCTCGTCGAACGGCTGTCGGCGCGCGGCGGCGTCGTGCTCGATCCCTTCTGTGGTAGCGGCACCGTGCTCGTCGAAGCGCGCGTGGCCGGGCGGCGCGCGCTGGGCATCGACGCCAATCCGCTCGCGGTCGAGCTGACATGGCTGAAGACGCGCGGCTCGAGCGAGGACGAGCGAATCGCGCTCCTCGCCGCAGCCCGCGTCGCCGCGGAGCACGCCGAGGATCGCCGGCATCGCAAAGCGGGGGCGACCCATCGCTACGGGCGCGAGGACACCGCGCTCTTCGAACCCCACGTGCTCATGGAGCTCGATGGGCTGCGCGCGGGCCTCGGCAAGGTACGGCACGACTTTGCGCGGCGCGCGCTGCGGCTCGTGCTCTCGGCCATTCTCGTCAAGGTGAGCCGGCGCACGGGTGACACATCGCAAGACACGGCGCCGCGCCGTCTTTCCGCCGGCTACACGACCAAGCTCTTTCAGCGCAAAGCCGAGGAGCTGGCGCGCCTTCTCGCCGAGTTCGCGGCCCTGCTTCCACGAGCGTCCGGTCCGCCACCCAACGTGCGATGGGGCGACGCGCGCAAGATCGATGGCGTCGACCGCTCCTCGGTCGATCTCGTCGTCACCTCGCCTCCCTATCCGGGCAATTACGATTATCTCGAGCAACATGCACTTCGCCTTCGCTGGCTCGGGCTCGACGCCGAGCCCTTTGCCGCCATCGAGCTGGGGGCCCGCCGGCACCTCGCCCAACTGCCGGAAGCAGCCGCGCGAGCACGTTGGTCTTCCGACCTCGGCGAGGTATTGACCGCTTGCGCGCGCGTGCTCCGCCGGCAGGGAAAGCTCGTGCTCATCGTGGCCGACACCGTGATCGGCCGCCGCGCGCTCTACGCCGATGACCTCGTGCGCGGGCTCGCCCCCACCGCCGGCCTCGACGTGAGCGTGGTGGGCTCGCAGCTACGCCCGCATTTTCACGGACCGACAGCGCGCGCCTTTGACCACCGCCCCCGGCGCGAGCACGCTATCATTTGCCGGCCGAAGGCCACGCGCTAGCCATGCCGACAGTCTTATTCAAAGGCAACCTCTTCGGCCCTGATTGCCGCGTCGAGGTGGCGGACGGCGGGCGCTTGGTCGACGTGTGCGATCGGGTGCAAGCCCCGGTACCGTTCTCTTGTCGCGCAGCGACCTGTGGCACGTGCCGCATCGAGGTGCTCGAAGGGCTCGAGTTCTTCGAGCCGCGGGAGGGGGCGGAGGCCGAGCTGCTGGATCTCCTCGGAGATCCGCCGAGCCACCGCCTCGCGTGTCAAGCCAAGCTGAGGCCCGAAGACGGGTTGATTCGACTTTGTATTGCCGACGACGAGATCTGAAGGTTGGCGCGCACGCCGCGGCGGAGACGCAAATAGAAGTCAGTTTCCGCCGGTATCCGGCGCGCCGGATTCCCTCGGACCCGCCTCGGTCGAGACGTCGATGGTGACATCGGTTCTGGCGTCGGTGCTCGTGTCGCCCGTCGCGTCGCGACCCGCTTCCGGCGGTCCCGCTTCAGGGATCGCCACACAGGTGTTCATCGTGCAAGTGCTTCCCGCGGGACAGGGGACGCCCGTCGCACCCGTCGAGCACTGGCGGCAAACGTTCGTCACGCAGGCACCTCCGCCCGGCCTTCCTACGCATTCGGCATTGTTGCCGCATTCGTGACACGTGTTCGCGTTCGCACCCGTCGACACGCAGACCGGCGTCGGCTCCGCGCATTGCGCATTGGTTCGGCATGCGACACAAGCATTGGCGATACAAACTGGCAGGCCCGGCGAGGTGCAGTCCGCATCGACGACGCACTGGCGACACGTCGTTCCGACGCAGGCAGGGCCGTTGGCGTTTCCCACGCAATGCGTGTTGTTCTGGCACTGCACGCACATCATCGTCGCCAGATTGCAGGCGCGGTTGTTCATGGGCGCCATCGCGCAGTCGCCGTCGGACATGCAGCGAAGCTGGCAGGTGGCGTTGTTGCCATTGATGACGCAGACCTGCGGGCGCGTGCAGCCTTGCGTCGCCGTGCAAACGCGACAGGAATTCGTGGGGACATCGCAGTAGGGACTGGCCATCGGGCACGTCGAATCATCGACACATTGCACGCAAGTGTGGGTTGCGGGGTTGCACGCCGTCCGATTCGTGAAAGGGCAGTTGGCCGAGGAGAGGCACTCCACACACCGCCCATTCGCGGTATCGCAGAGGGGGGTCATGCTTTGCGTTGGGCAGGTCGTCGAGCCGCAAGGGGTCCCGGTGGTACCAGCGTCCTTCGAGGTACCGCCGCCCTTGCCGCCTTTGCCAGCCGTCCCGCCCCGTCCAGCAGAGCCACCCGTACCGCTCGCTCCGCCGGTCACGCCGCCACCACCGCCGCTGCTACCGGCTTTGCCACCGGCCCCGGCGGTGACGTCGTCGTCATCCCCTCCGCAGGCCGGTGCCACGACCGCCAGTAACCCCAGCGCTACGAAGAGCCAGCCAAGCCCGTACCTTGTCATGTTTGCCTCCTTGACATTAGGCAACGGGCGTCCCGTTCCCAGGACGCCCGTTTAACTACAACGACTTCGATACGCGGACGATCAGCCGTCGGCTGCGACGTCGGCGGGCGCGTCTGAAACCGCGTCCGTTCCTGTCTCGGCGCCACCTTCGGACGCGTCCGAACCGCCCTCGCGACCCGCTTCCGGCGGCCCTGCTTCAGGGATTGGCTCGCACACGTTCATCACGCAGCGATTTCCCGCGGGACACGGAATGCCGTTCGCGCCCGGCGAGCACTGGCGGCACATGTTCATCACGCAGGCCCCTCCGCCTGGTCGCCCTGTGCAATCGGCATTGGCGCCGCATTCGCGACACGTGTTCGCACCGGTCAAGACGCAAGTAGGCGTCGGTTCCGCGCATTGCGTGTTGTCACGGCACTGCACGCAGGTGTTGTTCGTGGCGTCACAGATGGGCAGTCCGGGCGCGACGCAATCCGTATCGGCGCCGCACTGTTCACACGTCGTGCCGACGCAAACCGGCCCGCCGGCATTCCCGGCGCAGTGCGTGTTGTTCTGGCACTGCACGCACATCATGGTCGTCACGTTGCAGGCTCGGTTGTTGGTTTGCGTGGCGCAATCCGCGTCCGAAGCGCAGCGGACCTGACAGGTATTGTTGCCCATCGTCGTGCTGATGATACAGCGCTGGGGTGCCGTGCAGTGGGTGTCGTTCAAGCACGAACGACAAGCGCCGGCCGCCGGATCGCAGTGCAAGCGCGGCGGGTTCTGCATGTTGGTCGCGCATTGCGTGTCATTGAGACAAGCCACGCAGCGCGGTCCCATGGGGCCCGTATCGCATTGTTGCGTGGCGGGGCAGGTCGTTTCGCCACACGGAATACGGGTGCTGCCCCCGTCCTTCGACGTGCCGCCGGCTTTGCCTGCCGTTCCGCCAGTCCCGCTCGAACCACCCGAACCACCCGTACCACCAGAACCCGTAACCGTTGAACCACCGCGGCCAGCGGATCCCGCTGTACCGCTGGTGGCGTCGTCGTCGTCTCCACCGCAAGCCGTCGCCAGAACAACTCCGGACGCCAGCGTAACCAAGAGCCAACTAAGTCGATACCTTGTCATGACGCCTCCTTGACCTTTAACAGGAGGCGACTTTATCTCGTGGGTAGAAGTGGGGCAATACCCCTTACCGAATCGTAATCTTCACAGACGCGATGAAGCACTGCGCAAATCTTCCGGAGCTCCGCGTAACGCCATGCGCACGGCAGACGCTCGTCGGCTAACGGTTTGTCTCGACGGCGCTTTCTTCGCAGTCATCGTGCGACACCCCAAACCGCGGCCACGACCAGATCGGCTCGCCGGCGCGTGGGTCATCAAAATGATCGGGCCAACGCCCCTCCCTGGCGCGCCTGCAAAGAAGCGCTGGCGTCCGCCCCACCCCCAGGTTGACCCCGACGTCCCATGGCGATACCTAAGGCGAGAGCTTTCTGGCCCGAACCCTATGCGTCTGGCACATTCCGACCGGCCAGTCGACCATGCCACTCGATCACCCCGCCTTTCATGCCGAGACCGCTTCGGTCGACGATGCCCGCTCGCCGCGTACGGTTAGCTCTCCCCCCGAGGGGGCGGGTGCTTGGCCCGTCCGGTTGCTGCGCGAGCTCGCGATCCATGACTGGATTGTCATAGGGTACCTCATCGTTCTGACGGCGGCGGTGGGTCTCTCCCCGACCTCGCCCGAGCAAGACCGATGCCTCGGCCACGTGACCTCGATGCTCGCGTTCTGTCTCGCCGTCTTGACGCTGGTCCGAGGGGGGCTGCTCAAAGGAGGGGTGGTCGCCCCGCTGCTCTATCGCCTTGCGGTCTACGGCACCGTTCAGATTTCCTATTTCGAGCTGAGGGAGCTTCTCCCCGTCGTCAACCCGACGAGCCTCGATGCCGAGCTGTCCTATATCGACGCGCACATCCTTCATTTCGAGCCGTCGCTGTTTTTGGACCGATTCGTCACGCCGGCGGCCACCGAGTGGTTCGCCTTCTTCTACTTCGGCTACTTCGCCCTCTTGGCGGTGCACGTGCTGCCGATGGTCTTCTTTTCTCGAAGAATGCGGCTCACGGCTGAGTTCGCCCTAGGCATGATCACCGTCTACGCCACGGCGCACACCGTCTATATGCTCGTCCCTGGGTACGGTCCGGTGCGTTTTCTTGCAGACCGCTACCAGCATCCACTTCCGCCGGGGTTCTGGCTCGACGCCGTGCTCAACGCGGTGCAATCGGGCGGCGCGCAGAAGGACATTTTCCCGTCGCTCCATACGGCAGGCCCATTCTTCCTCTCTCTTTTCTCGTTCCGGCACCGCGACAAATGGCCGTTCAAGTACACCTGGCCCTTCGTCGCCTTCTTTAGTGCGAACATCGTCATCGCGACCATGTTCCTACGCTGGCACTACCTCATCGATGTCCTTGCGGGCATGGCTATCTCCACCGGCGCCTTTTTCCTGGCGGGCATCATTTCCCGGCGCGAGATCGATTGCCGCGGGCACAATGGTCTGCAGCCGGTCTGGCTTCCCCTCGCCTTGCGCTTGTGGGGTCGCTCCGACTCCGACCGCGAGTCGAACTGAACGCCGATGGCCATTCGCATCGAAGACTCGACGACGGCCGTCCGGGGATTCCGGTTTGCCGCCCTCGCGTCGGGAATCAAGACGTCGGGGCGCCTTGATCTGGCGCTCGCCGCCGCGGAGACGCCGGTAACGACCGCGGGGCTCTTCACGACGAACATCGTGCGCGCGGCGCCGGTCTTGGTGGCGGCGGAACGGGTTCGTCGTGGACGAGCGCGGGCCATCCTCGCCAACAGCGGATGCGCCAACGCCTGCACGGGAGAAGCCGGCCTCGCGGCGGCACGCGACACGACGGCTGCTGTCGCCCGGGCGCTCGGCGCCGACGCGGACGACGTGCTCCCCGCTTCGACAGGCGTCATCGGGGCGCTACTCCCAGCGGCGCGGCTCGTCGAGCTCGCGCCGGCGCTCGCCGCCGAGCTCGGGCCTGACCGCGCCGACCGCTTCGCCGAGGCGATTCTCACGACCGACCGCGGTCCGAAGGTCGCGCACGCGCGCGGCGAGATCGGCGGTCGCCCCTTCACGGTGTTGGGAATCGCCAAAGGGGCGGGCATGATCCACCCCGCCGTGGCGCCGCTCGTGCCGCACGCGACCATGCTCGCCTTTCTCTTCACCGACGCCGGTGCCGATCCGCGCGCGCTCGAGGGGGCTCTCGCGCGCGTCGCAGAAGAGACGTTCAACCGCGCCAGTGTCGATGGCGATACGAGCACGAACGACGCGCTCATCGCGCTCGCGTCGGGGCGCGCCGAGAATGGGAGTGCCATCGCGCCGCAGCTGGAAGAGGCGATGGGGCTCGTTTCCGAACGGCTCGCGCGCGCCATGGTGGCCGACGGTGAAGGCGCCGAACACTTGGTCGAGATCGTCGTCAGCGGCGCGGCCTCCAACGCCGACGCACTGATCATCGCGCGCACCATCGCCACCTCGCCCCTCGTCAAGACGGCGCTCTACGGCCAAGATCCGAACTGGGGGCGCCTACTCGGTGCCGCGGGGCGAGCTGGTGTCGTGTTCGACCCGAACCGCGCCCGCATCACCATCGGCGGCGTTGCCATCGTCGCAGGTGGGGTCGGTTTGGGCGCAGAGCCAGAGGGGAGAGCGCGCCTGGCGATGGCGCAGCCCTCGTACGCCATCGATGTGGCCCTCGGCGACGGTCCCGGTCGCGCGCGATACTTTGCGTGCGATCTCGGGATAGGCTACGTGCGGTGCAACGCTTCCTACCGCAGCTGATCCTGCTCGCGATCCTCGCCAGCTGCGCGGCTGACCCCGGCTCGATCGGCGCCGTGCTCGCGCAATCGCGCCACGACGGCAGGGTCACCCTGCGCGACGTACCGAGAGGTTATCCCGCCGCCGAAGCCGGCATGACACCGGACGACGAGATCCTTCTCATCGACGGACGCGACGTGCGCAGCATGTCGCCCGAAGCCATTCACCGCCTGCTCGAAGGGGAAGTAGGAACCACGGTGAACCTCACCCTGCTCCGGCACGGTAAAATCGAGCGGGTCACCATCAAACGGGCGCCCCTCGCACGGTCGGCGCTGCGCTGATCGCCTCCGTAGATACAGTGAAAAGGCCATGCTATAGCGACCCGCCGCGAGCAACGCAGTTTGGGACTCTCGCGACGGACCGACCTTCCACGCAATCGAACGACCACTCAACCAACTGACCGAACAAGCAAATCCGCAAGGGCGGACGAGCACGCTTAGAGGAGCCACCATGAGTCGCTATCAATTCACGTCGGAATCGGTCACCGAAGGGCACCCGGACAAGCTCTGCGACCAGGTTTCGGATGCGGTCCTCGACGCGATCTTGACGCAGGATCGCAGCGCGCGCGTCGCTTGTGAGACCCTGGCCAAGACGGGAATCGTCCTCGTGGCCGGCGAGATCACCACCTCCGCGATCGTCGAAATGCCGGCCATCATTCGGCAGACGATCAAAGAGATCGGCTACACGAGCTCGGACATGGGATTCGATTGCGACTCGTGCGCCGTCCTGACCGCCATCGAAAAGCAGTCACCCGACATCTCCCAGGGAGTGAACGAAGGCGAAGGCCTCTATAAGGAGCAAGGCGCCGGCGATCAGGGGCTCATGTTCGGCTACGCCACCGACGAGACGCCGGAGCTCATGCCCGCTCCCATCATGTACGCGCACCTCTTGGCCAAGCGCCTCGCCGACACCCGCAAGCACGGCAAGGTCGACTTTCTTCGCCCCGACGGCAAGACGCAGGTCACCGTCGAATACGACAACGACGTGCCCGTGCGCTGCGATGCCATCGTGGTTTCGACGCAGCATTCGCCGGACGTGAAATACAAGACGCTCAAAGAGGCCGTCATCGACCTCGTGATCGAGAAAGTCATCCCCAAGAAGCTCATCGACAAACAGACCAAGTTCTTCGTCAATCCCACCGGTCGCTTCGTCATCGGCGGGCCGCACGGCGACTGCGGTCTCACCGGTCGCAAGATCATCGTCGACACCTATGGCGGCATGGGCCGACACGGCGGCGGCGCTTTCAGCGGCAAGGACCCGTCCAAGGTCGAACGCTCGGCCTGCTACTACGCGCGCTTCGTCGCCAAGAACGTGGTCGCCGCCGGACTCGCCAAGCGCTGCGAGGTACAGATCGCCTACGCCATCGGCGTCGCGCAGCCCGTCGGCGTGCACGTCACCACCTACGGCACCGGCAAGGTCAGCGACGAGATCCTCGGTCGCTACATCCTGAAGAACTTCGATATGCGTCCCAAGGCGCTGATCGAAGAGCTCGATCTCTTGCGCCCCGGGTACCGCCGCACCGCGGCTTACGGACACTTCGGTCGATCCGAGTTCACCTGGGAGAAGACGACGCGCGCCGCCAAGCTCGCCGACGACTTGCTCAAGCCGAGCAATGGCGTCTCTTCCGCGAAGAAGAAGCCGACGCGGAAGGGGTCCGCAAGCGCCATCGCCTGACCTTCAGCGGCCGCTCCTTTGGCGCTAGGCGGCTCTTCTACCCTAACCGATGCGGAGGTTCCGGCCGGCCGAGCGCACGCGCCGGCGACCGCCGCGTCGGTGCCGGTGGAGCGCGGCGATCAGAGCTGGTCGTAGCGGTTCTTCAGGATGTTCACGACGGCATCGACGTTGCTATCGATGGCGAACTGCTGCATCGCTTCGTTGACCGCAGTCACGAACTCCGAGTTCTTCACGATCTGGTTGGTGGCTCGGGCGAGCGTGTCGTGAGCGAGGTCGTCCATGGTCGACTGCGCGATCGCGTCGTAGATCGATCGATCGATGTCCTTGCGCGGCGGCGTCGCACCCTTGATGGGGCTGAAGACGTTCTGCGCTTCCGACGTGGCGATGAGGTTCAAAAAGTTCACGGCCGCCTGGCGATCGGCGATGCCCCTGGGCAGCCCGAACGAGTCGACGATATAGACGAACGTGCCGCTCGTGCCGGGCAGGGGGACTTGACCCAGCTCGACGCCGGTGCGCCAACCCTTGCTGAGGAAAAAGGCCCTGCCGAAGTCACCGACGATGGTCATCGCGGCTTTGCCGTCGACCACCATCTGCGCCGCGCCGTCCCAAGTGAGCGAACCGCGGTCGGCGTTGCTGTATTCGAGCATGTGCGCATATTCGTTGAGGGTGTCGACGATGCGTTGATCGGCCGGATCTTCGTGACCGGTCAAATACGACTCGCGGAATTCGACGCCGCCCTTGGCAACCAGCAGCCCATCCCAGACGTGGATCTTGATCTGGTGGCCGTCCTTGCTACCGACGGCGAGCGGGATGATCCCTTTGGCTTTGAGCGCTTCGCTCACCGTGTAGAACTCGGAGAGGGTAGCGGGCGGCGAAAGCCCGCTGTCGCTCAAGAGCTTCTTGTTGAAAAAGAGGCAATTATACCGGTGAACGCCGAGGGGAATGCCGTAAACCTTCCCGCTGTAACTGACGAGATCCATCACCGACGCCGGGACGACGTCGGCGAGCTTGTTCTCCCGAGCGATGAAGTCGATCGGCTCCATCTTGGAGTCGAGGTCGTTCTCCCCGTTGTAGACGACCCATTTCAGGAGGCTCCATCCCCCCAGACTTTGGAACGTGCCCGGCGGGTTTCCGCTCGCCATGCGGCTCTGCAATTCTTCCTGCGCCTTGGTAAGCGTCGCCACCGCCGTATTGACCACTTTGGTGTGGGTGAAGCGTTTCGAATACAGATCGAGGAGCGCCCCGAGCGCGTCGATCTCGCCGGGGTTGGTCCACCAGTTGAACACTTCCAGGTTCTGGTCGGTCGTGGCCGCGTTGTCGGTGGGGCTGCTGCCGCAGGCCTCGAGGCCCGCGCAGAGCGTCATCCCCATCAGCCCTATACGCGCGCGATGCATGCCATCTTTCTAACTACGGTCTCGGCGATCAGAGAAGATCGTACCGATTCTTGAGGAAGTTCATGACCGCATCGACGTTTCGATCGAGGGCGAACTGGCGCATTGCTTCGTTGAGGCCGGCAATGAACTCCGCGTTCTTCACGGTCAGGTTCGTCGCGCGGGACAGCGTATCCTTGCGGAAGTCGTCCATCGTCGTCTGGGCGATCGGGCTGTAGACGGTCCGGTCGGCGTCCGTGCGCGGCGGCGTAGAGCCCTTGATCGGGTTGAAGACGTTCTGCGCCTCGGTCGTGCTGAGGTGGTTCAACCAGTTCACGGCCGCCTGGCGGTGGGGGCTGCCCTTGGGCAAACCGAACGAGTCGACAACAAAGATGAAATGGCCGCTCGTGCCCGGGAGAGGCACTTCGCCGAGCTCGACGCCGACGCGCCAGCCCTTGCTGAGAAAGAACCCCCTGCCGAAGTCGCCGACGATCATCATCGCGGCGGTACCGTCGAACACCCTCTGCGCCGCGTCACCCCAGAGGAGCGAATCGCGGTCAGCGTTGCTGTAATCGAGCATGTGCGCGTACTCGGTCAGCATGTCCACGATGCGTTGATCGCCCGGGTTTTCGTGGCCAGTCAAATACGAGTTGCGGAACTCCGCGCTGGCCTTGCTCACAATCAGCCCGTCCCAGGTGTGCGTCTTGACGGCGTGCCCGTCCTTGCTGCCGATGGCGAGCGCGGTGACCCCTTTGGCCTTGAACGCCTCGGCTACCGTGTAGAACTCGGCGAGCGTCGTGGGGGGCTGAAGCCCATTGTCGTCGAAGAGCTTCTTGTTGAAATAGAGCCTATTATAGCGGTGAACGTCGAGAGGAATGCCATAAACCCTGCCGTTGTAGCTGACGGTATCCAGCACCGACGCGGGGATGACCGTGTTGAGCTTGTTCTGTTGAACGATGGCATCGAGCGGCTCCAGCTTGGAGTCAGCCTCGTCCCGGCCGTTGTAAACGACCCACTTGAGCAAGGTCCATCCAGCATTGTTCTGGAAGGTGTCGGGCGGATTTCCCGCAGCCATGCGAGCCGTGAGCTCCTCCTGAGCCTTGCTATTGGTCGGTACCGCCGTATTGACGACGTTGGTCTGGGTGTAGCGTGCGGCGTAGCTCTTGAGGACGGCGTCGAGCGCGTCGAACTCACCGGGGTTGGTCCACCAGTTGAACACTTCCAGCGTTTGATCGGTCTTGGCAGTGTCCTCGGTGGGGCTACCGCCGCAGGCCGTGAGGCCAGAAGAGAGCACCATGCAACCCACAAATGCCAAGCGTGCGCGATTCATGTGTATTTGACTCCTTGAGCGGATACTTCACTGACGCCAACCGCCGCGATCACCACAATGACCCGAACCCGAAGGTCTGAAGGCGTATTGATAGAAACGGTTAAAGGATTTCACGTCATGCACGAGCGGCAGTGGCACTCGCTGTCGCCGTTCACGTCATTTCGTGATCCGGTGTTTCTTCCAGCATTCCGGGCAACGCCACTTCATGACTTTCTGCCCGTTCTCGTCAACGCTACGCGAGAGTCTCCAACCGTGCCGTGCGCTGATGAGCGTGTAATTGGTCTCGGTGGCCGGCGGCTGCTGCCCACAGTCGGCGCACGTCTGGTGTCCGTCCGACGCCGATAACGTCGATGGAATGTGTTGATCGGTTCGTTCTGTCACGACGCCGGGTCTCACATCGTTGCTGGTTAGAGCCGAGCGGTCCGCGCAGAGCGCGGTCGTCGTTCAGTTACTAACGGACAAAGTCAGCGAGAGTTTAGAGCGACGCTTCAAAAGTGTCCCGACGCCGCGGTCGCGCGCCAAACTATTGACACTTTCCGCTTACACAGGCGGCGCCGGACGGACAGGGCGTATTGCACTTCGAACAGTGAGCGGAAGTCGTCAGCAGATTGGTCTCACAACCGTCGCTTGCCGTGTCGTTGCAGTCCCCGTAGCCACTGTGGCATAGGCGGATAGCACAGCGACCGGCGGCGCAGTCCGGAGCGGCGTTGGGAACGACGCAAGGTTGTGCGGTGCAGCTTCCGCAGTGTTCGGGATCGTGGTCGATGTCGATTTCGCAGCCGTCGTCCGGGAGGCGGTTGCAATCGCGATAACTTCGCAAGCAGCCCGCAACGGCGCAGAGCCCGGTGCTGCCGCAGGTCGCCGTTGTTTGGGCAAGCGTGCAGGGAATGCAAGAGTCGGATGCGCATCCGGTCTGCGGCTCCGTCTTGGATACGCACTTGTCGTTACAGAGCTTCTGCTGGGGGGAACATTTCCGATCTTGCAAATAGTCGAGGTCGACGGTGAACGAACAAGCGGAAAAGGCAGATAAGCCCACGAAGAGCAGCACGCCGAGGCACACGTACTTGGGCGAACGCACGCTCAAAACTCCGTTGCCATCGCGAATTGAGCACCCGAAGCCGTCGGTGAGAATCCGAAGGCGATGGGCGGGGCCGGCCATGAAGCTCTCCGTTGCAGCGATGCGCTGGCGGGGAGCGGTTTGGCCGGTCGCGTGAAGTACAAGATGCCGGCGGTCAGCGCCGAGACAATGCCGATGCCGAGCGCCGCGTCCGCCATGATGAACTGCGTGCGTACGGGTTGCAGGTCGTTGTCGGTACAGACCGGACGACAGCTCGTCTCGAGTGTTTTCCTCTTGCTTTGGCCCGAGATGGCGAACGCTGCGAAACCGGCGGCGCCAACGACGGCTACCCCCCCCAAGACGTAAGTCAGAACGGGAGTGGGCCGATAGCTGTCGACGGGCGCGGGCGCCTCGCGCTCGGGCAGTTTTTGCAGCGGCTCCTTCGAAACCGGCCTCACCTCGACGAAGGTGGCCGCAATGACGCGGTTCTTCTCACCTTCGAGAACGAGGATCTCCTGCTGGATCGGATCGAAATTGGCGTACTCGAATCTCAAGGCGTGAGGACCCGGGTTGAGATCGATTGGCGTCCCATCCAAGTGCGAGGTGGCCAGCTTTCCATCGATGGATACACGAACGTCGAAAACGTCCTTTTCGTCATGTTTGACCCTGATGACCAGCGAAGGGATGGTCTTGCTCACCGCATCCAGCCAATCGCCGCAGTCGGCACGTACGACCGCCGGGCAGTCGTCACGCGAACACACGAGGGCTGCATCCCGCGCCTCGAGGAGCTTGCCCGCCTGCCGGAAAGTTTGGGCCGCTTCGTGCTGAACGATACAGGCCTTCTTTGATTCGGACCCGCCTTGCACTGCGGTCGGCGTTTGCGCCGGTGCCACCGAAGAACGCGCGAGCAGCGCGACGATTCCGACAATGTGGAGTGCCGCCCGCCCTCTGCCCAGACTCATCCCGTCCCGATGCTACCCCAAACTTCGACGCTACAAACACTCAACTTTGAACTTCTTGATGCCGTGGCTGTCGATGGTGAAGGGCGGGTCACATGACGGCTTTGGTGCGGAGGGCATCCCCGCCTTGCGCGGCGCGGGCGCCTTGGCGACCGTCGTCTTATGTTGCTCGATCGGTGCTCGTTCGAGTTTCAGAAGGATCTCGGCGTCTCGGTCGCCTACGAGCTTCCTCGTGCTGGCCTGGTGTCCCTCGGCTTCCGCGCGGACTTCGTGCACCGAGCTGTCGGCAGGTAGAACCCGGATGAAAGGGTTCATGGGCAATGGCTCACCGTCGAAGAAGAGCTTGGCCTCGGGAGGCGAGGCTGAGATGCGGACACTGACGCGCGCGGCCGGCGGTTTCTCCGGGCCTGCTTGGACGATCGACGCGACAGGCGCGATTTCGGGGCGAGCCTGCGCTCTGGAACCCTTGCCCGCCAGCGTGCTCACCACACCGATGCCGACGAGCGACGCACCGCCGAGGAGAACTGCCGCGAGTTTTCCGACGCGCTTTCTCGTGTCGACGCCCGGCGCACGCCTGGCGCGGGAATTGGTGTCACCGTGGGCCGTCGTTCCCGACACCAGAAACCCGGCCTTGGCCGAGGCCTCGACGGCCTCGTATTCCTCCGACGACAGCGATGCGACTTTGCTCAGCTGCGCCTCGATGAGCGATCGGGTTTGCTTGCGCTCTACCGCGAATAGATCGGAGACCGCTTTGCCCACCGACCGGTGCGACACGCGCGACCCGATCTCGTCGAGAGCGCATTCCAGATCGGCCTCGAGCTCCGCAGCGGTCGCATGACGCGCGTCGGGTTCCGACGATAGCGCCTTCATACAGATTTGCTCGATGCGCTCGGGTAGATCGGGCCGCACCGTGCGTGGCGAAGGAGGTTTGCCGTTGAGGACGTGGTGCATCACCTGAGCGTCGGTGAGACCTTTCCACATCGGTTCGCCGGCGGCGGCTTCCCAGAGCATGACCCCTGCAGCATAGATATCGGCGCGCCGATCAATGGCATCCCCGGTGATCTGTTCAGGAGGCATGTACCTGAGCTTGCCCTTGATGACACCGGTCTCCGTTTCGGGCCGGTTGGAACTGGCGAGCTTCGCGATACCGAAATCGAGAACCTTGGTTTGACCGTCATAGGTCACGAACACGTTCTGCGGTGTCATGTCGCGATGAACGAGTCCGAGACGCGAACCGTCGAAGTCGGTGAGCTCATGCGCGTGGTGAAGGCCGTTGAGCGCGTCGGCAATGATCCGCAAATGTGTCGCGAGCGGGAGTCCCCCGCGAGCGACGAGAAGCACCTTCGCGAGGGGTTGTCCTTCCAGGTACTCCATGACGATGATGGGAAGACCACGGTCCTCCACGACCTCGTTCGTTTGGACGACGTTCGGGTGATTGAGCCGGGCCGACAGCCTGGCCTCATTGAGGAACATCTTCTGGAGCTCAGCTTCGTCGGACACGCTCCTCTTCAGCGTCTTCAAGACCACCAATTTGCTGAAGCCGCTCGGTCCCCGAGCCACGGCAAGGTAAACGGTCGCCGACCCACCCTCGCCCAGCAGCGACAGGATTCGGTATTTCCCCTGCGGGCCGTCGCTCTGGGCGATCTCGGCGGAATTCAACATGGAAAGCGCACTCTGTCATTGTCCTACGGTCAATGCCGCTGGCCCTTGAGAGCATTGTGCGCCGCGACGATGAGCGTGGGAGAAGCGCGCACTTGCGGTTGTCGTCTGCCCCAGTCGGGATCGATGTGCGTTGGAGTATGGCCATCGAAGTTCGTTGACGTGTTAGCGCGCCAAGCGGCACATCCTTCGAGCGCCGGGCCTCAGCGGAGCGCGCCCGCCAGTTCACTGGGCATAACGTCAGGCTCTGCGCCGCCCCCTCGCGATGGCCGCAAGTGCGAGGAGCAGAGCCCAGGTACGCGAGGTCTCTCCGCTCGGCCTACCGGGCAGGCTGCAATCGCAACCGTCCTTGGCACCCTCCGATGGCGACGCATCACCTGCCTCTGCAGCCCCGCCAATGCCCGCACCGTCGGGCCGGTTCGTACCGCCCCCACCTCCGCTACCGCCCGCACCGTCGGGCGCGGCATCCTGGTTTCCCGACGCGCCGCACACGTACGATCCCGGCGCTGGGAGCCCGCCGTCCCCACAGGCGCCAAATCGGCGGCAGACGCCCGCTGTGTCCGTGTCACCCAACCAGGCGCTTACGCAGACGTCGCCGAGCGTGCCCACTTGCCGCGGGATCGGGCCGCGAACCTCGGGGAGCTTCAAGAGCGGCTCGAAGGCGATCGGTTGGTCGGG
>DATHEQ010000383.1:0-5464 GCA_035318505.1 Polyangiaceae bacterium | reverse complement strand
CGCCGGTCGGCGCGGTGGGATCGATCCGCTCCGCGTGCCAACCGAGACTCTTTGCGGCGGCGACGTTCTCCGCCAAATCATCGAAGAAAAGGATCTGCGAGCCGCTGCGTCCCGTCGCCTTTTCGAAGGCGCGGTAGATGTCTGGGGCGGGCTTGATGAACTTCATCAAATGCGACGCGTGATGCGAGCCGAGCTTGTGCACGCCGGGATAGCGAGGCTCGCCGGGCATCACGCGCGCGCCGTCATGATGGACGAGCTTGGGCCAATGCAGTTCGTTGGTGTTGGACAAACACGCGGTCGCGATGCCCGCGCGATGCAGCTCGTCGATGAGGATGGCTACACCCGGGTACTCTTCGATGAGGACGGCGTCGTGCAGGGTGGCGAGCTCGTCGGCCGTATAGAGCCCACTCAAAGCGTTCTCTACGGCTGCCATCCACGCCTCGGTCGAAAGGTCGCCACGCTGGTATGCCTCGGCGAGCTCGCGGCGCGCGTTTTCGGCAAGCTCGCCCGCGGATTCCCCGCGCACGTCGATTCGCATCGCGCGACAGAGATCGGGCCACGCGGTTAAGATACGAACGAGGACGCCTCCGATGTCGAAACAGACGAGGTCGATCTTTCCGTTCGCGGACATGCGCGGAGCTTAGCCAGGGCCCCCGATCGAGCAAGCAGCACGTTTCGGCACGGCCGTGCGCAAATCCAGGTCCCCCGGGTCCCGTCAAAGCCAAGCCGCGTCCCCATCGCCCGGTCGGCTGGCGCGTGTCACTTGGTCGTCGTTAGGTGGGTGCCGGTGGGCAACGGGCAATTCTTCGGGGCTAAGGCTTCAGGAATGTTGCCAGCTCGTCGAAACTGTATTCCCCTAGGTACGTGCCAAGAGATCCGACCGGGGGGCCGTCACGCGCCCTTTTTTGTGGCCGGTTTTCGTTTGTGCTCGGGTCCGTGCTCGCGTTCGTCGCGGCGTGCAGCGCGCCGCTGCCGAAGCCCGCTGTACCCGGTCCCGTCGATCTGTCGGAAACGAGAAGAGCGGAACCGCCTTCGACCGAAGAGCCCCCGGCCACGCCGGCAGCACCGGCAGCGCCGGCAAGCCCCGTCGACGCCGAGCGCACCGAGCTCGTGGCATGGCTCCGCAGCAAGTTGCCCGAAGGGGGCGAGATCATCGATTCGATCGGAAAGCCGGTGGGATTGGCGCATGTCTTACGGCGCGGTGATTCGCTCCCCTCCATCGCCGATGCTTACGTCGGTCTCACCGACGTTTATCTCGCTCGCGAGCTCAGCAAGGCCATTCAGAAGGAGAACCCCAACTTTCGCGTCGCGTCGCCCTCGCCAGGTGAGCGCATCGTCATTCCCGCCGTGGTCAAGCATGCGCCGAAGGCCGCCGACGACGAGCGCATCGGTTGGCCCGAGGACAAACAGCTGCGGGGCCTTTACGTGCGCGGAGGCACCGCCGGCGGAACGCTGTTCATGCCGCTCCTCGCGCGCATGGCCGAGCGCGGGATGAACATGATCGTGCTCGACGCCAAGGACTACGACGGCCTGGTGACGTACCGCTCCAAGGTTCCGCTCGCCGTCGAGACCGGTGCTACGAAAGGGGCCCCCATCCGCGACATGGCGCGCACGGTCCGCTTCGCGCACGCCCAAGGGATCCGCGTGGCGATGCGCATCAGCTGCTTCGAGGACGAGTTCATCGCCCACGCGAAGCCTGAGCTCTTGCCGCGCGCGAACTGGGCCAAGGGCCGGCCTTACCAGATTGGCTGGCTCGACCCTGCCAACAGCGAGGCGCGCGCTTATCTCTTTGCACTCGTCAAAGAAGCGCTCGATTTTGGCGTCGACGAGATCCAGCTCGATTACGTTCGCTACCCCGTGCTGGGCGTGAAGAATGCCGATTTCGATGCGACCAAGGGAAAAACGCCGAAGACGATCGTGATTCGCGATTTCGTGAGGGAGGTGCACGCGATCACCCAACCGCGCAAAGTACCGCTCTCTCTCGACATCTTCGGGATCGTCGCCGAAGGGGTACGCGCCGATATCGACGCGCTCGGCCAGGACCCGGTGCTCCTCGCGCCCGAGTGCGAGGTGCTCTCGCCCATGGTGTATCCCTCGCATTACCACGCCGGCTATGCGGGTTTCGAGGTGCCCGGCAATCATCCCGAGATCGTGGGAATGGCGACGAGGAAGATCCTGGCCATGCTGAAGCATGGCAAGAAGAACGCGCTCATTCGACCATGGCTGCAGGCGGCGTCGTGGAATTCACCGGAGTACGGTCCCCAGTACGTTGCTAACGAAGTAAAATCGGCGATTGGCGCGGGCAGCCACGGTTGGCTCATGTGGAATCCGGCGCAGACCTATACGGTCACGTGGCAAGCGGTGCCCGTCGAACGCAAGAAAACCGCCCCGCCCGGCGACGCGCAAACCGCGCAAGTGGATTGAGCGCTCAGTAAGCCTGCGCGAAGACGACGCGCTGCGCCGAGGGTTGCCCGGTGAGCACGCAACGACCAGGCTCTTTGTCCCCCTCGAGCGGGATGCAGCGGATGGTCGCCTTGGTGTCCGCTTTGATCTTCTTCTCGGTCTCGGGCGTTCCGTCCCAATGCGCGAGCAGGAAATTCCCTTTGCCACCCGGATCGAGTGCCTGCTTGAACTGGTCGTAGGTGTCGACTTGGACGGTCCGCGACGCGCGAAACGCGCGCGCCCGTTCGAGGAGCGACGTTTGAATTTCGCTCATCAGATTCTTCAGAACGATCGCGGCGCCGGCGAGCGCGAGGGGCGTCTTTTCTTTGGGGTCGCGGTCCCGGCGTTTGACGACGCAAGACCCGGCCAGAACGTCGCGAGGTCCGATCTCGATGCGCACCGGCACGCCTTTTTGCTCCCAGTCGAAATGTTTGGCACCGGGCCGTAGCCCGTCGCGATCGTCGAGCACGACGCTGAGCCCCGCGCCTTCACACTCCCGCCGCAGGACGTCCCCCGCCTCGACGACTTTGCTGCGTTCTTCGTCCGTCTTGTAGATAGGGATGATCGCCACGTGGATGGGCGCGACCGCGGGCGGAAGCACGAGCCCGGCGTCGTCGGAGTGGGTCATGATGAGACCTCCGATGAGACGCGTGGAGGAACCCCACGACGTTTGCCACACGTAGTCGATCTCCCCCGATTTACTCTGAAACTTCACGTCGAAGGCGCGACCGAAGTTCTGACCGAGATCATGGCTGGTACCGGCTTGCAGCGCTTTGCCGTCTTGCATCATCGCCTCGATGCAATAGCTCGAGACCGCCCCCGCAAACTTCTCGCTGTCCGTCTTTTTCCCGCGGATGACGGGCATCGCCATCACGTTCTCGGCGACGTCGGCGTAGACGCCCAGCATGCGCTCGACTTCTTCGAGCGACTCTTCGTGGGTGGCGTGCGCGGTGTGCCCCTCCTGCCAGAGAAACTCGCTGGTGCGCAAAAAGAGGCGGGTCCTCATCTCCCAGCGCATCACATTCGCCCATTGATTGAGAAGCAAGGGCAAGTCGCGATGGCTCTGGATCCACTTGGCGAAGTAGTGGCCAATGATGGTCTCGCTCGTGGGGCGGATCACGTACGGTTCTTCGAGGGGGTTTTTGACTTCGAGCGCCGTTTTGCCGTCGGCCGAAGTCACCGCTTTGAGGCCGGAGTGCGTCACCACCGCGCACTCCATGGCGAAACCTTCCACGTGCGACGCCTCTTTGGCCAGAAAGCTCAACGGAATGAGCAGTGGAAAGTACGCGTTCTTGTGACCGGTGGCTTTGAAGCGCCGGTCCAGTTCCGCTTGGATCTTCTCCCAGATGGCGTATCCGTGCGGCTTGATGACCATGCACCCGCGCACGACTTCGGCGGCCTCGGCAAGGTCACCTTGGCGGATGACGTCCTGGTACCATTTGGCAAAGTCTTTTTCGCGGCTGGTGATGGCGTCGCTCGACATGGCTAGGCCGGGTATCTAGCACGAGCGTTCCTCGGGCGACGCCGGATTCCTTGCGCGCGCCGAGGGGCGCGTTTTTGTGCGCTGCCCTGGCGTGCGCCTCCTCGCCGAACCACGCGAAGCGCGGTATGTTCCGCCACCTCGATGCGCGTTCTCTCCGGCGTTCAGCCTTCCGGCGTCCTTCATCTTGGCAATTATTTCGGCGCTATTCAGCAGCACGTCGAGTTGCAGGGGCCGCCCGGCAAGCCCGAGCAGGCGTTCTACTTCATTGCCAACTACCACACCCTGACGACGATCCACGACGGCGCTCGCATGCGCGAGCTCACCCGCGACGTGGCCATCGATTACCTCACGCTCGGGCTCGATCCGAAACGGGCGACGTTCTTTCGACAATCGGACGTGCCCGAGGTGTGCGAGCTCGCCTGGCTTCTCTCGAGCTGCGTGGGACGCGGTTTGCTCGAACGCGCGCACAGCTACAAAGACAAGGTCGCGCGCGGGCTCGAGCCCACCATGGGCCTCTTCAACTACCCGGTGCTGATGGCGGCCGACATTCTCATTTACAAGAGCACCGTCGTTCCCGTCGGCAAAGACCAGCAACAGCACGTCGAGATGGCGCAGGACATGGGGGCCAGTTTCAACGCCGCCTTTGGCAAGCAAGTGCTGGTTCGCCCCGAATGGCGCTTTTCGACGGCCCCGGTCGTGCCTGGTACCGACGGCGCCAAGATGAGCAAGAGCTACGGCAACACGATTCCGATTTTTCCCGCGCCGGGAATGACGGAAAAGCAAGTCTTCAAAGCGTACTTTGCGAGCATCAAAACGGACAGCAAAGGGGTCGAAGAACCGAAGGACGCGAGCGACACGCTCATGGTCCTCTACCGCCTTCTCGATGCGCAAAAGGCGGCGGAGTTCGAGCCCACCTACGTCAAAGGGGGCGTCGGGTACGGCGACCTCAAAAAGCGGCTATCCGAGGCGTACATCGCACGCTTCATGCCGCTCGCCGAAAGGCGCCAACAAGTCGCGGGCGACGCAGCCTACGTGGAAGGCGTGCTCGAAGAGGGCGCCGCGCGTGCGCGCGCCGTCGCCAAAGAGGTCATGGCCGAAGCGCGCGAAGCCGCCGGCATCGTGGTTTCAGCGCGGACCCACGCCTAGCTTTTACGCCGCGCGCTCGGCGGCGCTTCGCAGTGTTTCCAAAAGTCGATCGAGCGTCTTTCCGACTTCGCCTGCGAGTTTGTGCGGCACCACGTCGGTCTCCTCCAGTAGCTCGCGCAACCGTTTGGCCACGTTGAGCAGCGCCGCGAGATCGCGCTCCTTCTTCTGGCCGGGGTCGACTGGAAAGACACTGTCCTTGAATTCCCGCACCACGGAGGGGAGTCCTGCGCCCTCTTCGAGGACGCGCTTTCTGATCTGCTCTACCGTGCTCTCGGGCGCGTCGCTCTCCGTCTCGGCGCGCCGCAGAAAGTCGACGACCTGGTAGCTCGGGATCGTGTTCGATAGGCCGTCGCGGGTGAGGACCTCCGGCGCCCGCTTTTTGAGGAACAGAAA
>DATHEQ010000382.1:0-134226 GCA_035318505.1 Polyangiaceae bacterium | reverse complement strand
TCCATTCGCGGCTCGGAGAGAATCAGAACCCTGCCGTCCAATCAGCCGCCGTCGGATCGGGGAGGGGCCGCGGTGATGTTCCGCGCCCACGCGTCGTAGCCACATCGCGAGATACGTGATCCCGAGAATCGAGAAAGTGTCGTCGTCGTACGCGGTCAACAGAGTCGTGAGGTCAGTCAAGGTAGCTGGAGTGTGGAAATTCGCAAGCTTCCACTGCAGGGTCCCCTTCTGACTTCGGTTCGACGACAGGCGCCGGGGGGGTACACGCCGGCCCCGAGGGGCCGCCACGAGACGGGCTGGAAGGGGGCCGGCATGTCGGCTCGGTCCTTCGCGGCAAATGTGCCCAAGTGAATGGCGGCGCGCCGGTCCTCCGCCGGCGAACCGTCAGCATGCTTCCGCTCGGGTGGCGCGCTCACTGTTGGGGACGTTTTCGGCGGGCGAAGGCGGTCAACCGCCCATCTTGGCCATCCGCTTTTCCATCTCCTCGGGGGAGACGTCTTCGACGTGCTGGGCAAGGGTCCACTTGTACCCCTCGGGGTCCTCGAACTGGCCCGATCGATCGCCGTAAAACTGCAGCTCGATCGCCTTCACCACTTTGCCGCCCGCCTTGCAGAACTTGGCGGCGACCGCTTCGACATTGTCGGTGTAGAGACACAGACCGATGGGCGAGCCGCCGATCGTTTTGGCGCTCTTGTTGCCGAACTCCGGCGCTTCATCGGCGAGCATGACCATGGAGTCGCCGATCTTCAGCTCGGCGTGACCGATTTTCCCGCCCGGCATCGGCATGCGCACGACCTCCTTGGCGCCGAGCGCTTGCTTGTAAAACTCGATCGCCTTGGCGGCATCGCGGAACGTCAGGTACGGCGTGACGGCGTGGTAACCGTCGGGGATGGCTTTGGGCATGGTTCCTCCTTCGCGAGGGGCAACCATACGGCGCACACATTGGGGCGCAAGGTCGGCGGCGCCCTCGGCTCGCCCTTTCGCTCCATGTTGATCTAAAAGGAAAGAGTGACATCTTCGCAGTCGTCCGGCGCCGCGGTGGCCGAACGAGCCTTTACCGCCGTGATTCGGCTGACGAGCGAGAGGCTCCTGGTCCGAAGGTTCGACGCGCTCGCGCTGCGCGACGAAGAGGCCGAGGTCGCCGTGATCGAACTTTCGTTCGACTACGACGGCACGTGCGTGTCGGCCTCCGACGAGCGCGAGCACTTCTTCGTCGCGCACTCCGGCACGCTGGCCAAGGTGCCGCGCGATCTCGAGCGTGAAGAGCAGGTGCGGCGCGTTCTCGAGAGCTTCGGCGCAGTCGAGCTGGCGTGTCTCGAAGCATACACGGCGCTTCCCGGGTCGAAGGCCGATTACCTCGTTCAACTCGACGGCAACGAGCACGCGTGGTGCTCTTTTACCGCTTATGCCGTACCCCAGCTTCGCTCGCTTGGTTTCCGCGTCGAGATCGCCCCCGATTACCGCTTCCAGGTGATCGATGGCGAGTCGCCCTGGTATTCGCACGTCCACGCCGACGAAAAGCTGGACTGGTTCGGCCTCGAGCTCGGCGTCGAAATCGAGGGTCGTCGCGTCAACCTGATGCCAGCGCTGCTCGATTTGCTCGATGCTTCGCACGGCGCGTCCAGCCTGCATTCGCTGCGCAGTATGCCGGCGCGTTTTCGGGCCGTGCGCGTCGACGAGCACCGCTGTCTCGTCGTTGCGGCAGAGCAGCTGAGCAAGCTCCTCGAGGTGCTCATCGAGCTTTACCACGGCGAGCGCTCCCCCACGCTTCGCTTGGAATTTCAAGCACTCGAAGCGGCATCGTTGGCGCGTCTCGAGGAATCGATGGGGGCGAGTTTCGGCCGCCTCGCGCGCACGGGCGAGTCGCGCATTCGCGAGCGCGGTCGGGCGCTCGCCGCCTTACGCGAAGAGACCGCCGCCGACTGCCCGCAAGTGGTGACCGCCACCTTGCGCCCCTATCAGGCGGAGGGGCTCTCGTGGCTGCAGCGCCTTCGTGTGCTCGGCGTGGGCGGGGTGCTCGCCGACGACATGGGGCTCGGCAAAACGCTGCAGACGATCGCTCTCCTCGCCGGCGAAAAGCAGGCCGGGCGCGCCACGGGGCCGAGCCTTCTTCTCATGCCCACGAGCCTGGTCGGCAATTGGCAGCGCGAGATCGCCAAGTTTGCGCCGTCGTTGCGGGTGACCGCGCTGCACGGGCCGAAACGCCGATCGCTTTGGCCCTCGGCCATGAAGTCCGACGTCGTGCTCACGACCTACCCGCTGCTTTTGCGCGATCTCCAGCTCTATCAGAACCAGCGGTTTTATTACCTCGTGCTCGACGAGGCGCAGGTCATCAAAAATCGCCGAAGTCTCGTGACCCGCGCCGCCCTTTCGCTCGATGCCGAGCACCGCCTCTGTCTCACCGGCACGCCCATCGAGAACAGCCTCGAAGAGCTGTGGTCGATCTTCGAATTCTTGATGCCGGGTTTTTTGGGGAGCGCGGAGCAGTTCCGTAACCGATTCCGTCAAGGCGCGGATCTCGAAGAGAGCGCCGACGAGCTGGCCGCGCTTCGAGCCCGGGTGGCACCGTTCGTGTTACGGCGCATGAAGGAGCAGGTGGCGCGCGATCTGCCGCCGAAGACCGAGATCGTGCGGCCAGTCGAGATCACGGGCGAGCAGCGCGAGCTTTACGAGAACATCCGCATTGCCGCCCACACGCAGGTACGCCGCGCGATTCAAAAGCTCGGCATCGCCCGCTCCACCATTCCTATCCTCGACGCGCTCATGAAGCTGCGCCAGGTCTGCTGCGATCCCCGCCTCGTGCCCGTCGACGCCGCGCGAGGCGTGCGGCGGTCGGCCAAATACGACCGATTTTTCGAGCTTCTCGGGCAGCAGCTCGAAAAAGGACGGCGTGTGCTCGTCTTCTCGCAGTTCACGCGAATGCTCGCCCTTCTGTCGGAAGGAATGCGAGAGAGAAGTATTCGCCACGTCGCGCTCACGGGTTCGACCGTCCATCGCCAGCGCCCGATCGATGAGTTTTCCGAGGGCAAGGCCGAGGTCTTCTTGATAAGCCTCAAAGCCGGGGGCACGGGGCTCAACCTGACCAGCGCCGACACCGTCATTCATTACGACCCCTGGTGGAACCCCGCCGCTCAGGCGCAAGCCACCGATCGCGCCTATCGCATCGGCCAAACGCGGCCCGTTTTCGTCTACAGCCTGATCGTCGCGGGCAGCGTCGAAGAACGGATGCTCGCGTTGCAGCAGCGCAAGCGCAACCTCGCCGAGGCCATTATCGGTTCGCAACGCGACGGGCCGCCCATCTCGGCCGACGACTTGGATCGGCTCTTTCTGCCCCTCGCCGGCACGCCGGATCTCTAGGGCGGAGATCCGCATCGCGCGGACCGCGACCGGTTTTTTTGGAGTCGGCCGGGAATTCGCCCGGTTGCCCGCTGGTTGGCCCACGGAGGCTTTCCGCCGAACGCCTAGAGACCCCTGATGGCAATGCGGCCCGCACTGAGGTGGTTTTTCTGGCTCTCCTGTGTGCTCGCGGCGTTTTTCTGCACGCGGACGGCACGAGCCGATGCGCCCATGTGCGACGCGAGGGGCATGTCGATCGACGCGCCTCCTCCGGTGACGCCCATTCGCGATGCGCGCATCGAGCGGACGCCGGTGCTGCTTTGCCGCGACCAGGCGGCGCGCTTCGGTGTGCGTCAGCAGGTGAGCCGCGGCGCGACCGCCGTCGCCGATGGCGCGGCGATCGAGAGTTGGATCACAACGAAGAGCACGTCGCTGCCGACGCTCACTGACGAGCGCGCCGTCTTTTTCAGCGGGGGCGGGCTGATGAAGGCACCCGGCCACGATGCCGGCGTGTTTCGTCCGCCGCGCGCGGCGTAGCGTTCACGGCTCTTACGGCTCGACACAGCGGTCGCAGCTCGACCGGTGTGATCCATCTCCTACCGGAGGCTTGCAAAGCCACGGCACGGCGAAGCGCCTCGCGCTCGTCGTCCGGACCGCGCCGCGCTCTTCTCCGGTTCCATCGCGCGGCCCCTCGCCGACGCGAGGTCGGTCGCATGGTGCTGAACGAAGCGCGCGCTCACGCGAGCGCTCGGCTTCGATGACGCTCGCGGAAAGCGAGTGATGATCGTGAGGTTTGTCATGATGAACAAAGGTATGGCCATCGTCGGGTTCATCCTCTGCTTTTTGGCGGGGATAACGCTGATGTACGGTATCGAGCACAGCCGCCCGGGCTACGCGCTCGGGGCAGAGACGGCAGGCGCTTGGTCGGACCGCGAATCGCCGGTGCCGGTGGACAGCAAAGATCCAGCGTGGGGCAATCGCACGGCGCCGGTCACGATGGTGGTGTTCAGCGATTTCGAGTGCCCTTTCTGCTCGCGCGCGGAAGCGACGCTCGATCAACTGAAGACCTTCTACGGAAAGGAGAAACTGCGCGTGGTGTGGAAGCATAGTCCGCTTGCCGGGCATGCCCGCGCCAAACCGGCCGCCGAAGCTGCCCAGGGTGTCTTTGCCTTGGCCGGCAACGACGCGTTCTGGAAATTCCACGGCGCCGCTTTCAAAAAACAGACAGAGCTCGGAACGGATAGCTATGTGCGATGGGCCAAGGAGGCCGGCGTCAAAGACGAAGCTCAGTTCAGGCAAGGTCTCGAGAGCCATCGGTGGGCGGACAAGGTGGACCGCGATCTCGCCGAAAGTGCGCAAGCGGGAGTCAACTCCACGCCTTACTTCCTCGTCAATGGTGTCGGCTTCGCCGGCGCGCAGCCCATCGAGAAATTCAAAGAAGTCATCGGCGCGGAGCTCGTCAAAGCAGAAGCGGCGATCACGCGCGGCACCAAGGCCGACAAAGTGTACGTGGAGATGTCGAAGCAGAACAAAGCCGCCGCCCCACCGCCGTCCGCGGCAGCGAAGAAGGCACCCCCGCCCGAGGAGGACAAGACGACATGGAAGATCCCTCTCGGCGACGCGCCCGTTTTAGGACCGGATACGGCGCTCGTCACCATCGTCGAGTTCTCCGATTTTCAATGCCCCTTTTCGAAACGCGCCCAAGAGACGCTCAAGCAAATCCGGGACACCTACGGCGACAAGGTACGCTTCGCGTGGAAGCAGGATCCGCTCTCGTTTCATCCGCGCGCCGAGCCGGCCGCAGAGCTTTCGCTCTTCGCGTTGAAAGAGAAGGGCAGCAAGGCGTTCTGGGCCATGCACGACAAACTCTTTGCGCTGCAACCAAAGCTCGAAGACAGTGACCTCGAAGAGGCCGCCAAAGAGCTGGGGCTCGACGCCGCTCGATCCAAGAAGGCCATCGAGGGGCACCAATACAGGGGCGTCATCGATGCCGACCTCGACCTCGCCGAGAACGTCGAGGCGTCGAGCACGCCGCATTTTTTCATCAATGGGCGTCGTTTGGTCGGTGCGCAGCCGTTCGAAATGTTTCGCGCAGCCATCGACGAGCAGATGAAGAATGCCGAAGCCCTGCTGGCCAAAGGACTCGCGCCGAATCGTGTCTATGAAGCGATCATGAAGACCGCTAAAGAGGCTCCGGCCCCCGAGAAAAAGAACGTCGCTGCCCCGAGCAGCGCCAACCCTGCACGGGGCGGCGCCCACGCCAAGGTCGTCATTCAGGAGTTCAGCGATTTCCAGTGTCCGTTCTGCAGCCGCGTCGAGCCGGTGGTGAAACAGATCCACGATACGTACGGCGACAAGATCAAGCTCGTCTGGCGAAATCACCCCCTCTCCATGCACCCGGACGCGCCCCTTGCCGCCGAAGCCGCCGCGGAGGCTTTCAAGCAGAAAGGAGCCGACGCATTTTGGAAAATGCACGATCTGCTGTTTCAGAACCAATCGACACCGGAGGGGCTCAAGCGCCCAGCGCTCGAAACCTACGCCACTCAGATCGGGCTCGACGGCGCGCGCTTCCGCGCCGCCCTCAATGACCGCGTCCACAAGGCGGCCGTCGACGCCGACGCCAAAACCGCTGAAGACGCGGGGATCACGGCCGCGCCGGCCTTCGTCATCAACGGCTACTACATGACCGGCTCGCAGCCGTTCGCGAAGTTCCAGAAGATCATCGACCGCGCGCTCGCCGAGGCAAAATAGGGAGGGGCGATGAAAACGAGGGCCTCCGGCGTCGCGCCGAGGCCCTCGACCCCGCGAGCAGGGCTTCCCGGAAAAAAGACCTTTCCCATTGCCTTGTGACCTGCTACCCCACCGCGCATCATGGATGGGCCCGAGTTTGCCAGCATCCTCGGGCCGGCCTTGACGGGCGCGCTCGAGCAACGAGGTTTCCAACGGCTGACGCCGGTGCAGGAAGCCGTTCTCGCTCCTTCGCTCGCCGACCGCGATCTGCGCATCACGTCGCAAACCGGCTCTGGGAAGACGGTGGCTATCGGATTCGCGCTGCGCGCGCTCGTCGGCGATGCGCCGCGGGTTGCCGGAGGTACGACGCGGCCGCGCGCGCTCGTCGTCGCACCGACGCGTGAGCTCGCGAAGCAGGTCGAAGAAGAGCTGCGCTGGCTCTTCGCACCGCTGAACGCCAAGGTCGCGTCGGCGACGGGCGGAGCGAGTTACCAGGACGAGCGGCGCGCCTTGGCCGGTGGTCCTTCCCTCATCGTCGGCACGCCTGGTCGACTGCTCGATCACTTGGGCCGCGGCGCCATCGATCCCAGTGAGCTCGGCGCGATCGTTCTCGACGAGGCGGATCGCATGCTCGATCTCGGCTTCCGCGAAGACCTGGAAGCGATCCTCAAGTACGCGCCCGCCGGGCATCGCACGCATCTCATATCCGCGACATTTCCGCACGGCGTGCGCGCGCTCGCCGATCGCGTGCAGGTCAACCCCGCCCATGTCGAAGGCACGCCGCTCGGGGCCGCCAATGCCGACATCGACCACGTCGTTCATTTGGTCGACCCGCGCGAGCGCCTCGACGCCATCATCAACCTCTTGTTGCTCTACCCCGACCAGCAGACGCTGGTCTTTGCGCGCACCCGCGCCGATGTCGCCCGCCTGGCGCGAGAATTACACACCGCCGGTTTCGCGGTGAGCTCGATCTCCGGCGAGATGGAACAGCCCGAGCGCAACCGCGCCCTGGCCGATTTCAAACGCGGCAAGCTGCGGGTTCTCGTCGCCACCGATGTCGCGGCGCGCGGTATCGACGTACAGGACATCGCCCGCGTGATCCACGCCGACCCCCCGGACGACGCGGATTCGTACACCCACCGCAGTGGTCGCACCGGTCGCGCCGGTCGCAAGGGGCAGAGCGCGGTTTTATCGTCCCCCTCGGCCATCAGTAAGACGTCGATCCTGCTGAAGCGGGCACGGGTCACGTTCCGCGTCGAGCCGATTCCGACCCCAAACGACATCGCACGCCTGCGCGATGAGCGGCTTTACAGTGAGCTCGCAGCGGACGATCCCGAAGGTTTCGCCGGGCACGACGATCGCCTGTGGGCGTTGGCCAAACGGCTGACCGCAGACGAGGCGCGCGTGACGCGCACGATCGCCCGGCTTTTGGAGCGGACCAGCTACGCCGGTCCCACCGAGGCGCGCACCGTGCGCACGTTCGCGCAGGCCCCCGCACGCTCCGCCGGTGCCGAGCCGCACCGTCGCGCCAGCGAGCCGGGCCGGCCCGCGCCGACCACCACGGCGCATGCCGGCGAGTCGGGTCGCCCCGCGCAGACCGCCACGGCGCATGCCGGCGAGTCGGGTCGCCCCGCGCCGACCGCTACGGCGCGTGCCGGCGAGTCGGGACGCCCCGCGCCGACCGCCGCGGCGAGACCGTTCGTGCGTTCACCGCGGAGCGAAAGTGCGCCGCGAACGGGCTCGTTCGTTCCGTTCCGCGTGACGTGGGGCGGCGAGCAGGGCGCCGACGCGCGCCGCCTGCTGGCGATGGTGTGTCGCCGCGGCGAAGTACAGGGCTCCGACGTCGGCAGCATTCGCGTCGCGCGCGGGTTCTCGACGGTCGAGATCGCGTCGAAGGTGGCCGACGAATTTGCAAAAGCGGTCGCCCAACCCGATCCGCGCAATCCGCGCGTGTACATCAAGCGCGATGCGAGCACGTCCCAGGCGGGGCCGGAGCGGCCGCAGACGACGTTCTTGCCCTCTCCCCGAGCGAAGCCCGCGTTTCATCGCAATAAGCGCAGCGGCACCGACGGCTAAGGGCCGGAGCTCACGCACAGCGCAGTTGCTGTCACCTGCAACGGCACGCGGCGGTTGCACTGCAACGGGGTTACAGCGCGGAAAGGCTGACGCGACGCGAGACGGTGGCGGTTCGCCTCCTCGTCGACCCTCGATCGCGCGGTGAAACGAGGCGATCGCGGTCCGAGCGGCGCGCCTTTACTCGCGGCCTGACCCTTGCACAGACAACGAGCATGCGGTCCACGGAAAATGCGACGCTACCGTCGAGTGCGGATGTCGTCGCCTGGTACGAACAAAGGCGAGCGTCAACGATCCAGGGCGACTTCACGGCCTATGACGCCACAACGATGGCGGTTTCGCCAGAGGTCGACGACGACGGCCAAGAACCGTCGTTGGGCCACTGTCTCAAAGACATTCGGAGGCGGGTCTTCGGAAAACAGGTTTCCCTTTCCGCGCGCATCGGCTGTTCGGATGCCGCGATTTCTCTTTGGGAGTCGGGAACGCGCGTCCCCAGCAAGCGGAGCCTTTGCCGGATTCTCGCCGCGCTCGCCGAGGAAGGAGCGTCGGTGACGGAGCTTCTGACCTTGCGCGGAGCCTGGCACCGCGCAGCGATGAAGCGGCTCCGCAAGAGCGTCCTCCTATCGCACGCGGTCCCCGCGGCGACCCGCGCTCACTTCGAGCGTGTCTCGGCGGAAGCGGCCTGCTCGTCGTCGTCTTCGGACGGTGGCTCGCCGTCGCGAAAAGTCGAGGGGTCGATGGAAAATCGCTTCATCCAACGGTGAATCTGCATGCGCGCACGATTCATCTCTCGGGCGACCTCCGAGACGTTGCCGCAATGTCGCTGAAGACTGAAAAGAAGCTGTTTCTTCAGCTCCTCATCTTCCGCCGCGATCGGCGATCGCGTGTCAATCGGCGTATTTTTCGCGGACTCGACGTCGCGATGGGTCGCCGAAAGGCGAAGATGCGCTTCGGAGATAGGCCCGTCTCCCGCGAGGAGCACCGCACCTTTCAAACGATGGGCCAGCTCTCTCACGTTGAGACGCCAGGGATGAGCCATCAAGGCCACGCCCGCGCCGGGCGTCAGGTGCGGCTCGCCGGCCTTCATCTCGCGGTGAAGCAGCGCGCCGATCAGCAGGCCGAGATCCTCCCGGCGGGAGGAAAGGCTCGGCAGCCGGATTCGATATCCATCGATTCTCGCCAGTAAATCGCTGCGAAAGCGGCCGCGCTCGGCGAGTTGATCGAGCTCGCCGTGCGTCGCCGCGATCACCCGCACATCGATGGGAATGGCCCGAGCGCTGCCGACGGGAACCACCTCGTGCTCTTGCAGGACGCGCAAGAGCGTCGCCTGGGCGACGGCAGGAAGATCGCCAATTTCGTCGAGGAGAAGCGTTCCGTGCTCGGCAGCGCGCACGAAACCCGGCTCGTCACGGTTCGCGCCGGAGAAGGCCCCCCTCACGTGGCCAAAAAGCTGGCTTTCCACGAGGTTCGCCGGCAAAGCGCCGCAATTGACTGCCACGAACGGACCGCCACGACGCGAGAGCCGATGCATCGCGCGAGCGACGACTTCCTTGCCCGTGCCGGTCTCGCCGAGGATGAGAAGGGGAATCGGCGAACCTGCGAACCTGACCAGGGTTTCGAAATCTTTCCCAAGTGCGGGCAGCAGCGTCGTCAGATCTGGATCGGGAGCGGGGGTTTGTTGGGTATCGAAGATCGGGGGCGTGCCTGGCGGCGTAGGCACGGCTTCACGCAGAGAGAACACGGTATGGCCTAGCTCGATGAGGTCGAGATCGCGGAGCCGGACACGGTCGACGCGCTGACCGTTGACGAAGGAGCCGTTCGTCGAGCGCGCGTCTTCGAGGACCCAGCCCTCGCTCGTTCGGAGGAATCGCGCGTGGGTGGACGACATGGAGCGACCAGGAACGGTCACTTTGAGCCGCGTAACGCCGCCGCTGACTTGTCGCGCTGCGCCGCGGTCCGCGCCACGGCCGACGAGCACCTCGTCGATGCTCGCGAGCGCATAACGCGCACCGCCGGAACCTGGGCGATCGCATTCGAGCCCGACGAAGAGGTGCGCCTGCATAGGCACGACTCCCCCGGGAGACGAAGAAGGGGTGTCTTCGAGTGTGGCGACCTCGGGCTCGGCCATGGTAGGTCTACTTTGGCAAAAGCCCTGGCAAGTTTCTGCCTGAAATCGAAGGGATTGCAGCATCACGGTACTCGGTTACACTCCCGAGGTTGAGAGGGGTTAGCGCGCCGAGCGACCTCCCGAATTAGTGAGGATTGAGAATGCCGTCGGCAGCGCACCATCCGGACTTGGCGGCGGGCGAAAAACCGGTGCAATTCGGCAGATTCGAGGTCGTACGCTTGCTCGGCAAGGGGGGCATGGCGGAGGTCTTCGAGGGGCGCCACACCGAGCTCGGCAGCCGGGTTGCGCTGAAGGTCATGCTCCCGACCCTCGCCGCCCAGCCGATGGCCGCGGAGCGCTTTCTTCGGGAGGCCAAGGCGGCCTCGCGCATTCGACATCAGAACGTCGTCGAGGTGTTCGACATCGGAACCGAGAGGGGCTTGCCCTTCATCGTCATGGAGTTCTTGGAGGGATCGAACCTCGCCGCGCTGTTGAACGAAAAGGGCCCCTTGTCGCTCTCTGGTGTCGTGGACGTCTTTTTGCCTGTCTTGTCGGCGGTCGCCACCGCCCACGCCGCCGGCATCATCCACCGCGATCTCAAACCGGCCAACTTGATGCTGACCTCCCGCCCGCCGCGTTCGCTGCATCCGATGGTTCTCGATTTCGGCATCTCGAAGATCACCGACGAGGAGCGGGACAATACATTCACGCGCTCCGAGTCGCTGCTCGGCACGGTGCAGTACATGGCGCCCGAGCTCACGCGGGGGGCTAAATTCGCATCGCCGGCCAGCGATCAGTACGCGCTCGGCGTGATGCTCTATGAATGCGCAACCGGTCAGCGCCCCTTCACCGGGGCGAGCCACTACGAGCTCATGCACGCCATCGTCACAGCCCCCGTCGTGCCCGCGAGCCGACTCCGGCCCGGTCTGCCCCCGGAGTTCGATGCCATCGTCGAAAAAGCCATGCATCGCGATGCCGAGAAGCGATTTCCTTCGGTGCTCGCGCTCGGCAGCGCCCTGCTCTCCTTCGGAGACAAGACGACCTGGGCGCTCTGGGAAAACGAATTCATGGGCACCACCGTGCGCGAGCCCTGGGAAGGAACGACGAAAACGATGGGCGATGCGCCGCGCCCTCGCCCGAGGTCGCGGCCGAGCCTACCGGTGGTGCTGCGTGCACGGCTCGGGACGCGGCTCGTCGTACCCCTCGCCGTGATTGCGGCACTCAGCACGTCACTGCTCGCGTTCCGCGAGATGAGAAAGCAAGAACCCGCCGTTACAGAGAGCGCGGTTTTTCCGCCCGCCTTCGCGGAGCGTCCCGCCGTCGTGGAGCGTCCCGCCGTCGTGAATCCCGTCGACGACGCGCGTCGCGCCGAGGGACCCCGAGCTGCCGATGTCGCAGCGCAAGAGAGCGCGGCTCCGCCTGCCAATTCTGCTCCCCCTTCGCGCCCGAATTCTCCGGCGCGCAAGGGACAGTCCGCGCCCGGCAACGCGTCCGGCACCGTGCGCGCGCCGAGCAACACGCGGGCTCCGGTCGCGACCGCAGCGCCGAAACCACCGGTCTTGGAAGGGACCAACGGCGCTCCCATCGTGGATTGACGGTCCCATGCGGAATTTCGGGTGCTTCGTACTCCTACCGCTCGCAATCGTGCTCTCGAGCCCGGGTGCTCGCGGCCAGAGCAACAGCGAGCCCGTGGTCGAGCAGGGTCTCAAGCTTCGACGCGAAGGACGGGACGGCGAGGCGCTCGCGCTGTTCCGCGAGGCCTACGATGCGCGTCCATCTCCGCGAACGAAGGCCCAGATCGCGCTGGCCGAGCAGGCGCTCAGCCTATGGGTGGAGGCGGAGCGCGATCTTCAGCTGGCTCTCGAGGCCGACGCTGACCCGTGGATTTCAACGCATCGAGAAACGCTCGGCAAGGCGCTGGAGGCGATTCGACAACACCTTGCCACACTGGACGTCATGGCCAGCGTCGACAAGGCCGAGCTCTGGGTGAACGACGTCCGCGCCGGGCGCTTGCCGATTCTTGCGCTGCGCGTGCCGAGCGGCTCGGTCCGCCTCGAAGTTCGCGCCGAGGGCCATGAGCCTGCCTTTCGCTCGGTCGTCCTCGCCGCGGAAGGTGCGGCTGTCGAAGAGTTCCAATTGCCGGGAACGGACGAACCCGCAGCGTCGCCTGCGCCGAAAAGCACCGTCGAAAATGGACCGGCCGCATTGGTCGCGACGCCGCCGGCCGCCAGCCCCGCAGCGCCCGCGCCTTTCGCCACGCGTCGAGCGCTCGCATGGGGGACGCTGGGCGCCGCCGGTGCGTTTCTCGGCGGCGCAATCGTCGCCCAGATCATCAACGAATCCAACACGTCCACTTACTACGACGACGCGCAGTGCTCGTACGGTGGACTTTCGCGCGACCAGCGGTGCGGCGTCTACCGCGGTCAGGCCGAGTCGGCGCAGATGCTCGCCACCATCGGGTACATCGCCGCGGGGACGCTGGGAATCGGATCGGCCATCCTCTTTCTGACGAGCCCCACCAAAAAGGCGTCGAGCGGCGTGCGCGTGGGGGTCGACGTGAGGGCATCGGGCGCAGCGTTCATGGTCGGCGGCAGCCTCTAGGCATTTCATGCAACCCGCGACGGCGATCAAGCTCGCGTGCACGGGTCTCACCGCAACGGTGGCGTGCACCGTCATTGGGCTCGCGCCGTATCCCGCGGCGGCCGTGATGGGCGCAAGCGGCGTGGCTGCGGTCGGCGTGAACCGTTCGAGGACCGGTGATTGTTGGGGATCCTGCAGCGCGCATCATGTGTGCGATCGCGACTCCGGCATGTGCGTCGCGCAAGCGTGCGGCGGCGATTGTCGCATCGACGAGGTATGCGAACACGAGCGGTGCGTGCTTCGGCGAAGAGAGCAGCCGGGCGTCGCACCGGACATCGATGGCAGCGCGGTTTCGCCAGACGAGGACGGCGGCGTATCGCCGTGAGGGCCTTACCCGACGGGGTGCTCATTGCCCCACGATGCTGAAAGCCCAGTTCCAATCATCGTCGCACAAGCCGCTCTGGTACGATCGGTGGTTTCGCACCACGAAATTCTGGCCATTCCCCGTCCACGCAAGCGACTGTCCCATCGTGACGGTAAGCGACGCGCTACCGCTGGCCGAGAATTCAAATGCATAGGCGCCGACCGGCATCGGCGTTCCGCATGAAGCGTCATCCGCTGGGCAGTCCAACCGCTTCGGTGAAACGCCGATGCCGGTAGTCACCATTTTGGCGTTCGGATCGGAGGAGCCATCCGACGCTACGAGGTACGTTTTGTTGACGGTGCTGACCGGGTTCGTCTGGCCGTTCCATTCGGCAAGATTGGAGATACGAAGAAGCTGCGTACACTCGTGAGACATCGCCATCCAATATTCCGCTTCCACATAGGCTCCCACGGGAATCGTGAAGGGCGTGGGTGTGTCGACCCTGATGACGAACAATTGGGCAGCGCAACCGTCGCCCACGCAGGTGTCGATGGTCACGCTCGACGAGCTGCTTCCCGCATCGCTCGAGCTGGCGCGCACGACACCGGACAAGAGTTGGTGGACTGTCGCTGGACCGCCATCGATCACCAAGTCAGCGCAACGCTGGATGCCGCCACCCGGCACGGTCACGGTCAGGGCGAGGCGCTCGTGGGTCGAGTCGCAGCTGAGCGGCGGACCGTCGCTGTCCGATAGACCTGCATCGCCATCGAGTGGACCGCTATCGCCGTCCACTTCGCCACCCTCGCCGTCGGGCTGAGCTCTATCGCCATCGCTCGCATCGCTGGAACCATCACGCGCGTCGGAGGTCCCCTTGGTAGCATCATTGGCGTCTGGCGACGCGACGTCGATTGCGTCGGCATTGCCACCGCTGTCGGCATTACCCTCGGCGTCGGCGTCCGGAAGCGCGACATCACGCACGTCGGCGCCTGCCTCGACGGCGTTGCCGGCGTCGGGGGAAGTGTCGTCAGGTGAGTCGCACGCGGCGGCGCACAAGAGAACCAGCAGGGCAGGAACAAAAGGTCGCTTTTTCATGGGTGCTCCACCCATCGCAAGCGCCATACCATTGAAGCGCTCTCGCGCGACTGCGTTGCGGCCCAGTATGGCAGGTGTTGTGCCATTCGCTGTGCCATTGCGGGATCGGACGTCGGCTCACGCGACCCTGGGATCACGGCACGTGGCTCGGATGAGCGCGTCGAGCACCGACCCCAGCGCCGCGTTCAGGCGGCCGACACTCTTTTTTCCGCCGTCCACGCGAGGAGGCGCTCGGCCGGCCACGCGTTGGCCACGCGGTCGCGCTCGATCCATGCCCGCTCGGCGTTGAGCGCGGCAAGCTGCACCCGATCGAGCTCCTTGGCATGATGCGCGTCGCTCGTCAGCACGAACGTGATGTTGCGGAGACGAGCACGGCGCAGATTGTCGACCGACATGTCGAGGCGAGGCAACGCGCCGTTCACCTCGAGCGCAGTGCCCGTCTCTTCCGCCGCGGCCATGATGGCATCGAGATCGAGACCGATGGGAGGACGGCCCCCGATCATCCGCGCCGATAAGTGTCCGATCATGCGCACCGCGGGATCGCGCATGGCCGTCACGATGCGCTTGGTCTGCGCGGCCTCATCGAGATCGAAGTGGTCGTGCACCGACGCCAAACACCAATCGAAGGAGTTTCTGAATTCGGCGTCGTAGTCGAGCTCACCATGGGGTCCGATGTTGAGCTCGACGCCGTGCATGAGCTTGAGCGAATCGCCGAGCTCGGCCTGCATCGCGCGCACCCGGGCGCGCTGCTCGAGAAATGCATCGCGGTCGACGCCGGACAACGTGCCCTCGGCGTGATCGGTGATGGCGAGCACGCGATAATGGCGCGCTTTAGCGGCCGCGACGACCTCTTCCAAGGTGGATCGGCCGTCGCCGGAAACGGAGGTGTGCACGTGAAAATCGCCGATCACGTCTCCGATGGGCTGGGGAAGCCCGCCCCTCTCGGCGGCTTCGATTTCGCCCGCGTCCTCCCGCAAAACGGGCGAGATCCAGGGGAGCCCGAGCGCGGCGTAGATCTGCTCTTCCGTTTCGCTGGCGATCACTTTGCCGCCCTCGATCTCGGACAGCGCATATTCGTTGAGCGTGAGCCCGCGGCCGAGCGCGCGTTGCCGGAGCTTGATGTTGTGCCCCTTGGAACCGGTAAAATAGAGGCGCGCCGCCCCGAGCTGATGCGCTGCCACGACGCGCAGGTCGACCTGCGTGCCGCGATGGGTGACGATGCTCGTCTTCGCGTCGCCGCGCACGATGACACGTTCGACCGAAGGCATCGCCACGAGCGCGTCCATCACTTGGTTGGGCGCGTCCGTGGCGACCACGATATCGACGTCGCCGATGGTCTCCGAGAAGCGCCGGAGCGAGCCGCAGAACGAGGCGTGCGTCACGCCCGGCACGTCCAGCATGCGACCCACGATGCGCGTCGCCAGCGGCATCGCCACCGATATCGGCGTTCGCCCGAGCGAGCCTTGCTCGTCGAGGCGCGCCAAGGCGCGGGCCAGCTTTTCCTCGGATTTTTCGCCGAAACCCTTCATGTTGCGGAGCTTGTGCTCGGCGATCGCTTGGCGAAGATCGTCGATGGACTGGATGCCGAGATCGGTACGAAAGCGCTGCAAGGCCTTTGGTCCGAGCCCCTGGATGCGCAAGAGGGCCACCACGCCGGGCGGATGCTTTTGGCGCAAGGCATCGAGTTTCTCGACTTTGCCCGTCGCCAAGAGCTCCCGGATCTTGTCGGCCGTGCTCTTTCCGATCCCCTCGATTTTCTGCAGCTCTTTGGCGGTCATCTTGCCGAGGTCGGTGGCCTGGGCGTTGATGGCTTGCGCCGCGCTTTCGTAGGCGCGCACGCGAAACGATTGGGGATCGCCGTCTTCGAGCATCGTCAGCTCGGCGAGATCGCGAAGCATGTCGAGCACGTCTTGCTTCGTGTCGGCCATGCCCCTGGTGTAGCCTCGGTTGCGTGGCGAAGAAAGAGGCGGCCGCGGTTCTCTCGATCCAAGGGCACGAAGTTCGGATCACCAATCCCGACAAGCCCTACTTCACCAAGCAGGCCAAGCTCTCGAAACTCGAGGTGGTGCAGTACTACTTGGCCCTAACAGAGGGCGCGCTTCAGGGCATCCGCGATCGCCCCATCGTTCTCAAGCGGTTCGTCGACGGCGCCGACGGCGAAGCATTTTACCAAAAGCGTGCGCCGGAAAACCGCCCCACCTGGCTGCGCACGGTCACCCTGTCGTTCCCATCCGGTCGCACCGCGGAAGAGGTCGTCGTCGACGACGCCGCGGGGCTCGCATGGGTCGTCAACCTGGGCTGCATCGAGCTTCACCCGCACCCCGTGCGCTCGGGCGACCTCGATCACCCCGACGAGCTGCGGGTCGATCTCGATCCCGGTCCCGGCGTGCCGTGGAGCGACGTGCGCAAGGTGGCGCTCGAGGTCAAGGCGCTGCTCGAAGAGCTCGGCTTGTCCGGCTATCCCAAGACGAGCGGTTCGCGCGGCATGCACGTCAACGTGCGCATCGAGCCGCGCTGGTCTTTCACCGAAGTGCGCACCGCGGCGCTGGCGCTGTCACGCGAGATCGAACGGCGCGCCCCGACCATTGCAAGCTCGAAATGGTGGAAGGAAGAGCGCCACGGCGTTTTTCTCGATTACAACCAGAACGCGAAAGATCGCACCACCTGCTCCGCTTACTCGGTGCGACCACTTCCCGACGCGCGCGTGTCGACGCCCCTCACGTGGGACGAGGTACCCGACTGTGACGCGGCCGATTTCACGGTCGCGACGGTTCCCGAGCGCTTCGCCAAGCTCGGCAATCCGCACGCGGAAATGGACGCCAAGGCCGGCTCGTTGGAAAAGCTGTTCGAGCTTGCCACGCGCGACGAAGCGGCGGGGCTCGGCGATGCACCATGGCCCCCCCATTCTCGCAAAATGGACGGCGAGGCACCGAGGGTTGCACCTTCGCGCGCGAAATTGGCGCCCAAACAGCCGCGCGTCAAGATGCCGCTGATCGTCATCGCCAATTCGCCGAGCAAGGAAGCTGCGCTCGCCGGCTTGGAGCGCTGGAAGGTCCGACACCCGGACGTGGCCAAGCAACTCGCCGTCGATGACGTGCTCGTCGACTCCATGCGCGGGCGGTCCTCGACGTGGACACGCATCCGCGTGAACCTGCGCCACGTTCCCGAAGCCGAAAGGCCGCCGCAGGAAACGCCCGATCCCGACGACGACCCGACGCGCGAATGGCGCCGGCATTGGCGCGAAGTGAAAGATCGCGGCGAGTGAGTCGACAGCCGCGCTAGAGCCGTTACTTGTGCCCGTCGAAGATCGTCTGCAGCTCGTGCGGGGCAACGACTTCGAGCTGCGCATACGTGCAATCGCTCGGCTTCTTGTCGGTGCGCCAACGGCGAAACTGTGCAGTATGACGAAAGCGCGACCCCTGCATGTGGTCGTACGCGACCTCGACGACGAGCTCGGGGCGCAGCGCGACCCAAGAAAGATCCTTGCCCTGACTCCAGCGGCTCATCCCGCCCGGGACACGCTGTCCCTTGGCCGCGAATTCGTCGGCGTACTCCATCCACGCTTTCCACGGGTGATTGACCAACGCATTCTCGAGGTAAGGCGCAAGAAACTCCTTGAGCTCGCGGCGTTTGACCGCGGTGAAGCTGGCGCTCACCCCGACGTGATGCAGCGTTCCCGCATCGTCGAACAAGCCGAGCAAGAGCGAACCTATCGCCTCCCCTTCCCCGTTCTTGTGCCAGCGAAAGCCGGCCACGACGCAGTCGCATTCGCGCTCGTGCTTCACCTTGAACATGACGCGCTTGTTCGGCTCGTACGCGCCGTTTTGGGGCTTGGCCATGACGCCGTCGAGACCCGCGCCTTCGAAACGCCGGAACCAATCGCCCGCCGTCGCACGATCGGTCGTCGCCGGGGTCACGTGCAGCGGAGCGGTCGAACGCGCCAGCATCGATTCGAGGCGCCGCCGTCGCTCACCGAACGGCGTGGTCATCAGATCTTCGTCCCCTTCGCAGAGCAGATCGAAAAAGACCATCGCCGAGGGAATTTCTTGGGCGAGCAGCTTGACCCGCGACGCCGCCGGATGGATGCGCATCTGCAGCGCTTCGAAATCGAGCGCTCCGCCGCGCTTGACGACAATCTCGCCGTCGAGCACGCAGCGCGGCGGAAGCTGCGCCTCGAGCTGTGCGATTAGCTCGGGGAAGTACCGGTTCAGCGATTTCTCGTCCCGACTTTGGAGGAACGTCTCCTCACCGTCGCGAAAAACGAGCGCGCGAAACCCGTCCCATTTAGGCTCGAAAATCCAACCTTCACCATCGGGGAGCTCGCTGACGCGCTTGGCGAGCATGGGCAAAACCGGGGGGCGGATAGGCAACGGCACGCGCCCATCCTAGCGCGGCCCGGTCATTTTCGCCGTCTGTGCCTCGACGGCAGCGGGTTGCCGCCGAGGTGGGCCTGGTTGCTCGAGTTCTACGCCTTCCGCCGCGAGGATGCGGCGTTTGGTGCTGAGGCCTCCGTAGGCCGAAAAGCCACCCGCTCGCCCATGGGCGGCGAGCACGCGATGACAAGGGACGACGATGGGGAACGGATTCTTGCCGAGCGCTTGACCTACGGCGCGCGCCGCGCCCGGAGCGCCGATGCGCGTCGCGAGCTCTCCATACGAGATCGTTCGTCCCGCGGCGACGCGACGCGCCGCCTGGTAGACGCGCAGGTAAAATCCCATAACCTCGCTCATGTCGAGCGGGACATCGCGGAAGTCCTGCCGATCGCCTTCGAGGTGAAGGCGAATTTGCGCGATCGCGTTGGCCACAGCGGCCGGCGGTTCGGAGAGCGCGAGGTCATCCGTCATCGCCAGACGGCGAAAGGCCTTCGCATCGCTCGCCTCTGGCAATTGAATGCGAACGATACCGCGATCGCTCCACGCTACGGCGCAGCGCCCGATCGCGGTATCGAATAGCGTGTACGAGAAGCTCCGGCGGTTTTTCATGGTGCCTTCGACGACATCGACGCGCGTGACAGCGCCGTCAAGCGCTCTCGTTACAAACGAGCTCGACATTGTTGCCATCGGGGTCGAGCACGAAGGCAGCGTAGTACGTGGGGCTGTAGTCGGTTCGAATGCCCGGCGCGCCGTTGTCCTTTCCGCCGGCGGTGAGAGCGGCGGCGTGAAACTTTTGTACTGCGCTCCTGTCCCCCGCGCGGAACGCGATGTGCACAGGCGCGACCGGTCCCCCCTCGCCAATCCACAGCTCGGTCGCGCCCTTGGCGCCGAAGCCTGCGGATTTGCTGGCCGCGTCCTCGTATTGCACGCCGTACCCGAGAGGCTCGAGGGCGCGCGCGTAAAACTGCCGGCTTTTTTCGAAGCTCTTCACCTTCAATTGAACGTGGTCGATCATGGGTAAATCTCCGTGTTAGCGCCGACGAACTCGGCTTCTTTTTCCCATTCGTAACCAGCGCGGCGCTCGAAAACTTGGTAGAAATTGCTCGATGGATCGGGAATCTCCGCCCCATGCGCATGGCGCCGACGCGGACGCATTGCTCGTTCCAGCCCGACCTTGGCGCGCCGCCACCGCCGAAGGTCTGGTTCGGGTACGCGAGTACAACTGCACCGCGTGTCTCGGCGATCCACCCAAGGACGAGGCGTTCGAGCGTGCCTCCATCGCCGTCGTGCAATCGGGAGTCTTCGGAATTCGCACGGGCCGAAGCATCCAGGTGCTGTCGACGGGATTCTTGCTTCTCGGCAACGCCGGTCAGCGCTACGAAGCGTCCCACGATCACGGCGTAGGTGACCGTTGCCTCGTGTTCGATTTCCAGGGAAGGGCGCTGGAAGATCTCGCGGAGTCGCTACGCAGCGGGGTCGGGCCGCGCCCCTTCGCGTCGAACGTGCTGCCCCCACAGCCGCGCGTCGACGCCTTAAGGCGGCTCGCCGTCGAGAACCTGTCCGCGGGCGGCTGCAGCATGGGGCTCGAAGAGCTCGGCGTTTCGCTAGCGTCGCATGTGCTCGCCTTGACCGGCACCGGCTCCGCACGCTCGAGCTCGGGGGTGCCCGACAACCGGCGAGCGCGCGATCAGGTCGTCGCCGCGATCACGCACATCGAGCAGTCCGCCGAGGGCGAGCTCCGTCTGTCGGAGCTCGCCGCGCTGACCCGTCTCAGCCCTTTTCACTTTTTGCGTCTTTTCAAGCGCGAGACGGGCGTGACGCCTTATCGGTTTCTCATCCAGACACGCATCCGCCGCGCCATCGACCTTTTGCGGGACACATCGCGCCCCGTGACCGAAATCGCCTTCGCCGTCGGATTTACTGATCTCTCCAACTTCATCAACGCGTTCCGCCGCGAAATCGGTGTGTCGCCAGGCCGCTATCGACAATCGGGGCTGTCGCGGGCCAGAAAGACGGATCGAACCATCACGAGCTGAGGAGCGACAAGAGATCGTCGCGGGTGATCGCCGCCGCAGCAGCGGCTCCTTCCAGCGCCGCTTCGGCGAGCCCTCGCTTTCTGGCCTGCAGCGCGAGGATTCCCTCCTCGACGGTATCTTTGGCGATGAGCCGGTAGACCATGACGGGTCGCTCCTGGCCGATGCGGTGGGCGCGGTCGGCAGCCTGGTCTTCCACGGCCGGGTTCCACCAAGGGTCGAGCAAGAACACGTGATCGGCAGCCGTCAGATTGAGGCCCGTCCCGCCCGCCTTCAGCGACGTCAAAAGAACGGGGGGGCCCGATTCCGATTGAAAGCTGGCGACGACCGCAGCGCGATCCCTCGTCGAGCCATCGAGCCGCGCGAAGCCAATCTGGGCGGCAGTGAGGTGCGGCTCCACGAGATCGAGAAGGCTCGTCCATTGCGAGAACACGAGTGCTTTGTGGCCTTCGGCCGCTGCTTCCTCGAGATTTTCGAGGAGAGCGTCGACCTTCGAAGAGCTCGGCGCGTCTTGGCCGGGCACGAGCGCGGGATGACACGCGGCTTGGCGCAAGCGAAGAAGAGCCTCGAGCGCGGGGAGCACGCTCCCTCCTTCCTGCAGCTTGGCGATCACGTCGCGCAGCGTGGCCGCACGCACGGCGGCGTACACCTCGCGTTCGGCGGGATCGAGCTCGACTTCGAGGATCATGTCCGTGCGGGGGGGAAGCTCACGCAAGACATCGCGCTTCAAGCGGCGCAAAATGAAAGGCTTCGTCTTCTGGCGTAGCGCGGCGAGTCGCTCCCGATCGCCTTGCTCGATCGGCGTGGCATAGCGATCGCGGAATTGGCTCCGCCCCGGCAAAAGGCCGCGATGCGAAAAGTAAAGGATGCTCCAGAGCTCCTCGAGACGGTTCTCGAGGGGCGTCCCCGTGAGCGCAACCAAGAATTTTCCCTGCAGGGCAAAGGCGGCGCGGGCCACCTGACTATCGGGATTTTTGATGGACTGTGCTTCGTCGAGCACGATGGTGTCCCACGATTCTTGCGCCAGGCGCTCGGCGTCGAGTCGCAAGATGGCATAGCTCGTGATGGTCACGTCGGCGGCGCCGTCGAGCGCGCGCTTCGGTCCCTGATAAAGCGCGGTACGCAAGCTCGGACGAAAACGCATGGCCTCCGCTTGCCAATTGTGAACGACGCTCTTGGGGGCCACGATCAGCGTGCGACCGCGCAGCGCACACAACGTTTGCAGCGTCTTGCCGAGGCCCATGTCATCGGCCAAGAGCGCGCCGAGGCCGGCGTCGCGCAAAAAGCAGAGCCAATCGACACCGGCCTGTTGGTAGGATCGGAGCGTGGCGGTGAGGTCGGCGGGGAGCGCGGCGCGCGGCACCGCCTCGAAATCGCGAAGGAGCGGCTCGAGCGCCGACCACGCCGGGGGGCGCGGTTGTTCCAGCTCGTCGGCGAGCGCCGCCAGGGCCGGAATAGCGACGCGCGCGATGCGCCCCTCCGCGTCGCGCGCGGCGAGCAAATCCGCGACGCGATGGCCATATTTCGCCAACCAATCGAGCGGCAAAGGAGCCCATCCGCCGCCATCGAGGGGCACCAGCGAAAGTCCGTCCTGCCAGGCGCGAAGCACCGCGTCGATGCCCGCGCGCGCGGGTGGTGCGCCGCTCGTCGCCTCTTCGCCTTCCGCGGCGGGCACGAGAAACTCAGCGTGGAACGCGTCGCCATCGATGCGCACCTGCGGCACGAGCGGCCTCGAACGAACGAGAGGCGAGGCGCTGGCTGCCCCGGCGCCGCTTTGAAAATCGCGCAGCCGCGCCGCGAAGCGGTTGGCCTCCTGACCGTCGAAGTCGACGCGCCGACCGAAGACGAGGTTCAGCTCGCTGCGCAGTCGTTCGATGAGACGGCGCTCGGCCGCGAGATCGCGCACCGGCGCATCACCTTGCAGATGCACGAGCTCCCCCGCGTCGACACGCGCGCGCGGCGGATCGCCGTACACGAGCAGGGGCAGAACGCTCAAGGCGTGCACCTCGTTGTCGATTTCGAACACGATGCGCGGTGGCGTCGCGCGCTTCTCGCGCCTTGGAAGGCGGCTCGACGCGATGGCGACGGTCATCCGCGATTCCATGTCCGGCAGTACTTTGGCGGACAGCTCGCCCAGCTCCCCTGCGGAAAAGCGCCGGGTGAGCGGCAGACGCTCGGCGCGGCCACCGGTCACGTCCAGAAGTCCGAGCGGACGCAGCGCGTCGCCCGATCGGCCGAGCCCGTTGGTGATCACCTCGTCGAGCTCGCCACTTTTCTCGATCGTGAGAACCACGTCCGCGCCTTGGTCGAACACGCGAGCCACTGGGACGATAGGGTCGACCACTGCGCGCATGGGCCTTCCATCGAGCTCGATGTGAGTACCGGAAAGCGCTTCGATGAGGGCGGGCCAGATACCGCCGCGCAGGGGATCGCGACCCGCGGCACCGATGAGGCGATCGGCGACGAGGTCCCCGGGGCCGGCTTGGAAGCCGTACTGGCTCTGGGCGCGGGTGAGCGTCAGCGAAGCATCGATGCGAACCTTCTCGCCGGCGACCACGACATTGCGATCGATCGTCAAGCCACCGTACGGAAGACGCCGAAACACGTACTCGAGCTGCGCCCCGGTCGTCGCCGCGGCGGGCAGTTCTTCGCCACGCTCCGCCGCTTGATGGACGGCAATGCTCGCCGCGACGACGTGCGGGCACGGATCGGTCGGACCCATGCAGTCGCAGGTCCATTCGAGATCCCCGAAATAGAGCGTCACGGTGAGGTAAGCAGCGCGCCCCGGCGCACGGACGCGAAGCACCGCTTCGTCCGCCCCCTGCCGCTCCGCGAGGACGGCGCCCTCGCGAGCCAGCTTCACACCCTGCGAAAAAATGGCCGATAGCGCGGCCTTTTTGTCAGCATCGAGCAGTTCTTTGGACACCCGCGTCTCCCGGAGGGCGCAGACCTTACCCCACGCAGGCAGCACGCGCTCGTCGTCGCCCGCCGCGAGCGAGAGGCAGCTCAGCCCGCCGTGGTAGCGTGAGTGCCTTCCTACTGGGGGCCCCGACGCGGCGATCACCCAAGGTTGACGGAGAGCGAAACGTTCGCAAAGTTCGCACCGCCGCCGGGAGAATCGATTCGATGAAGACGAAGACGAAGACGAAGACGAAGGCGAAGGCGAAGACGACGCCTAAGGCGAAGGCGAAAGTGCGTGGGGCTGCGCATCGGCACGCGCACGCGTCGACGAAGGCCCACCTCTCCTCTGCGGTTCGGCCCCAACCTCTCATCGCCGTCAGCAACGTCCTAGGTTCGAGTCGATGGTATGCGCGACTTCTCGGTGCAGAGCGCCTGGGCGAAGACACGCCTGACAACGTCTACGACCGCGTCCTCTCGAACGGTAGACTCATTCTCCAATTGCACGCGTCGGACAAAGAGGATCATCCGAACCTCGCGGCAGCCAAATCAGCGCCGCTCGGGCGCGGCGTGCTTCTATGGTTCGAGCTCGACGACTTCGACGGCGCGGTCAAACGCGCGAGGGCGATGAAGGCGCACGTCGTCGAGGAACCCCACGTCAATCCGGGGCCAGCACACCGCGAAATGTGGCTCCGCGATCCCGACGGCTACATGGTGGTCATCACCAGCCCCGACGGTGAGGCGCGTTCCAGCTGACAGCCTAGTGCGCCGGCGCGCCGTGTTCCGCTTTATCGCCCGGCTTTGCTTCGTTCGGCTTCCCGACTTCGCCCGGCTTCTCGATTTCGCCCGGCTTCGCGCTCGCCGCGGCCTTGGCGCTCTCGGCTGGCGTCGCGCTGGCTCCCGGTCTCGCGGACTCGCCCGCTTTGGCGCTCTCTGCGGGGCGGGCGCTTGCGCTCGGTTTTGCGCTGTGGGCGACCATCGTCGGGTTACGCGCAAAGATCGACAGACGCCGATTGGTCGGTGAAAGCGGATCCTTGTCGACGGGCTGGGTGGCGGCGTGTGCATACATCCCGCCGATCAACGCATCGGGGACGCCGTTTTTCTGCAATTCGGCGCGCGCTCGTTCCGCGCGCTCGAAGGAAAGGGTCCAATTGTTTCGCCCCGCGCTGGACGCGAAGGGGCGCCCGTCCGTGTGCCCATGGATCTCGAGCGGCTGCCCGAGCTTGGCGAGCTCGGGGCCGAGCGCGGCGAGAAGCTTGACGAGCGGCGGCTTGAGATCGGAAGACGACAGATCGAAGAGCAGGTCTTCGCGCCCTTCGGCGATCTGAATGAGCGTCCCCTGCGGGCCGGGCGTGATGGTGACGCGATCGGCGAGCGCGGTGCTACCGCTTCGAACGATGGCTCGGCGCACCGCATCGCGCAAAAACTTCGAGCTCGCGTCGTTGTCGAACGCATCGACCACCTGCGGGTTCGACAATGTGTCGACGAAGCCGTGGTCGGAGACGCCCATGCCCCCCTCGAGGACGGACGGCGCACCCGAGAAAACACCGGTGCGAAAGTAGTCGGAAATCGCCTTTTTGATTTTCTGATCGGTCTGAGAAACGAGCCAGAGCACCATGAAGAGCGCCATCATGGCCGTCACGAAGTCCGCGTATGCAACCTTCCACGCCGCGCCGTGAGCGGCGTGCCCTTTGGCCTTCTTCTTGATGATGATGATTTCGGGCTCGGACACGGCGACCTACTTCTTCATGGCCTTGAGCGCAGCCTCGAGCTCAATGGACGTGGGGCGCTCATCGGAGAAGATCGCGCTTCGCGCAAACTCGATGGCAAGCTTGGGGTTCGTTCCTCGCGCGGCGGCGAGGAGCGCCTCTTTGATGCACAAAAGGTAACGCGCCTCGGACACGGCCTGCATCTCGATGCCCGTCGCGATCGGCGAGAGCATGCCGTAACACATCAGAATGCCGAGAAACGTCCCCACCAGCGCGGCGGCGACGTGATGGCCGATCACCTCGGGCCCGCCATCGATGTGCGCCATGGTGATGATGATTCCGAGCACGGCCGCGACGATGCCGAGACCGGGCAGGGCGTCGCCGGTGCTGCGGATCAGGTTGATGGGTTGATGCTCCTCGTCGTGATGGGTCTCCAGCTCCGTGTCGAAGAGCTGCGCCAGCTCCGTCGGCGTGCAGCCATCGACGAGCTGACGCAGTCCGCCGACGAGAAAGTCGACCGCGTGGTGGCGCGCGAGCACCGTTGGGAATTGCTTGAAGATGGTGCTCTTGCTGGGTTCTTGAACGTGCGCCTCCAAGGCCACCACGCCTTCCCTTCGCATCGCCTGAAAAATCTGAAAGAGACATTTCAGCAGATCGAGGAAGTCGTTCTTGCCCGGAGGTTTGCCGGTAAACGCTTTCTTGAACGAAGCGAGAAGGCGCTTGCCCACTTTGCCCGGCGCAGAGATGACGAGCGATCCCACCGCCGCGCCGCCGATCACCACCAGCTCGTTCGGCTGCAGCAAAACCGCGAAGGGCCCTCCGCCCATGGCGTAGCCGCCAAGGACCGCCGCAAAGACAACGACGAGGCCAATGATGGTGGTCACGGGCAGCACAACGGCAGAAGCTTGTTGCGCCTTGAGCAGGTACGCGGGGCTGAACGCCGTACTTTCGCGCGATTGCAGCATTTTGACCGCTCGGGACAGAGCGGTTGCCATCGCGTTGACTCCCTCTCCATAAGAGGTGTGCGGCCGTCCTTATTGAAGTGAGCGGCGCAACCGCTGCTTCTCTCGTCGCCCCCGGCCGCCCGCTACTTCTTCGCCAGGTCGAGGGGGGACGCGTGCTTCGGCTGGTAGACGCCGAGTTTGCCGCCGCCGGGCAGCGCCACATGCGTGATCGAGCCCCAGCGCTCTTCGTGGATCGGGGAGCATTCCACTTTGGCGGCCTTCATCTCCGCCATCACGGCTTTGACGTCGTCGCACATCAAATAGAACTCGTGCACGTCGTTCTTGTCGGAAGGATGAAAGGCGATCTCGGCCGGCGGCAGCGCGAAAATCAGCCAACCGTGCCCGGCGTCCGCCGCGGGGTACTTGAGAACGTCCCGGAAAAACGCGCGGTCCGCGTCCGCGTCCTTGCTGTAGATGATGACGTGAGCTCCGTGGATCATGAAAACATCTCCTTGCGCGATCTTGCGCGGCGGGCGCGAACAACGCCCGCATCTCGATGCGATTGGTCAGGGAAGCCCCCACGTCTCATGCAGCCTTTGATACTCCGGCTCGGGTAGCTGCACCAGCAGCGGCTGCGCGGCGCCGTCGAGCCAGCGCACCGTCTCCTGGATTTGCTCGATTGGCATCGCGGTGCAGCCGGCGGTGGGATGCCGGAAACCACGCCAGATGTGCAGAAATACGCAGGAGCCGGCGCCGGTTTTGGTGTCGGGGCCGTTCTGGCGAACGACGACACCCCAGCGGAAAAGGCCGTCGGCGCGCTGCATCTCGCTCCACCGTTCCCACGAGGTCATCTTCACCTCGCCGGCATCGATGATCTGGTTGTAGTGCTTCGAACGCACGTCTTCGACGCAGTACGTGGTCGGCAGCGTGTGCAGATAGGGAAAACCTTTGGCCTCGGGGGGAAGCTCTTCGGCGACGCCGAATGCGAGGGCCAGGGAAAACACCCCGGCAGGTGCGCGCCCATCCCCCTCGCGCTTGACCGGCCCCGATTGGGCGGCTGCATGTAAGCCGCGTCCCCACCCCATCCCGTTGCGCCCGACGTTGACGGGCGTCGCTTCGCCGACGCGGCGCCACTGAAGAGTGTCGTCACGATCGTAGCGCTCCAGCGTCGCGATCGAGGTGCGCCACGATCGGCTGCGCACGAGCAGGAGCTGGCGGCATTCTTTGGGGATGGGCGAGGTGGGCTGCGGCTCGTCGGTAGAACCGCTGCTGTTGGCCGTTGCCAACATGCCCGCTAGGGCCAGCGCTACGGCGACTCGCTGCACACGATCGGCCTACCATTTGAGACGCCGCCGAACAAGAAAGGAACGCCCCGCCCCGGCTCCGGCGCCTCGGAGCAGCTGACGCGCGGCCGGGTGAGCACTATGCTGCGCCGCGATGCGCCTCCGACTCGTGGTCATTGCGACATTCGGTTGCATCGTCCACGCCTCTTCGGCGACGGCCGGAAACGACGACGAGATGCTGGTCGGCAACCGCGCGTCGATGACGGCAGGCGCGGTGTCGGCGACGGTCACCGATGCGAGCTCGATCTGGTACAACCCCGCCGGGTTAGGCGGCGATCCGCGCGATCAAATCGACGTCAGCGCTAGCGCCTATTCCCTCCGTTTCTTCTCGGCGCCGCGCCTTCTCTCGACGACGAGTGGCGCCGCGCAAGACGGGGCCGTCACCGAGTTCATCTCGGTACCTACGCAGATCGCCTATGTGCGCAGGGTGGCGCCGGGTTGGTCCCTCGGACTTGGATACTTCGCGCCGCACATGTCGAACTTCGTGCTGCGCGAGGGGCTGACTGAAAAGACCGGCACCGGCGGCTCGGATTGGCAAGTCGCGGCCACTGTCGCCGACACGCAGCACATCGCTGCCACGGCGCTTGGCGGAACGCTCGCCCCTGGCGTTCGCCTGGGAATGAGCTTGATCGGCGGGTACGCCGCCACGACACAGTCGGTCGCGCTCTTCGGCGCCATCGAGGGCGATGGTCAAACCGAGATCGTGCGTAGCGGTACAACGTTCGCTACTCAGACGTACCTCAGCCTCGAATCGGGATTGGGCCTTCAGATCGACGTGACGCCGGAGCTCACGTGGGGAGTGAGCTTTCGCACGCCCCGGATGCTGATCTACCGAGATACCGACCTGACTTTGCAGGAAAGCAGCGCCAGCGGAGGCTCGACGCCGAGCGTTTTCGCTCATACCGACCGCCCCCGCCAAGTGGGAGCGAAGCTCGATTTTCTTCGCGCCGGGCGCGCCGGTTTCGCCCTTGCCTACCATCTCGGGCGCGGATGGGTGGCGGGGGAGTTCGACGTTCAGCCGGCGATCCGCCGGCCGGACGTGGACGTGGATCGCAAGGCGGTGGCCAACGCCCGTCTCGGCATCTACCAACCCATCCTGCCGTCGATTGCGCTCGGCGCGGGGCTCTTCACCGACCGCAGTCCCGACGCCGTAGGCTGGAGTCTGCTCAGCGGCGGCGGCGATTTCTACGGCGGGACCGTCGGCGTCGAGATCAGCAACGAACACCAGCTCGCGCCGAGCGAAGCGGTCAGCTCGCTCACTTTCTCCACCGTGTTCGCGCTCCGCTATGCCTTCAGCAATAGCGACTTCGGGCGCGCCGTCGGCAATCCCGACACCATCACCGCCGCCGGCGGGCCGTTACAGACGGCGCACGGCACCCTGCGCATTCACGAGGTCGCGCTCTACGTCGGAAGCGGTCTGCATTTCTGACGCGCATCGGCAGCGCGGAGGTCACCGCCGTCGCCGCGGTTCGCCGAACTTTTCCTCGAAATTCTTGCGGCGGCTGCGGCTCAGCTTGACGTGGGCGCCATCGGCGAGAACGAGCGTACAGTCGCCGCGAAAGAGGGGATGAATCTCGCGCACGCGATCGAGGTTCACGATCGCCGATCGGTGGACCCGCATGAACTTGTCCGCATCGAGCTGCTTTTCGAGATCATCCATCGTCTCGCGCAGCAGGTGCGACGCGGGGCCGGCCGGTGATGTGACGTGCAGCGAAACGTAGTAGTCCGCCGCTTCGATCCATTCGATGTGCTCGGCGTCCACGACGATGACTTTGCCGCGCACGGGCACGAGAAAGCGTGATCGCGACGCGGCGCGATCGGCGAGCAGCTTGGCGATACGGGGGTCGACTTGCCCGTTGCGACGTCCGCGCGCGGTTTTTTTGGCATGTTCGAGCGCGGTCGCGAGTCTTCGCTCTTCGACGGGTTTCAGCAGGTAGTCGAGGGCATGAACTTCGAACGCGCGCAGCGCGTAGCGATCGTACGCCGTCACGAAGACGACGGCCGGCACCGCGTCGGCGCCCACCAACTCGAGCAGAGCAAAGCCGTCCACTTCCGGCATCTGAATATCGAGGAACATGATGTCGGGGCGGGTACGCGCGATGAGCGCGGCGGCCTCGGTGCCGGTTGCTTCGCCGGCCACGAGGAGCTCGGTGTCCTTGGCCAGCAGGGAGCGCATGAGATCGCGGGCGAGCGGCTCGTCGTCCACCACGACGACGCGGAGCGGTTCGGCTTCGTCGGCGCTCATGTCGACTCGCTCCAGGGTAACGACAACGACGCCATCACACCGCCGTTGGCGCTCGCGAGATCGAATGTCCATCCTTCCCCGTAAAGATGACGGAGCCGCTCCCGGGTGTTGGAGAGCCCTATTCCTTGTGCCGGCGAGCCGGCCAGTTTGCCGCTATTGAAGACTTCGATGCGCAATCGGTCCTCGCTGCGAAACGCGCGCACGTCGACGACGCCTGGCGAAGCGCTCGGCGCGATGCCATGACGCACGGCGTTCTCCGCCAGCGGTTGCAAAATCAAGGTGGGCACGGTGCCCCGCCGCACCTCGGCGGAGGCGTCGACGCGAAAGGTCATGCGGTCGGGAAAGCGAAAGCGCTGGATCTCGAGGTAGCGCTCGAGAACGGCCAGCTCCTCACCGAGCCTCACCCGTTGATGGCCGCTGTGGTCGAGCGTATAGCGCAAAAGCTCGCTCAAACCGGCGATCATGGCGACCGCCTCGTCGTTACGCTGCGTGCGCACGAGGGAGGTGATCGCGTTCATCGTATTGAAGAGAAAATGGGGCTGAATCTGCAACTCGAGCGCGTAGAGACGCGCGTCGGCCAGCGACGTTTCGAGCTCCGCCGCTTGCACCGCCCGCTCGCGATAGCGGCCGTAATAATCGAGGGCCAGGGAGAAGCCGAGCACCAAGCAATACATGGCGAGCTCGAGCGGCAGACACTGGAGCAGCTCGTCGACCAGCTTGAGCTTGAATTGGGCCGGGTCGGGCGTCATGCGATCGAAGGGTTTCCACCAAAGCAGGAGCGCGATCCAATAGGACTCGTGCACGAGCGCGACGGCAAAGGCCGAAACGGCGTGGACCGCGAGCGGGACGGCGCGCAAGGGAACGACGGGGAAGCGACGCGCCAGCCACAGGATGGCGGCCGTCGGCAAGAGCCACGCCTCCCAGATGACGAGGTAGTACCCGATGAGCCGCACGCCGGAATGGCCGTGGGTGCGCATGCTGATCCAGATCTGGACCCCCGAGATGAGGCCGAACAGCGCCCAAAAGGACGCCGCCAACAGCCACACCGTGCGCCGCGAAGCCATCGCTAAGAATGTGACGCACTTTGCCGTCCCGAGACGACAGGTGCAGCGAGTTGCATCGTGGGTGCGGCGAGTTGGCGAAAAAACGAGGTCGACGGCGAGAGATCAGCCGTGAACAGCCTGCCAATAGACCTTGGCCGAGCAGAGGAGCGCCTCGACCGCGCCGAAACGAATCGCGTCGCCCCCGGTCGTCTCTTCCGGGCTCTGCAGCGGAAGCGCGACGCCGTTGAGCAGCGTTTTATTGCGACTGCCCGCGTCGGCGATGTAGATGTTCCCTTCCTCGCCGCGCGCGAACCACGCGTGCACCTTGGAGACGCTGTCGTCGCGAATGACGATGTCGTTGTTGATGGCGCGTCCCACCGACACCCGCTCGATGAACTCCTTGCCGCTGCCGGCGCGCTTGTGGATGGGCACTGCGACGAACGGGCCCGCCAGCAGGCGCAGCTCGAGCTGCTTGGGACCGAAAGGAACGGGAGGTCGTACGGGCGGTTCGTTGCCTACGCGCATCGTCGTGCGGAAGCTGATCGAGGGCGTGAGCGGCGTTCTCTCGCCGAGCGCGCCGCGCTGCAGGACTTGGGCGGTCTCTCCCGCTGCATCCTCGACGCGGACGAGCAGCATCCAGCCGTCCATCTCCTTGACGAAGACCACTTCCGACGCCGCCCGCGCGCGCGCAGCGATTTCGCGTGGCCAAAGGTTGTCGACCGCCGTCTCTTTCAATCGAGCTCCACGGCCCCTGCCGCTCTCTTCATTTTGCAGTCATTGACGCGGGAGGCAAGAGGTCTCGAAAATCGGATAATTAACATGCTGGTCACTTATCAAAGCGCGGCGCTGAATTCCTTTCCGAAGTCGAGGGGTGAGGGCCGATCGCCGGGTGAAAGCGCGGTGGCCGCGCGCAGGAGCTTGGCGATGGGGGCCGGGTATCCTCGGAGCCGACCCGCGTCCTCGAAGGGGTCGCGTCGCATGTGGGACAAGATGCGGTCCCTGGAACTCTCGACATCGTCGAAGAACGAGCGCCCGGTCGTCACGTTGTAGATGGTGCCCGCCAGAGCATACACATCCGAACGGACGTCGAGCTCGACCGGATCGAGCACCTGCTCGGGCGCGATGTAACCGGCCGTTCCGGCCACGAACCGCCCCCCGACTTCCGGAGGCACACGCGTGGCGCGCACCATGCCAAAGTCGATGACCACCGTCGCCAGCGGCGGAACCACTGCGGGGTCGCGATGCTTGTTGGGGTCGAACCGAATGCCACCAGCGAGCGGCAGGCGTAGCCAGAGGTTCGCCGGCTTGATGTCACGGTGGACGAGACCGGCGCTATGCAGCGCGGCCAGCCCCGCGCAGCTCTCGAGCACGACCTGACGAAGCTCGAAGAGGGTCATCAGGCGCGCCCCCGCATATTGCTTGAGATCGGCGCCGATCAGGTACTCGAGCACCAAGAAAGGCACCGCACCGGAAACGCCGCGATCGATGATGTTGGCCACATTGGGGTGATAGATCCCGGCCAGCGCCTTGGCTTCCTCCACGAACGAGCTGAGGATACCTTCGCGTTCGACGTCGGTGGCGTTGGCCAACGCCTCCGCCTTGGGGATCTTCAGCACGAAGAGTCGATCGGCCCCCGGTTTGTGCACGAGCCAAACGGTTCCGATTCCGCCCTCGCCCAGCGGTTTGACGAGCTCGTAGCCTTCGATGAACTTCGGTTCCTTCTTCTTCGGTTGCGGCGGCGGTGGCGGAGTTCGCCGGATGGCGGCTCGCACGGCACTTTCGAGGAGCGCGGAGGCGACTGGGCCGAGCGAGGCGAGCCACACGTCGAGCATCGACAGCTCGCGCGCGCGAATGGCGCGAGCCACGAGAACCGCGACGCGCGGCGCATTCTCCGTCGCGGCTCTCGCCAGTGAATCGTCGGTGCTCCCGTCATCGACCGGGTGCAGCGCTTTCACCGGATCCGCGAGCGACCGATGCAAGCGGTCACCGGCTAGCACCAGGTCGACGCACAACGCATCGATCGCCGGCTGGTTGCCGGCCGCGTCACCAAAAGCCTCGAGAGCGCGCGCGAGCCCGGCCAAGGCGTGCGCCAGCTCGGTGTCGTCGGCGTGCAGCGCGGCCAGCGCTTCCGAGGCCGCGAGGCCCCACATGCCGTCGGCGAACCCCGATGAGACGGCTCCCCGTAGCGCCTCGGCTTGCGCGCAGCATTGGGTTAGCGCGCCCGGCGCCATCATGGGTAGAGCCGTCGCCAGTTGCTGCAACATGGCGGGACGATCGATGACGAGCGCCCACCACGCGGCGAACGGGCCGAGCCAGCGCACGTCGTCGACCTCGCCGAGCGCCGTTCCCCGCGTCGTGTCCACCAGACGCCAAAAAAGCGCGCTGAGAGCAGCTTTCAGCCCATCGGGCAGCTCGCGCGAACCGTCGGCCAAACCGTCGATCTTGCGCAGCCAGAGGCAGGTATCGTGGGCGGCCGCGCCCCGCCCGGGACCGAGATCGGAGTCTTCGCCGCAGGCATCGAGCGCATAGCTACCGAGCCGGATCGCCATCACTTCGAGAGGCAGATCGGCGTCGTTTTCTCCGTTTCGATTCTGGCGGCGCTCTTTGAGGAGATCGAGAATTTCCGCAGGTGCGCGGGCAATGATCTTCCACGTTTCGTCGAGGTTCGGTGCCTCCACCGGTTCTCCGGCGGGGCAGGTGACCAATAACGGCGCCCACAGGCGCAGCGCGATCGATCGCGCACAGCCTTCGAGCGCGTTGATGGCGGCCGCGCGCAGGTGGACGCGACCGGTACCGAGCGCGATGCGACGCGCTTCGTGGAAGGTAGCTGCCACCGAGCTCGCGAACCGCGCCGCGCGCGCGTCCGCCTCTGCATCGTCGTATTGCGCCGCGAGGCGCATCAAGTTCTCGAGCCCGAGCTCGAGGTCGAAAGGGTCGCGCTCGGCACCGTCGACGACGTCGGTCACGCCGATGACTTCGATCCAGCGCCGTAGCTCGTCGAGCGAAGAAGCGCGGGCGCTGCGAGCCATCTCCCGTAGCGCGCGGAGAGGCCCCTCGATTTCGGCCTCGTGGGTCCCGCGCCGCCAGATAACGGCAAGTCCGCGCGCGAGCCCCCGCGCCGCCACCGCGCCCCCATCCCCCCGGAGAATGCGGGCGGAGAGCCGGTTCCAGAGGTCTCGGCGCTCGAAGAACAAATAGGGCGTCGCGGCGGCGGCCGCCGCGAGCACCCACGGCTCCTCGTCGCGAGACTCCAAAATGGAGATGAGCTGTCCGGCCAAGAGGCGCAGCCGCTCTGCGGGGAGCGACGCGAAGGCGGTCATCGCGCGCTGACGCAGAACGCGCGATTCGCCGAGCACCCAATCGAGCAGCGTACCTTCCATCTGTTCGAGCGGACCCGTGAGACGTCCGAGCGCGCGCGCCGCGTGCACCCACACGAGCGGTTCGGGGTGAAGGAGCAACGGCTGCAGCACTTGCAGGGTGCGCCCCACCAAATCGGGGTCGGTGGCCGGCGGCATTCCGCGCACGCTCACTTCGAGACAGCGCGCCGCCAGCACCCGCCCGCGCAGCGTGCCGTGGGCCGGCCCGCGGATCATCTCGTCGAAAGTTTCCGCCGAACCCCACAACCATTTTCCGAGCGCGGGGACCTCACGCGCGCTGGCACCCGCTTCCCAGATGAGAATTTCGAGGCGCGCCCGCACTTCGGCGTTCTCGGGCAGCGCGAGACGTGCACCGTTGCCGAGCAGCGGCGCGCATTCGAGCGCGTCGACGAGCGGCCCTTCGACCACGCGATCGCGGGCCGCGCTGAGCACGCGTTCGGGCCAGCGGCCGCAAGCGCTTCCCAAAGCCAAAAGCTCGGCCAGCTTGGCATCGCGACGCCATGTCGACGCCGCCGCCCAGACGAGCATCAATTTCCCGAACGGCGCCGCCAAAAGGTCGCCGAGAAGCGCGGTAGCACCTTCGGCCAAGGTCAGCGGCGGCAGCGCGGTACCCAGTCGGTCGACGGCGGCCGCGACATTTTCGGGCAGCTTTGGTTCCATCGGATCGATGGGTCCGAGGCGGCCGGCGCGACGCAAGCGCGACGACACGACGCGCTCGAGCTCGGGTTGCATTTCGAGCGCCGCGGCAACGAGGACGAGTGCTTCGTGGACCTCGGGATGAGGCATGGCCAGCCTAGGGAAGGCTATCCCAAGCGACGCAACGACACCGTGTGGTTCGTTGCGCAGAATGTGGGCACCTTCGCCTCAGGCGTGCGCTTTGGCCCGCGCAGCGAGCCCGGAGATGACCGAGTGCAGGCTGCGAAGACGCACGACTTTGTCGGGGCCGAAGCGATCGAGTATCCCCGACGCGATGGCGGCGACGCGCGCCGTGCCACCCGTGCAGCAAACGAGATCGATTTCCGACGTGGCAACGCCGCTTTGCTCGAGCGTGTGGTCGAGGCTGCGAAAGATGGCGGCGACGGGCACCTCGCTGAAGGAAGCGAACTCACGACGCGTGATGACCTCTTCGATTTCGATGCCGGGGTATTCGAACCGCAAGACGGTCTCCTCGCTGCTCGAAAGGTCGCGCTTGGCCTGTTCGATGGATTCGAAGATCGGAAAGCCGAGCGCGTCTTCGATGAGACTGACCAGCTGATCGATGTGATCCTTGTCGTTCGGTCCGAGGGAGCCGCTCTGTACGTCGCGCAAAAAGCTCATGACGTCGCGGCGCGCGAGCAAGCACGTGTCCGCCGGCGAGCACAAGGCCTCCATCAGCGGGCGCGGCATCTTCAACACGTTGCTTCCGAACGGCGCGCGGTACGTCACCTCCGAGCCAAAATGGCGCGAGACCTTGTGGCGCATGATCGTCCCGTCGAGCACGTCGCCCGCCACCGACACGCCGCCCATCGACAGGACCTCGACCGCCCCCGCCGCGGCACCGAGCCGCGCCACGGTGAAATCGGACGTTCCCCCTCCGAAGTCGGCTACCAGGACCAACTTGGGCGAATCGAGTCGGCTCTGAAAATCGTACGCCGCCGCCACGGGCTCCGGGCAGAAATGGACCTCCTCGAATCCAGCGAAATTTGCGGCGGCCAAGAGCCGTCGTTCCGCCAGAGCATCGGCGCCGAGGTCGGTCGCGAAGAGGGCGGGCCGTCCGAGAAAAACGCGCCGCACGTCAGTCTGGTAGTGGCCATTGGCTCGCCGCCGCATCTCGCGCAAGAAAATGCCAATCAGCTCCTCGAGGCGCACGTTCTTCGACCCGAGGCGTGTCTCTTCGAAGCTCGCCATCGGCAGAAATCGCTTGAGAGATCGCAAGAACCGCCCGCGCATACCTTCGGCGACATAGCGACGTAGCGCGTCCGCGCCGAAGGACCACTCCGACTGCTCCGAGAAGAAAAGGATGCTGCGAAAGACCGTGGGATCCTTGGCCAAGGGATCGAGGGCGAACACCTCCGTCTCGAATTCGCTGCCGACCGCTGCCAGGAGCGAGTTGCTCGTTCCGAAATCGATGGCGTAAAGCGACGGTTTCTTCCGCATCTAACCTCTCCTCGAGACGGGCGTTGTAACGAGCAGAGTGGCGGCTTTTTAGGAGCATTTACAATCTATGAAGAATGCCGCATCCTGTCGCCAGGGTAGCTGGATGCGGGGGAATTCAGACTGCTCCGCCTACGACCGCGAGCGAGGTCGTTCGAGGCCAACGACGAGGAGATCGCATGCGCACTGCCATTTTAGGAACAGGAGTCGTCGGGCAAGCTCTCGGTAAGGCGTTCATCACGCTCGGCCACGAAGTGAAAATGGGCTCGCGTGAAGCCAAGAACGAGAAGGCGCTCGCTTGGGCCAAAGAGATGGGCCCCAAGGCATCGGCCGGCACGTTTGCCGACGCGGCGGCCTTCGCCGAGATCGTCGTTCTGGCGACGCTGGGCGTTGCCAACGAAAGCGCGCTCACCGCTGCCGGGGCGGCCAATCTGCGCGGCAAGATTCTCATCGACACGACGAACCCGCTCGACCACGCCGGCGGTGGACCGCCCCAGCTCGCGGTGTCGGGGAACGACTCGGGCGGCGAGCGCGTGCAGCGCCTCATGCCGGAAGCGCTCGTCGTCAAAGCCTTCAATACCGTGGGTGCACCTCAAATGTTTCGGCCGAGCTTCGCCGATGGTCGCCCGGACATGTTCATTTGCGGTAACAACGCCGACGCGCGCAAGAAGGTAGCCGGTCTGCTCGGCGACTTCGGGTGGGGCGTCGTCGATATCGGCGGGATCGAAGGGTCGCGCTACCTCGAAGCGATGTGCATCGCGTGGGTACTAGCTGGTATCCACGGCAACAACTGGAACATCGCCTTCAAGCTGCTTCGGAAATAGCTCACCGCACGAAGCGCGCTCCAACGAATCGCGAGCCGCGGACGATGCGCAGTGACGCGGCGCTATGGCTTGCGGCTCGCTCGATCGCGCACGACGCCCAGCACTTCTCCGGCGCTGCGCGCGGCCAGAGCGCCGAGTGCGCGACAGGCGCGAAGCACGTCATCGGACAGCGGCGTGCCGCGCAGCGCGCGAGACAAGCTGAGCCCGCCGTACATGAGCGCAACGAGCCCGATGGCGACGTAGCGGCGCGACGGTTCGCTTGCCGCGGGAAGCAACGATTCCATCTCCGATGCCATCGCGACGAACTGTTCGCGCAGGACCTCGCGGTACTCTCCGGCGGTGGTTCCAATTTCGCCGACCACCGCCGGGAGCGAGCATCCTTGCACGAACTCGTCGCGGTGCTCGGCCGACAAATAGCGCTTCAACACGACCTCGGCGCGCTTATCGGCCGGTTTGTCTTCCAGTCGCTCGAAAAGGCGGCGCCGCACTTCTTCCGAGCTACGCCGCACGGTCTCCTCGATGAGCTGCTCTTTGGAATCGAAGTGCGCGTAAAAGCCCCCCACCGTGAGCCCCGCCCCCTTCATCACGTCGGCCACACCGGCCCCGGCGATCCCCTTCTCCCGCAAGAGGCGCGCGGCGGACCCGAGGATGGCCTCGTGCGTCCGCCCTTTTTGTTGCGCTTTGGCGGTAAGGGTCACGTTACCTAGACGCGTTCGATGATGGTGGCGATGCCCTGCCCACCGCCGATGCACATGGTGATGAGCGCCGTCGCTTTGCCACTGCGCTCGAGCTCGTCGAGCGCGGTGCCGAGCAGCATGGCGCCCGTTGCACCGAGCGGATGGCCGAGTGCGATCGCGCCACCGTTCACGTTGACCCGCTCGGGATCGATGTCGAGCTTGCGAATGGTTTGCAGGACCACCGCCGCGAACGCCTCGTTGATCTCCCAGAGGTCGATGTCGCGCGCCGACATGCCCGCCATCTTCAGCGCCTTTGCGCTGGCCGGCGCGGGGGCGGTCAACATGATGACCGGTTCGCTGCCCACCGTGGCCATGGCGCGGATCTTGGCGCGCGGCTTGAGGCCCTTCTCCTTCACGTACTTCTCGGACGCGAGTAGTACCGCGGCGGCGCCATCGACGATGCCGCTGGAGTTGCCGGCAGTATGAAGATGGCGAATCGCTTTGGCCTCGGGGTACTTGGCGAGCGCGATCTGATCGAGCGTCTCGCCCTTCGGCCCGACCGTTGCCTCGCCCAGCTGAACGAACGATGGTTTCAGTGCTGCGAGCTCCGCGGCCGTGGTGTTGGGGCGGGGAAATTCGTCGCGTTCGAGCACGACGGCACCGGTGGCCGGGTCCTTCACGGCAAAGAGCGACTTGGCGAAACGCCCTTCCTCGATGGCGCGCGCCGCATTTTTCTGGGAACGGAGCGCGAGCGCGTCGAGGTCCTCGCGGGACAGGTTTTCCAAAGTGGCGATGAGATCGCCGCTGATTCCCTGCGGCACCTGGAACACGCGTCCGCGCAGGCGAAGGTTGTTGCCGTCCATCGATCCGCCATCGGAGCCCATGGGTACGCGCGACATGCTTTCCACGCCACCGCCGACCGCAAGGTCCATAGCGCCCGACCCGACGCCCATGGCTGCGAAGTTCACCGCCTGTAAGCCCGAGCCACAGAACCGATTGAGCGTGGTAGCCGATACGTCGTCGGGCCATTCTGCCGCGAGGACCGCGTTGCGGGCGAGGTTCGATCCCTGCTCGTTGACCTGGGAGACGCATCCTACGATCACGTCCGCCACCTCGCGCGCGTCAAACCCGCGGCGCTGTTGCAATGTGTTGAGCACTTGCGCCAGGAGCTCCTGCGGGTGAATTCCCGTGAGCGCTCCCTTGCCGACTTTGCCGCGACCGCGCGGCGTGCGCACGGCGTCGATGATGTAGCTCGTGGTCATATCGTTCTCCGTTTTCGTAACTTGAATTATGATCGTAATATTACATCTATCATCCGTGGGTCAACCCCTTTTGCGGACGAGGGGTCAGGATGCTGACGGGCATCGCGGGCCAATCAAGCGGCCCGTCCTCAGGGCGGCACATTCGTGTCACCCAGACGTTCGTGGGGGTCGTTCGTACCACGGTTTAGGGCGAAAGGCGCACAGCTTGGCCGGCACGCGGATTGCTCTAGGCACCGGCATGTGGCTCGATGCAATCGTCACCTCGGCGGATCTGCAGAACGTCGTCGATCAGCTCACGCCGGCGACGGTTCCGCTCGGAACTCGGGGCCACCTCTTCTTCGACGCGCCGGCGGAAGTGTCGCTCGTCGCGGAGCGCGGCCTGCGCGTCCGCTGCCACGCCAAGCTCTCGTGGCCAGTGCTAGGGATCGACGTCGGCATTACCATTCGCTCGATGACGGTCGTGGTCGTCCCCAGCATCGAGTCGCGTGACGGCGAGCGGGTGATTGTGTTTTCGCCCGAGGTCGATGCACTCGATCTCGCCCTCTTGCCCGATATCGGCGACGCGGAGGTGCGCAGTTTCATCAACCGCGAGCTGCAGGCAAAGCGCATCGAGCTTCCGTGGAATTACAAGCAGACGCTCGATCACCAGTTTCCTTTACCGGACTGGTTCCGATCCGGCGCGATGTTCGACATCAAGTCGAACGGTGCGGCGGTGAAGGTGACCAACGATTCGGTTGGCGTTGCCATCGATTTGACCGCCTCCATTCAAGCCGTCGAGCCCGCCTCGAGCGCGCGACCAGCGCAGCCTGGCGGAGGACCTTCCGGCGCCGAGGCGAACGGATCCAACGGCATCAACGGGGTTGGGAGCTCGCCAAAGCACATGTCGCCAACGGCGCTCGCGGTATACCAGCGCCGCAGGCGTCTCGTCGGGATCGGCGTCGCCATTGCGGGCGGTTTCGGCATTGGCTGTCTCGTTGGAATGAGGCACGCGGATCAATGAGATACACCTACCGACTCACCACCGACAGCGACGGCATCACCGCGACTTGCGTCGAGATGTCTGTCTCGGCTTTGGGACCCACGACGGACGCCGCTGTTGTCGCTCTGCGAGACGCCATCTTCGAGCGTCTCACGCGCGTCGAGGCGGTGGCCCCGCCCGACAGCGTACCCGTTCCCTCTATCCAGCTGGTTGAGGCGCGCGATGCTGCGCCCGACCGGGAGGGCGACGCACCGCCCGAACCTCAGGGGCCCGGGGATTCACCAGCGGCCGATCGCGTTTCGCCCGTTCGCGCGGGCTGATCGCACTGCCCCGACAACGCGCGCCCCCCCCGACCACTGCCCCGACAACGCGCGCCCCCCCCGACGGAGGGGGGCGCCCCTTGAAGACGTTTCAAGCCTCGAGGTTCGAGGCAACCCAGCCAAGCACGATGCGCGCGGCACCGACGAACAACCGCCCGTCGCGCCGCGCAAAGGATGCGCCAAGGACGAAGCCAAGCGCGACGCCGCCGGTGAGCGCCAAGATAGGCTGTTGCTTGACGGCTCGCGTGAGCCGATCTCCGACATTGGTCGTAAACGCATTGAGCGGGAACGTTACCGACGCATCACGCATCTTGCCCCCATTTCGCTTTTTCGATGTTCCGGCACTGGTCGATGCGACAGCCACGGACCACCTCGTCTCTTTCTCGGGGCTAATGCCCAGGTCTCGGCGCACAACTCGCCGTCTTGTTGGGAGCACGCGTCGTGCCACGTTTGCCGGCAACAGAATGCGCGCAGCGTCGTCCGCTGGGGCAGCTCGCAGGGACGAAGAACGGCGCGAGGTGGCCAATAGGCGCACGCGCCGCACATCGGCTTTGCGCTAGTGGACATTAACAGCGCGCAGGGCGTCCCCGGACTCGCCCATCGGCAATCAGGCCGAGAAAGCTTCTTCCACCTTCGCCTGGCACGCGCGTTGCGACTTAGAGCCTCGGTCCGGATTGACGACCCCTCACGGCTGAAGGAACGACAGATGAATCCCGAAAAAACGACGAACCAAGTACTCTCTGCCATTCTCAGGAATGTCGATGTGACTGAAATCGCGGACGGACTTCTCGCCCGCATGAACCTGCGACGCCGACGGCCGGCCATGAGCATGATGTCCGCCCTCGGCTTGATCGGTCTCGGTGCGGTTGGCGCGTTCGCCGTTGTCGCCCTCGTGCCTTCAGTGCGAGAGGTGCTGACGGATGATCCCGTGGGCAAGCTGCGCGAGGCCATGGACAACGCCATCGCTTCTACGGAAGAGGCGGCAATGGATGCGGAGCAGAGCGTCAAGCGCAAGCTGCAAGACGCGAAAGAGACCGCTAAAGGCGCTCTCAAAGGGCAAACACGCCCGAGCAACGGCAACAAGCTCGACGTCTGAAACCGTACTTTCGAGAACCCCGTACTTAGCAAAGGAGCCACGAAATGAACTGGGACACCATCGAAGGGCAATGGAAGCAGTTCTCCGGTCGCGCCAAGCAAGCTTGGTCCAAGCTCACCGATGACGACCTCGCCAACCTGAATGGCAAGCGTGAGCAGCTAGCTGGGAAAATTCAGGAGCGGTACGGCATTCAGAAGCAAGAAGCCGAGAAGCAGATCGACAACTGGATCTCCGGTTTGGGGAACAGCCAGCGCGACAGCGGATCCACGCGCTGACAGGCGTTCCAGCACAGCCCTGAGACGGGTCGATGGCGCCATGGGCGGGTCGACCCGTCGCCTTTTTTGTGCGTCAGCTGGGCTGGGCGCCGAGCGCCTTGTTCGTCAGGTCGACGCTGACGACGTTGCTGTCCTCACGCGGTACGCGCACGATGAAGGTCGTGCCCTCCTCGGGCGTCGAGCGCACCTCGATGGTGCCGTCGTGCGCGCGCACGATCTGTTCGACGATGTAGAGGCCGAGACCGAGGCCGTCTTTGCCGGCGCTTTTGCGATCTGAGGAAACGAAGGGGTCGAACAGACTTTTGCGCACGTCTTCAGCAATGACGCCGTCGTTGTGGACGGCGATCTCCACCCGCTCGTCAGTGACCGTGAGCCGCACGGTCACCGGCGCGCCCGGGGTGCCGTGCTTGACGGCGTTGCCGATCAGGTTGGAAATCATCTGCGTCATACGAACATCGTCGCAATGCGCGCTCGCGCTACCTTGTTCGTGAAACTCGATGGGTACGTGTGCGCTCAGGCGATGCTCGTCGACGACGCGCTTGATGGCCGGAGCGAGCTCCACCGAACGACGGCGCAGCGCGAGGCCACCGTCGAGCCGGCAGCGCGATAGGTCGTACAGCTCGTCGATCATCGATGCCATGCGCTGCGCGCTGCGCCGGATGCGCACCACGAGCTCTTGCTGCTTTCCGTCCTGCATTTGCGAGGCGAGAATCTGGCTCGCCATGACGATCGAGTTGAGCGGGTTTTTGAGATCGTGACCGACGGTGGCCACGAATGTCTCGTGGAAGCGCAAGGTCTCGGTCAACTCGAGGCGCTGTTTGCAGAGCTGATAGAACGTTTCGACCTTGTTCTTGAGGATGCGCGGATCGATGGGCTTGTGCAGAAAATCAACGGCGCCGGAGTCGTACCCGGTGAACACCGTGTCTCGATCGTGCATGCCGGCCGTGATGAAGATGATGGGAATCCGCTTGGAGCGCTCGGACCCTCGCATCAGCTCCGCCAGCTCGAGACCATTCATTTCCGGCATCTGAACGTCGACGATCGCCAGCCCGATGTCGTGGCGTAAGATGATTTCCAGCGCTTCTTGACCCGACAGGGCGGTGACGATTTCGAGGTCATCGCGCCGCAGGAGCGCCTCGAGGGCGAGCAAGTTCTCCGGCTTGTCGTCGACCAGAAGAAAGACGGGCTTTGCACTACGGATGTTTTTCAAAAAGACAGCCCTCCTTAAGGTGAATATCCCCTGCATCTTGCAGCAGAACGGCGAGATCGGAAAGCGTCGCCATGGCAGCGCCCTGTTCGATGGCCGCGTTGGGCATCGTAGAGAAGTAGGCCGAACCGTCGGAACCGAGCGCGAAACATCTGCCGCCCGACTCGCAAATGGCGCGAACACCGCGCGCGCCGTCGCGGCTCGCGCCGGTCAGCACGATTCCAAGGAGCGCGCCGCCGTAGCAGTCGGCGGCCGATTCGAAGAGTGCGTCGATAGAAGGACGGGAATGCAACTCTGGTTGGTCGAGAGAGAGCGAAAAGGTGCGATCTTTCTCGATCAAAAGATGATAGTCGGGCGGCGCGAACCAAATACCGCGCGTCACCGGCTCTTTGTCGCGGGGTTCGTGAACAGGCAATGAGCATCGCTCCGAAAACAGCTCCGTCAAAAGACTGGGGCGGCGGGGCGCGAGATGGATGACGGTGACGAAAGGTATGGCCGCGGCCGCCTGAATGCCGGGAAAAAGGCGCAGCAGCGACTGGATGGCCCCGGCCGAACCGCCGACGACAACAGCAGCGACCTGCCCCGATGCGACCGCGCTCAGCATCGACGAAACCATCCTTCACGCGCCGGCAGTTCGGAAAAGTGTGCGGCGTGACTCGAGAAGCGGACCGTCTCTTTGCTGCCAAGACCGAGGAATCCACGCCGCGCAAGCGCATCGCGGAAGAGACCGAGCACCCGGTCTTGCAACGTACGATCGAAGTAGATCATGACATTGCGGCAACTAACGACTTGCACCTCGGAGAACACCGAATCGGTCGCCAGACTGTGATCCGAGAAAACTACGTTGTCGGTGAGCGAGCGCGCCAATACGGCGCCGCCATATGCCGCCGTGTAATAGCGCGAGAGCGAGTGCTTGCCTTTCGATTTGAAATAGTTGTCGCTAAAGAGCTTCATGCGATCGATGGGGTAAACCCCCGCGCGCGCCTGACCAAGCGACTGCTCGTTGATGTCGGTCGCGTAAATGAAACACCGGTCGAGCAGCCGTTCCTCGGCGAGCACGATGGCAAGGGAGTAGACCTCTTCCCCCGAGCTGCAGCCCGCCACCCACAGCTTGAGGGAGGGATAGGTTTTGAGCTCGGGCACGACCTGCTCGCGAAAGACCGAGAAGAAAGGGGGGTCGCGAAACATCTCGCTCACGGGCACGGTCAAGATCCGAACCAGGGCGCCGAAGGCATGGTCGTCGGAAAGGATCTTGTTCTCTAGATCGTGCAGTGATTGACAGCGAAGATCGGTGAGCGCGAGAGACAAGCGTCTTCGCAACGATGCGCGCGCGTAGCTTCTGAAATCGTAGTGTCGGCGCTCGTAGATGACCTGCAGGAGGGCCTCCACCGCGCGCTCCTCGAGCGGCAATGGCGTGGAGGCCGCTTCCGCAGACTCGCCCGGCTCGATCATCGCGGCATCCAGACGCGAACGAGCGAGAGAAGCACGTCCGGGTTGAGGGGTTTGCTGATGTAGTCGCTCGCTCCCGCATGCAAACAGCTCTCGCGGTCGTCGGGCATGGCTTTCGCGGTAAGAGCGATGATGGGAAGCTTGGCCCAGCGTTCTTTTTTGCGAATGCGCCGGATGGCCTCGAGCCCGTCCATCTCCGGCATCATGATGTCCATGAGAACGAGATCGGGCGACGCAGCCTCTTCCAACTTTTCGAGAGCCTCTCGCCCATTGCGCGCCACGGTGATGCGAGCTCCGTGCGGTTCGAGCAGCTTGGTAACGGCAAAGATGTTGCGGACGTCGTCCTCGGCGAGAAGGACGCTCTTACCATCCAGCGCCGCCTCGCGATCGCGCGCCTTGGAGAGCAGCTGTTGTTTTTGGAGCGGAAGCTGGTTTTCGACCTGATGCAAGAAGAGCGATACCTCGTCGACGAGTCGCTCGGGCGACCGCACGCCCTTGAGAATGACCGTGCTCGACAGCTCGCGCAGACGGTCCTCTTCATCGCGGGTCAGCGAACGCGCGGTGTAGACGATGATCGGCGGAAATGAAAACTTGTCCTCCCGTGCCAGCTGGGTGACCAGATCGAAACCCGATCCGTCGGGAAATCCGAGATCGGTCACCACGCAATCGAACGTTCGAGACGAGAGCTCGACCATGGCCGCCGCGACGCTGGCGACCGTGACCGTTTCGACGCCCGGCGCGGCGAGGAGCCGCTCGATCGCCATGCGCTCCACCGTGTCGTCTTCCACGATGAGCACTCGTTTTTGCCGCTCTTGGCCGTGCGCCTCTAGATAGGCCAGCGCGCTCGCCAGCGCTTCGCGGTCGGCGGGCTTGCGCAAATAGCCGACCGCGCCCATCGAGAGCGCCTGCTGCGATCGATCTTCGACCGACATCATGTGTACGGGCACATGACGGGTGGCGCTCGATCGTTTCAGCTGATCGAGCACATAGAGTCCCGTCCGATCGGGCAAGTTCACGTCGAGGATGATGCCGGCGAGGCGATGCCGGGCGGCGAGAGCCAGCCCCGAGGCCGCGTCGTGGGCGACGAGGCACTGCATTTTTTTCTCGTGCGCGAGGTCGTAGAGGATACGCGCGAACGCAACGTCGTCTTCCACGACGAGGACCGCCGCGCGACCGGGGTCGAGCGTGTCGCGATCATCGGAGAAGGCGGGAGGACTCGGCAACGCCGCCGCAGGCGGCGGGACCAACGCGGGAGCCAGGCGCGGCGCGGGCAACGCGACATCGCTCGCCGCCCCCGGCCGGCGCGGAAGACGCAGGCGAAAAGTGCTCCCTTGGCCGAGCGTGCTCTCCACGTCGAGCACGCCGCCGAGAATGAAGGCGAGCTCGCGCGAGATCGAGAGACCGAGCCCGGTACCGCCGTACTTGCGCTCGGTGGTTCCGTCGGCTTGGCGAAATGGTTCGAAGATGGACTGCAAGTTCTGGGGCGCGATTCCTATCCCCGTATCGCGCACCTCGAAAAACACGAACCCGTCGTCGCCGCTCACGCAGAGCGACACCGTGCCCGTTTCCGTGAATTTGCAGGCGTTCGACAGGAGGTTCTTCAAAATTTGTTCGAGCCGCTGGCCGTCGGTCAGGAGCTCTCCCGCGTTTTCCTCGGCCGACATCGAGAGTTCGAGCCGCTTTTCTCGAGCGACGGGCGAGAATGTCCGCCGCAGGCCGTGGAGGATGCCGGCGGCGTCGACGGGGGCGTGGCGCACCTCCATATGCCCGGATTCGACTTTGGCCAAATCGAGAATGTCATTGATGAGGGTGAGGAGGTCGTTGCCCGACGAATAGATGGTTTGAGCGAAGCGGACCTGCTCCTCGTCCAAATTGCCTGCCGCGTTGTCGGCCAGGAGCTTCGCCAAAATCAGGGTACTGTTGAGGGGCGTGCGCAGCTCGTGCGACATGTTGGCGAGAAACTCGGATTTGTAGCGGCTGGCGCGATCGGCTTCGCTGGCCTTGGCGCGATAGGCTTCGCGCGCTTGCGCCAATTCCTGGGCGTGCTCCTCGAGGCGGGCGTTGGTTCGCTCGAGATGCTCTTGACGCTCTTCCATGACTTGACGCGCTTCGCGCAGCGCCGCGCCCTGCTGCTCGAGTTCCTCGTTGGCAACGCGCAGTTCCTCTTGTTGCGCTTGCAACTCTTCTGCTTGCTGCTGCGATTCGATCAAGAGCTCGCGCAAACGCCGCCGGTAGGTTGCCGAACGAATTGCCGACCCCACGATGCGGCCGGCGCGCTCCAAAAGATCGAGCGCGCGCGGGTCGACCGCGCGAAGAAATCCAAGCTCCACCACACCGAGCACCTCTTCGTCGGCCATCGCCGGCACGAGCACGAGCTCGACGGCCGCATGCTCGCCGGTGCCGGAGCGGACGTGGAGGTAGCCGGGCGGCAGGTCTTTCAGGTGGAGGATTTTCTTCTCTGATGAGGCGCGCCCCACCGGCCCTTCTCGTATCGTCAAACTCGTCGTCGCATTCGACTCGGCATCGACACCGATGGCCGCGCGGCGCACCCACGTCTCGCCGTCGCGCAGGAAAAGCGCGCCCGCGTCGCTGCCCACGTACTCCACCAAAACTCGCAGCGTTTGCTCCGCGAGCTGCTCGACCGCCTGTTCACCCAAAAGCCGGCCCGCGAGCTGAGCCTCTCCCGTGCGAACCCAGCGTTCGCGCTCCGATTCGTCGCGCGCGCGTCGCTCGCGAGCCATGAGATCGTCGTAAAATCCGGCCACCGCCGCCAGCTGACTGCGCGATACCCAGGCCAGGACGGCGGCGGCGAGGAGGAAGAGGACCACGAACGCGATGCGGGTCGCTAAGAGCGACGTTTGCGAGGCGCGCACGCGGTCCTGACGCAGCTCGAGCTCTGCCGTTTGCATGCCGAAAATGCCAGCGCGCACGCGGTCCATCATCTGCTTGCCGTCGCGCACGTTGGCGGGCTGGCGCGCGTCTTCGCCGTTGGCCAAGATTCTCGCTGCCCGACTGTTGCTCCACGTTTCGTACGCCTGCCGGATTTCGCGCACCCGCGATTGGGAGGACGGGTTGTCGGCGACGATGCTCTCGAGCTCGTCGAGCTGGGCGCGGGGGCGACCGCGCCGGTACGCTTCGAGAAATCTGTCGTCATCGGTCAGCAGAAACGCGCGCAGTCCCGACTCCTGATCGAGAATTTCCCGGTGCAGATCGCCAAGCGCGCCCAATACGCGCTCCGAGTGGTCGACCCATTGCTGATAGTCGACGCGCCGCTCTACCTGGACGCCCAGAATGAGCGCCAGCGCGAAGACGATCGACGCCGGCAACACCAGTGCGCGGCGTAGCCGTCGCTCGAGCTCCGCCTTGCGGTCAACGGGATCCACGACCAACTGCCCACTATTCACGACGTCGGTGCGATCTGCTTCGACGACGAGCCGCCCGACGGAGGGACCCCGCCCCCATCGGCGTCGTACCGTTCGAGGCGCCGGTAAAGCGTACGGCGGTCGAGTCCGAGTACGGTGGCCGCGCGGGAGCGATTGCCGTTCAAGATCTTGAGCGCGCGCAGGATGTAGCGCCGCTCGAGCTCGTCGAGCGAAAGGATCTCGCTTTCGGTGTCCGCGGAGACGACGAAACGCCGCGGGCTGTAGGAACGCACCTTGTCCGGCAGGTCCTCCGCGCTGAGCTCGCTGAAACGCGCCAGGGCGACGGCTCGCTCGATGCAGTTCTCGAGCTCGCGCACGTTGCCAGGCCAGTCGTAGGCAAGCAGAAGCGCCGCGACCTGCGGGGAAAGAGAGAGCGGCTCTTGCCGATTGCGCTCCGCCGCCTTCTGCAAGAAATTGGCAGCGAGAAGAAGGACGTCGTTGCCCCGTTCGCGCAGCGGCGGAATGGAGATTTTGACGACGTTGATGCGGTAGTAGAGATCCTCGCGAAAGCGCCGGCTTTCGATCTCGAACTCCAAATCGCGGTGGGTCGCGGCCACGATGCGCGTATCGAAAGGAACCTCCCCATTCGACCCCACCGGCCGGCATGTTCGCTCCTGCAGCGCGCGCAGGAGCTTGGCCTGCATCTCGAGAGGCATCTCCCCGATTTCGTCGAGAAACAGCGTGCCTCCCGAGGCCTGCACGAAAAGCCCGTCGCGCGCGGTTTTGGCGTCGGTAAAGGCGCCGCGCGTATGGCCAAAAAGCTCGCTCTCCAGCAAAGTGGCCGGAATGGAGGCGCAGTTGATGGCCACGAACGGTCCCCCGTGGCGCGAGCTGGAGCGGTGGATGGCTCGAGCGACGAGCTCTTTGCCGGTGCCCGTTTCACCCTCGATCAGCACCGAGACGTCGCGGGGCGCGACGCGGGCGACCATCTCCCGCACTTTACAGAGGGCGGGACTGTCGCCGACCATGCCGCCGGCGCCCTGGTCGGGCGCGCTGGCGCGTAGTAGCTTGACCTCCGCGCGAAGCTTACGGTGGTCGATCGCTCGCTTCAGTGTCAGGCCGAGCACGTTCGCGTCGACCGGCTTGGTGAGAAAGTCGTAAGCGCCGGCCCGCAACGCGGCCACCGCGGAGTCCATCGACGCCATCCCTGTGACGAGAATGACGGGCACGTCCGAGCGAATGACCGATACCCCCTTGCAAACATCGACGCCACTCATCGACGCCATTTCAAGGTCGGTGAGAACGGCGTCGAAGTTTTCCCGTGTAATGCGATCGAGGGCTTCGGCCGGCTGGGTCGTCGTCACGGGAGCGTAGTCGAGCGCCGCCACGAGCTCCCCCAGCAGCTCGCATTGCTCTCCTTGATCGTCGATGATGAGGACGCGCTCCTTCATGGGCCACTCCGGTCAGGGCGATTTGTCGCAGGAGCAGACCGGGTCCACCCCCGAGCCAAAAGTCGACAGTCCCGTTTACGTCTGCTGCATGAACGCCACACGACGAGACGTTCTTGCATCAGCGAGACTAACGAGCGAGCGCTTCGGAGCGAGACGGCCTTTGGGAGGATTCGGTACGACGGGCGGATCGCCTCTGTACGATGCCCCTCCTAGGCGAGGGCCGTCGACCGACACCGGCATGATAGAGGAAGAGCGCAAACGAAGCGCCGCAGACGCCCACGAAGACGTTGCGCAGGTCGAAATCGGACACGCGGCGGCCACCCGTGGCATCGAAGAAAAAGCCGGCAATCACGGCACCTGTAACGCCCAAGAATGCGTCGAACCAGACGCGGTGGCCAGTGCTGTTCACCAGCTTGCCGGCGATGAAGCCCGCCACCAGCCCGAAGACAACCCATGCGACCAAAGACATAGCTCCTCCAGGGGCGATCAGTTCGCGGCGAGCCGGAACCCAGGCAACGTGTTCAAACGCAGCGCGGCTCTACGGAGTGCATAGCAGCGGTCGTGCCAAGCGTGATCGGCGCCCACTCTGCCATGTGCACCCATGAGGCCGTCCTGTCGGCGGCCGGCGACATCAGCGCCACACTGAGGCGTCCTGACACGGCGCAGGTCTCGGGCAAGGACGCCGATTGCACGCTCAGCCTCCGTGAAAATGGCCGGAACGCCTGTAGCGCCCCTGGCACGCACGTTGCGTAGTGATCCGGCATGCTCGGGAAGATTCACCTAAGAGGCTTACTCGGCGAGGGCGGGATGGGCCGTGTCTTCAGCGCACACCACGAAGACATGGGCTGCGAGGTCGCGGTGAAGGTGCTTGGGCCCGCTTTCGATCACCACCCCCAAGCGCGCGAGCGCTTCTGGCGCGAGGCACGGATCACGTCACGCGTCAGTACACCTCACGCGGTGCGCGCGCTCGATTATGGATGCGGGAGCGCCGTGCCTTACATCATTTTCGAGAAAATCGAAGGAGAAGACCTGGCTTCGCTGCTCACCCGTCGGGGCACGCTTTCGCCCGTCGAGCTGACGACGATCGTTCGCCAGCTTGCGTCGGCGCTCGATGCGGTGCACGCCGCGGGGGTGGTTCACTGCGACGTCAAAATGTCGAACGTGATGGTGTTCGACGACGGTGGCAGCATGGCTGCGAAGCTCATTGACTTCGGCGTCGCGCGCGCGCTCGACGAAGCGCCGCTCGATGGCGACGAATCACCGTCGGGTACGATCTACGCGATGAGCCCCGAACAAATCCTGAAACCGGACGAGGCCGCTCCCCACTGGGACCTTTGGGGGCTCGCCGTGCTCGCCTTTACCGCTTTGACCGGCCGTCCGCCGTTCCAAGGTAAATCGATGATCGGCGTGCTCGGAGCGGCGCTCCAGGGACAACGCGAATCGATCGACAACACGCGGCTCCTCGCTCCCCATCTCGACGAGGTGTTCAATCGGGCTTTTTCCATCGCCGTTCAAGAACGCTTCTCGAACGCGGCCGAGTTTGCCGAGGCGCTTTCCGACGCGCTCGAGCCCGGGATCAGCGAAGCCGATGTCGTTCTGGCGCGAATCGCGGCTACCCTCATCGCGGCGGACGAGATCACGGCCGTACGACGGCGCGCCGACGCCATCACCCAAGTGACCTCCATCGGCTTAGACGAGCACACGACCAGTCATTTACGGAGGAGAACATGGAACGAGACGGACGGCGTGGACTCAACCTCGATTTCCAAGAGATCCGGCGCCAAGCGCGCGCCGACGTGGAAAAGGGCGCAGTCACTGCCGCCTATCGCGGCGATCGCGAGAAGGTGATCGAGCTCTTGAACGGTGCGCTGGCGACCGAGATCGTCTGCAACCTGCGCTACCGCCGCCACTATTTCATGGCCTCCGCCAGCGGCGGCATCGCCGGCTTCGCCATCGCCGGCGAATTTCTAGAGCACGCCAACCAAGAGCAAGAGCATGCCGATTGGCTCGCCGAGCGCATCGTGCAGCTGGGCGGCGAGCCGAACTTCGATCCCAAGGGGATTGCCGAGCGAAGTCACGCGGAATACGTGGCCGGAACCGACCTGCAGTCGATGCTGCACGAAGATCTCGTCGCCGAGCGCATCGCCATTCAGGCGTACGCCGAGATCATTCGCTACATTGGCGACACAGATTCGACCTCACGCCGCCTCATGGAACGAATTCTCGAGCAAGAGGAAGAACACGCCGACGACTTGGCCGACTTCATGAAGCGCGTTCCGCGCTGATTGCGCTTACGCCGCCGCGCCCGTCCCTATCCGGGCGGCGAAGCGGAGGATAGCTGCGGTCCGCGAAACCGCGCGCGCATGTAGTGCCGCCAGTACATCAGCAGGAGAAACAGCGAGCCGGCGAACGTGTAGCCGGCGAGCTCGTTGGGGGGGAGCACGAAGAGGACGGTGATGACGCCGATCCAGCCGAGCGCCACGAGATTGACGAGGCGCGAGAAGCGCCCCAGTTGCCACGGACCTCGTACCCGCTCCTGCCCGGCGGCGCGCGATCGAACGCTCAAATAGATCGGCAGAGCATAGGACGCGTAGAGGGCCGTCGTCGAGAGCGCGACCATGACGGCGTAGGCCTGCGACCAGAGCGCCACCGCGAAAGCCGCCGCCGTGGAGACCCAAATGGCCACGTGGGGGCTCTGGAAACGCGGCGAGACCTGGGCGATGAACGCCGAGCGCGGAAGACCACCGTCACGCGCGAACGCGAAAAGCATGCGCGAGTTGGAGGTGATCGAGGAAAGACCGCAAAACCACATCGCGCCCATCACCAACCAGAGAAGGATGTTGCCGAGTCGCAAACCCAGTGCCGATTGCAACACGAAGATGAACGGATTGGGCGCGCCGGCCGCAGCCGGTAGATCGCCGATGGCGAGCGTCACGGCGAGCAGCATGCAAAACCCGACGACGCCGCTCACCGCCACGGAGAGGACGATTCCCCATGGCGCGTTGCGGGAGGGATCGATGGTTTCCTCCGTGATGTGCGCGCTCGCATCGTACCCGGTGAACGTCCACTGCGCTTGCAGAAGTCCGACGGCGAAGGCGTAGCCGTAGGGGTACGGCTGGTCGGTAAAGCGGGTGAGGAGAAACCCGAGCGGTTGTTTCGGCGCGAACCACGCCAGCGCAGCGACGAGCGCCAGCGCGCCGGCCACGTGATACCAAGCCGATAGCCAATTCAAGATGGCTACTGTGCGAACGCCGACGTGATTGAGAACGGCGTGCGAAAAAAGGACGGCGGCGTAGAGCGCGATCACGTACCCGCGGCTCGGCGGCAGACCGAGCATCGGGGCCAGAAAATCGGCGAGGCCGTAGTCGATGCCGGCGGTGATCGCGAACTGGCCGATGGTATTGAGCCACGCCGTCAAAAATCCCCACCCCGGCCCACCCAAGAGCGCCGACCAGTGGTAAAGCGCGCCGGCCGTCGGATAGGCCGATGCGAGCTCGGCGAGACTCGCGGCGACGGTGAGGGTCATCATCGCAACGAGCGGCCACCCGACAGTCATGACCAGGGGACCGCCAAAGCGCAGCCCGTGCCCATAGAGGGTCACCGCGCCAGTGAGGATGGAGATAATGGAAAAAGACAGCGCAAAGCTGCCAAAACCGCCCATTTCGCGCAGCAACTGCTGGGCATAGCCGAAACGGCGAAGTTGCTCGGCATCGACCTGCCGCTGCGCCGAGGGATCGGTCATGTCGCCAGGTTAGCGAGCTTCACGCCCGCGCACGCGGGAACTCGGAAGCGCGCGTGATAAGCTGCGCGGATGACGAGCGGCACGGCGGCATTCACGGCGCGCGCGCCGACGCACGCCGCCGCAGCCAGACCGCCGTCCCCTTTCGCTCGCGCCGGCGACCACGCCGTCGCTCGAGCCGCGGAAGCGCGCGGGGGGCGCTTTTCAGAGTTCATGCTCACAGGCGGCGCCACCTTGGTGCTCTTTCCTTTGTCGTGGCTCCTAAAAACGACGTTCGGGCTAAGCGCATCCGAATACGCGTTCGGTTTTGCGACGTTCTACGGCGCCTACGTCATCAACGATCCGCATTTCTCGGTCACCTACCTGCTCTTTTACAAAGACGCGCGCCGGCGCACCCTCGCCGCGTCGTACGATCTCTCGTACCGGATTCGCTATGCGATCGCCGGATTCTTGGTGCCGGCGGCGCTCGTCGGTTGGGCCTTCGCCGCGCTCGCGTCTCATGCGGCAGAGCAGCTCGGCTCGATGATCCAGCTCATGTTCTTTCTCGTGGGATGGCACTACGTAAAGCAGGGGTTCGGCGTGCTGGCCGTTCTCTCCGCGCGGCGCGGCGTTCGCATGACGTCGCGCGAACGCGCGGTCATTCTCGTGCATTGTTTCGCCGCGTGGGCCTACGCTTGGGCGAGCCCGGCCGCCCCCGCCGGCGAGTTCGCGGAAAAAGGCGTCGTCTATCACGCGCTCGCCCACCCGCGCTGGCTCGCGATCACGACCGGATGGGTGCTCGCCGTCAGCACGGTGGCCTTGGCGGGCGTGCTCTTCGGGCGATGGCGGCGCGAAAAAACGATGCTCCCGTGGGCGCCGCTCGCGGGCTTCATCATCACCGTCTGGTCTTGGACCATCTACTCGAGCGCCGATCGGCTCATTCAATATCTGATCCCGGCGCTTCACTCGATCCAGTATTTTTACTTCGTTTGGCTCATGAAGCGCAACGAGGCGCGCGCCGAGGAAGGACCGCCTTCTTTCGGCCGTCCGACCGCGGTGCGTCTCGGTGTCTTGGCGGTGTCCGCGCTCGTTCTCGGGTGGCTCCTCTTTCGCGGCGCGCCCACCTTGCTCGATGGGCTACGCACGCCTCGCACCCTGCGCCACGGTCCCATCGACGCGCTCGGCGTCACCCCGTTTTTCGCGGCGTTCTTCGTGGTCGTGAACATTCACCACTATTTCATGGACCACGTGATCTGGAGGCGCGACAACCCCGACACGCGCTACCTGCGCGCGACTTAGTGTCGCTGCCCGATACGGTCGATGACCGCGATGTCTTCCGCGCTGAGACCGAGGTCGGCGCTCGCCAGATCTTCTTGCATGTGTTTCCGATCCGACGTCCCCGTCAAGGGGAGCATGCCGAGCTCGAGCGCGAAGCGAAACACGAGCTGCGGCACGGTTTGATTGAGCCTCGCCGCCATGCCCGTCATTGTCGCACTACCGAGCTCGTGACGATTGGCGGTGAGTAGAGAAAATCCTTGGTACACGATGCCCATCTTGCGGCATAGATCGCGCACGTCCTTGTCCCAGCCGGTGCGCGCATAACATCGGTTTTGCACGAAGGTCGGCGGCAACGTCGCTTCTTCGCACAGCTTCCCCAATTGCTCGCGCGAAATGTTGCTCACGCCGAGCAGCCTCACCTGCCCCGCTTGGCGCAGCTCTTCCATGGCGCGCCACGCCTCGCGATCTTGTGCCCCCCAGCCATGATCGGACCACGGCCCGTGCAGAAGAAAAGAATCGATACAGTCGGCGCCGAGGTGCTGGAGGGAGCTTTCGCAGGACTTGTGCACCTGAGCTGCGATGCTCTCTTTGGGATCGTAGGGCAGGCGATGATCCTGCCCGCGCGCGTAGGTGTACTTCGTCTGCAGAAAGAGATCGGTCCGTGTCACGCCGCTCGCGGCCACCGCGGCGCCCACGGCGGCCTCGTCGTAGTGCTTGCGCTGGTTGGCGGTGTCGATCCCGCGGAAGCCGGCCGCCAATGCCATGCGCGTCAGCTCTTCCGTTCGCTCCTCTTTCCAGGCCGTGCCGTAGAGGAAGATGGGAAGTCTTCGTTGGGGAACGGTGGGGCCGTCGGTCATGGGCACATTATAGCCGGAGCCCTCCCGGTTGGTCGCGAGATCGCGGGCGTTACACCGCCAGGGCGTGCACGCCGACGGCCGCGGTGGGGGCATGCTCGCAGCGCTCGCCGATGATCCCGGCGATGCGGGCAGCGTCGCGTCCCACGCCGTGAATCATGGTTCCGCGTGCTTCACGCGGATGAGAGGCCCGCCGTGCCCCATGGTCTTCGCGCGCATCTTGCGACCTATGGACGCGTCGGTCACCGGCGAAAGGTAGCATCGCCGTCCCGGCCCGGGCGAACCGATCGCCCACCAAACTTCGTGCTCGCGCGTGGCGTTTCGGCCATGCTGGGGGCCGAGCTCGGTCCCGGCTCGGTCGTCGTGGAGGTGCGCGTGGAGCCGATCATTGTCGTCAAGAATCTCACCAAGACCTATGCCTCGGGCTTTCAGGCTTTGAAGAACGTCAATCTCGAGATCGAGAAAGGCGAAATCTTCGCTCTGCTCGGTCCGAACGGCGCCGGCAAAACGACGCTCATCAACGTCATCTGCGGAATCGTCAACCCCACCGAGGGCACGGTGCGGGCCGACGGTCACGACATCCTGCGCGATTTTCGCGCCGCGCGCGCCAAGATCGGTCTCGTCCCCCAAGAGCTGTCGACCGACATGTTCGAGACCGTCTGGGCCACCGTCAATTTCAGCCGCGGCCTCTTCGGCAAGCCAAAGAACGAGCAGCACATCGAGAAAGTGCTGCGCTCGCTCTCGCTCTGGGACAAGAAGGACAGCAAGATCATGACCCTCTCGGGGGGCATGAAGCGCCGGGTCCTCATCGCCAAAGCGCTCTCCCACGAACCGCAGATCCTCTTTCTCGACGAGCCGACGGCGGGCGTCGATGTCGAGCTTCGCCGCGACATGTGGCAGATGGTTCGGTCGCTACGCGAGACGGGCGTCACCATCATCTTGACCACCCACTACATCGAAGAGGCCGAGCAGATGGCCGATCGCATTGGCGTCATCAGCAAAGGGGAGATCATCCTCGTCGAGGACAAAGCGGTTCTCATGGAGAAACTCGGCAAAAAGCAGCTCATTTTGCAGCTGCAGAATCCGCTCACCACTGTCCCCGGCGAGCTCGCCGCCTACAACCTCGAACGGTCCGACAACGGCAACAAGCTCGTCTTCACTTTCGACGCGCAGCGCGACCGGTCGACCATCGCCGGCCTTTTGCGCAAACTCGGCGAGCTTGGCATCGAATTCAAAGATTTGCAGACACAAGAGAGCTCTCTCGAAGAGATATTCGTCAACCTGGTGAGGGCGCGCTCATGAACCGTCACTCGATTGGCGCCATCTACGTCTTCGAAATGTCGCGCACCTTCCGCACCATTTTTCAGAGCATTCTTTCACCGGTGATCTCGACGTCGCTCTACTTTCTCGTTTTCGGCTCGGCCATCGGTTCGCGCATGACGGAGATCGACGGCATCAGCTATGCCGCGTTCATCGTCCCCGGTCTCACCATGCTCTCCATCCTCACGGAAAGCATCTCCAACGCCTCGTTCGGCATCTACATGCCGCGCTTCGCCGGCACCATTTACGAGGTGCTCTCGGCGCCGATCTCGTCCATGGAAATCGTGGCGGGTTACGTCGGTGCCGCCTCTTCCAAGTCGATATTGCTCGGTACCATCATTCTCGCCACGGCCAGGCTCTTCGTGCCGTACCACATTGCCCACCCACTCTGGATGATGGGCTTTCTCGTGCTGACCTCGGTCACTTTCAGCCTCTTCGGTTTCATCATCGGCATTTGGGCCGACGGTTTCGAAAAGTTGCAGCTCGTGCCGATGCTCATCGTCACGCCGCTGACGTTCCTCGGCGGGAGCTTCTATTCGATCAAGATGCTCCCGCCCTTGTGGCAGAAGATCACGCTCTGCAACCCGGTGGTCTATTTGATCAGCGGCTTTCGCTGGAGCTTTTACGGCGTGTCGGACGTCAGCGTCGACGTCAGCGTCACCATGACCCTGATCTTCCTCTGTGCGTGCCTCGTGATCGTGCGCTGGATGTTCAAGACGGGGTATCGGCTGAAGACTTGACGCTGGTTACGTCAGCCCATTCTCGATGCCGTCGAAGAACTCCACGTCACCTGTTTCGAGGTTGTACTCCGCGCCAACCACGTGCAGGCCCTCCTCGAGGATGAGCTGCTCGAGTAGCTGCGAGCCGTGCCGCAAGTGGTCGGCGGCAACGCGAACGTTGGCGCGGGTCGCTTCGCGCAGGAGAGCTGCGCGATCGCGGGCGAGGTCCGTTTTCATGAGCGGCTCGATGGCTGGTCGCACGCGGTCGACGATGGAGCGCAGGTTGCGGGATGACTTGCCGGCGGGGTTCTCCACGTGCTCGAGCGTCGCCAAGATGGCGCCGCACGCGGTGTGACCCATCACGACGACCAGGCGGGTACCGAACCGTTCGGCGGCGAACTCGACGCTACCGACTTGAGAGGGAGCCACGATGTTGCCGGCGACGCGGATGACGAACAGATCACCGAGCCCCTGGTCGAACACGATTTCGGCCGGAGCCCGCGAGTCGGAGCAACCAAGCACGATGGCGCACGGGGTTTGTCGTTCGAGCTCGGCGCGCCTCGTGTGGCTGAGGAGCGCGTCCAAGCTGCGCACGTTGGTCGTGAAGCGGCGGTTTCCCTCGCGCAGTCGCGTAAGGGCTTCCATGGCGGACAGGGTGGGGCGAATCACGCCCGCCTCATAACACGACTTCGCGCTGCCCGCCCGGTTGCGAGCGCTCCGGAAGATGCCGCCCAAAGCCCTGGATTTTCGAATAGATACCGGCTTTTTGCCAAAAAAAGCGCGCCCCGTGTCGATCCGACGCATGCCGGATCGTCGCGAGCGTAGAGGCAGGGCCACATCCGGTTGACGACCGCGACGGGGCCGCCCCCCCAACGAGGAGAAACGACCATGCGATTCATGATGCTGATGATCCCGAAGGGTTACGAGAACGCGAAACCGGGCACCGTGCCCGACGCCAAGGGGGTGGCGGCGATGATGAAGTACAACGAATCGCTACAGAAAGCGGGCGTGCTCCTGGCGCTCGACGGACTTCACCCCCTGTCGATGGGCGCGCGCGTCTCGTTTCCCGGGGGCAAGGCGAAAGTCACGGACGGGCCTTTTGCCGAGGCCAAAGAGGTGCTCGGCGGCTACTGGCTCATCCAGGTAAAGTCGAAGGAAGAAGCCATCGAGTGGGCGACCCGCTGCCCCGGTTCGGAGAACGAAATCCTCGAAGTCCGCCAAGTCCAGGAGATGTCGGACTTCCCCGCCGACGTCAAAGCGGCGGCCGCCGGATTCGCGGAGATGCAAGGGCGATCCAAGCGCTGACTTGCACTGGCGCGGGAAGGTGCTCTGATCCGAGGCCGTGACGGCTTCCGCGACCCATCGCGCCATCAATGCTGTTTGGAGAATCGAGTCGGCCAGGGTGATCGCCGGTCTCGCGCGAATGGTGCGTGACGTCGGCGTGGCCGAAGAGCTCGCGCAAGACGCGCTCGTGGTCGCGCTCGAACAGTGGCCCGCGGCGGGCGTTCCCAACAATCCCGGTGCTTGGCTCATGGCGACGGCCAAACATCGCGCCATCGATGTCTTGCGTCGAAGAAAGCGGCTCGAGCAAAAGCACGAGGAGCTGGGGCACGAGATGGAGGAGCGTGAAACAGCGACACCGGACATCGAAGCCGCCATCGACGACGATGTCGGTGACGACCTCCTGCGCCTGGTGTTCACCTCGTGCCATCCGATCCTTTCGACGGAGGCGCGCGTCGCGCTCACCTTGCGCCTGCTGGGCGGGCTCACGACGGAAGAAATCGCGCGTGCGTTCCTCGCTTCGGAACCCACCATCGCGCAGCGGATCGTGCGCGCCAAACGGACGTTGGCGGAAGAGAAGGTCCCTTTCGAGGTGCCTCGCGGCGCCGAGCTGGCGGCGCGCCTTTCGTCGGTGCTCGAGGTCATCTACCTCATCTTCAACGAGGGGTACTCGGCGACGTCGGGTGACGACTGGATGCGCCCCGCGCTGTGCGAAGACGCGCTTCGCCTGGGGCGAATTCTGGCCGAGCTCGCTCCCAGCGAAACAGAGGTCCACGGCCTCTGCGCGCTCATGGAGATTCAAGCCTCCCGCTCCGCGGCGCGCGTCAGTGCGACGGGGGAGCCCATCCTTTTGCTCGAGCAGAACCGCGCACGCTGGGATCGCCTTCTCATCGGGCGCGGTTTGGCAGCGCTCGAGCGCGCCGAAAAACTGGGCGGCGCGGGCGGACCGTACGCGCTCCAAGCCGCCATCGCCGCGTGTCATGCGCGCGCGCTCACCGCCGCGGACACGGATTGGTCGCGCATCGCCGCGCTCTACGACGCGTTGATGCAGCGTTCTCCGTCGCCGGTCGTCGAGCTGAACCGCGCGGTGGCGGTGGGAATGGCATTCGGTCCCGCGGCAGGGCTCGAAATCGTCGACACGCTCACCTCGGACTCATCCTTAGCCGAATACCACTTCTTGCCGAGCGTGCGCGGCGATCTCCTCTTCAAGCTCGGCCGCCTCCGCGAGGCGCGCAGCGAGTTCGAGCGCGCCGCATCGCTGACGCGCAATGCGCGCGAGCGCACGCTGCTGCTCGAACGCGCAACTGCCTGCGCGCGCCGCTCGGTCCCAGCCGGACAGCCCAATTAGCCGATCTTTTCGCCAAGTAAGGAGCCTCTCGATGACCATCACCATTACCGCTTTTGAACGCTCACCCGATGGCGGCAAGGGACTAGCGCGTGATACGCGCGTTCGCTGGGCGCTCGAGGAAGTGGGCCAACCCTACGAGGTTCGCCTTGTTTCGTTTCGTGCGATGAAGGAACCCGCGCATCTGGCGCTTCATCCTTTCGGCCAAATTCCGACCTATGAGGAAGGCGATCTCGCGCTGTTCGAGACGGGGGCGATCGTGTTTCACATCGCCGAGCGACATGCAGGCTTGCTTCCGGAGGATGCCAATGCTCGGGCGCGCGCGATCACATGGATGTTTGCCGCGCTCAACACGGTGGAGCCTCCGATCGTTGAACTTGTAAGCGCCAGACTGTTCGAGCGCGACAAGCCCTGGCACGCAGAACGCCTGCCTTTCGTCGAGGACCGCGTCCGCGGCCGGCTGAAGCAACTTTCCACTCGCCTGGGCGATGCCGAGTGGCTCGATGGTGCATTCAGCGCGGGCGACCTGATGATGGCGTCGGTGCTGCTCAGGTCGAAATCATCGGGCATTCTCGACGAATTTCCGAACCTGGCTGCCTATCTCGCCCGTGGCGAAGCGCGGCCCGCCTACAAGCGGGCGTTCGCCGCGCAATTGGCGATCAACACCGGCAAGCCATCGACCCGCTGATGGCGGTTCGTCTTTGTGCGCATGAATTTCACCAACTTAGACCAGCTGGTGATCACCATTTAGAAAAAGAACTGGCAAGCTTGTCGATCCGGCGCTTTATCGTTCGACGCCCAAGTAAGAGCCAGCGTTCATGCGGCCAGATCGCCCGGCGGGCGGCTCCCGATATAGGAGAACGACCATGACGACGATAGCGACGACCAGCGACGTGACCGAGACGACCGCGACGCGCAGCCGAGCGGTGACCATCACGCTGTGGACTGTCCAGATCCTGCTCGCCGTGCTTTTCGTGTATGGCGGCGTCAACAAGATCCTCGTCCTTCAGCCAGAAATGCGTGAAGGATTCGCCAAGATCGGTTTCGGTGATTGGTTCATGTACCTCACGGGTGCGATGGAGCTGGCCGGCGGTGTCGGTCTCCTGATTCCGCAGCTCGCCGGCGTCGCGGCGCTCGAGCTCGCCGTCGTGATGGTGGGCGCCGTGCTCGCTCACCTGCTCGTCCTCCCGCCCCCCAGCCTGGCGCTCATACCGGGAGCGCTTTGCATCGTCTTCCTGCTCATCGCCCGCGCCCGCCGGACGGAAATCGAAGCGCTCGCTCGCAAGATCACGTCCTGACCGACGGAGCGACGCTGCGGAGCGTCGTCGACACCCGGGCGACTTGACGCAACCAGGGCGCCCTCTACACCCATGCACCGTGGATCGGCTTTCGGAACTCGACGTCTTGGTGGTGGATTGCCAGACGACGGGGGCAACGCCGGTGCTCGGTGCGGTGCTCGAGGTAGGTTGGGGGATCGCCAGGGCGAACACGACTGACATCGAGCAACTGCAAGCGCATTGGGTGAGCCTGCCCGCCGGACATTACGTAGGATCGCAGGTTCGACGGCTTACGGGTTTCGACGAAGCCGAGGTCGCCATCGCACTTGCGCCGCCGGACGCGTGGGAACGGCTCCGCACCACGATGCGCTTCGCGGACCGCATGCCCGCGGCGATTCACTTTGCCAAGTTCGAGCTTGCCTTCCTTCGCGACTGGTCCAGCCGTTTCGAGCCCCAGACGAGCTTTCCACTCGACGCCGTTTGCGTACACGCCATCGCGTGTCGCCTCTATCCCGACCTACCGCGGCGATCGATGCGCGCTCTCGCCGGCTATCTCGGCCATAGCGTCGATCTCGCCCGCCGTTGCCTGGGCCACGTCGAAGCGACGGCGCATATTTGGCAGAAGGTCGTGCCCGAGCTCGCAGCGCGCGGGATTCACACGTGGCCACAACTCGGCGATTGGCTGGCCACGCCGGTGACGGCGCCGCCGCGGTCGAAGAAGCGCCGCTATCCACTTCCGAGCGCCCGCTATCGAACGCTGCCCGACGCGCCGGGTGTGTACCGCTTGCTGCGCTCGAACGGCGACGTGCTCTATGTCGGCAAAGCGGCCAGTCTGCGCAAACGCGTCGGCAGTCATTTTACGTCCGTCTTCTCCCGGACCGAGCGCGCGCTGGAGATGCTCACGCAAGTGCACGATATCCACGTGACGCACACACGGACGGCGCTCGAAGCTGCGCTCCTGGAAAACGAGAGCATCAAGGAATTGCACCCTCCCTACAACGTCCAGCTCGTGGCGGGCGATGCGCGCACCTGGTTCGTGGACGCGCACCTCGTCGCGATTGCCAATGAGCCGAGCGCCGCGCATCGCTACGGACCTCTGCCATCCACCTTCTCGGTACGAGCGTTCGGCGCAATCGAAAAGATCTTATCCGGCGAAAGCGCGACGCGTCTTCTGCGCGCGCGGGCGATGGGCATGCACGAACGGTGGGCGCCCGGCGAGGACACGTTCGCCGAGGGTTTGGCAAACTTCGTCGATCGGTACGGTCTCGGCGCTCGCACGGGCTTAGAAGGGTCGTCCCATCGGCGGCAGGCGCTCGTCACCACCGCGCGCAGACTCATCTTGATGGCCAAAGCCAACCCGGCAACCATCGGCGGCGACGCGGAAAGTGAAGAAACGGACGACGCCGGCGCCGAGCTCCGCCTATGGGACGCCGAGCGCGTCGTGCGACACCTCGAGCGCGGCGTCATGCACGGCTATCAGCTTCTCCAACGCGCCCGCTGGCTGTGTCTTCTCTACGACAGCGCGGTCATCTTTCGCGAGCCCTTGGCGCAGCATTCGCGTCTGCTCTTGATCCAAGGTGGACAGCTGGTCGAAGCGCGCGATGTCGCGCCGGACGAGCCGGTACCCCGCATGGCCGCGGCAAGGCCCCTGTGCGAACGCCAAGCGACCTTCGATCGACACCAGTACGACCGCCTGCGCATCGTGACCAGCGAGCTCAAACGCGTTGTGCGTGACGGAGGCAGCGGCGCGGTTCGCGTCGGCCGCGAGCTCTGGCTGCGCGAGAGCAAGCTCGATGCGCTACTTCTTTGGATCTGATTGGGCTCGGATTTCGACGGTCGTCGATGTCGGCCCCATCACCCGCCTGGTCATCCCTCCAGCGCCGCCAACCGGCGCGCCAAAAATCGTCGTTCTGGTTCATTGCCGACGAGCGCGAGCGCCTCGCGGTAGGCCGCCGCCGCTTCTCGCGTTTGGCCGAGCCGGCGCAAGAGGTCGGCGCGGGCAGCCGGCAAGAGGTGGTATTCGCGCAGCTCGCGTGACGCGACGAGCTCGTCGAGGAGGGGCAAGGCTGCGGCGGGGCCGTCGCACATCGCCACCGCGACGGCTCGATTGAGCGCGACCACCGGCGTCGGAACGATCGCATAGAGCCGGTCGTACAGCGCGACAATCTGTCGCCAATCGGTGCCGTCGGATCGCGGCGCGTGTGCATGGACGGCAGCGATGGCGGCTTGCAACACGTAAGGTCCGGGCGGGCCGGAGCGAAGCGCGCGATCGACGAGGACGAGTCCTTCGTCGATCTGGGCGCGATCCCATTTGGTTTGATCTTGATCTTCGAGCAAAATGACGTCCCCGCTCGCGGTGGCACGTGCGTCGCGGCGCGCCTCGGTGAGCAAGAGCAGCGCCAAAAGTCCCAGCACCTCCACTCCTGGCAAAAGCTGCGCGAGCAAACGCGCGAGCCGAATCGCCTCCGCCGTGAGCTCGCGGCGCACGAGGGCATCACCCGACGTAGCCGCGTAGCCTTCGGTGAAGACGAGGTAAACAATTGCGAGCACCGCTTGCAGCCGCTCGTTCCATTCCTCGCGCGGCGGCACGCGGTAGGGAATACCGGCACCGCGTATCTTCGCTTTGGCACGCACCAGGCGCTGCGCCATCGTTGCCGCGGGGGTCAAGAAGGCGCGCGCGATCTCCTCGGTGGAGAGGCCGCACAGCGTGCGCAGCGTCAGTGCAATTTGCGCTTCGGGCGCGAGGGCGGGGTGACAGCACGTAAAAAGGAGACGCAGACGGTCATCGATGTCGTCATCGCAGCCCTCGTTTTCTGCGGTGTCGTCGGGTCGTTCGGGATCGTACGCCGGTTCATCGCCTGGCTCGGCCTCGGCCAAGAGCCCGGCGCGCTTTTCTTCGAGCCACGCTTGTCGGCGCACCCGGTCCACCGCCTTGTTGCGCGCCGTACGGATGAGCCACGCCCTTGGTTGATCGGGCACGCCCGCTTCGGGCCATTGCACGACGGCTGCTTCGAATGCCTCTTGCAGCGCCTCTTCCGCGACGTCCCAGTCGCCGACCACACGTATCAGCGTGGCGAGCGCATGCTGGCGTTCGTCGCGGAAAACGCGATTGATTTCTTGAGCGATCGACACCGGGGCCGACGGAGAATACTCCCGCCGGCCCCAGGTGCGAGCGCTACCGAGCGTCAGGTGAACTTGACGACCGGTCGCACCTCGATGGAGCCAGTGCGCGCCGCCGGAATCCGCGCTGCAATGGAACGCGCTTCGTCGAGATCCTTCGCTTCGACCAGGTAGTAGCCGCCGAGCTGTTCGCGCGTTTCAGCGAACGGGCCGTCGGTCGTGACGGTTTTGCCGTCGCGCACGCGGACCGTCGTCGCTGTGGCGATCGGCTGGAGCGCTTCGCCGGCCACGTAATTTTTCTTGTCTTGGATGTCTTTCGTGAACGCGAAGTACTCCTGCATGACCTTGTCGCCGTCTGCTTTCGACATCTTGGCGTTGTTCTGTTCGTTCTCGTAGATGAGCAGCAGGTATTGCATGGTGATCTCCTTTTTTCGTTCTTCCGCCACGCGGGCAACGTGCCCGCGCGTACCCTGAGTCGAAAGGGAGCGCCCAGATCGACACCCGCGCGTCGTTTTTTTTTCTCGGGCGGTGTCGAAGGTGAGATCGGCGGCCATCGTGGGGAAAATGTCACGTAGTTCAGCGGACTTGGCTTATCCAGACGCGGAGTGGGCGGGGCCGTCCCGAGATCTTTGCATCGGCACATAGTGGTGTTCTCATCGCCTCTGACCGGCCTTCGCGGCCGGAGAAAATGAAGGCTCCATGGCTCGTAAGATCCTCATTGGCGTCGCAGCCGTCATCGTGCTTCTCGTGCTCGTCATTCTCACGCGCCCGGCGACCTTTCACGTCGAGCGCTCGATCGGCGTCGGCGCACCACCCGAAAATGCATTCGCCTTGGTGAACGACTTTCATGCGTGGCCGGAGTGGTCGCCGTGGGAGAAGCGGGATCCCCAAATGAAGAAGACCTTCGAAGGACCTCCGGCCGGAGTCGGCGCGAAGTACGCCTGGTCCGGCAACGACGAGGTCGGCGAAGGGCATATGACACTCGAGAAAAGCGAACGTCCTTCGACCATCGGCATCAAGCTCGAGTTCTTGAAGCCGTTCGCCGCGACCAATGCGACGACGTTTACGTTCGCTCCGGCGGCGGGAGGCTCCAAGGTGACCTGGGCCATGGACGGCGAGAACAGCTTCATGGCCAAAGCCGCCTCGCTCTTCATGGACATGGACAAGATGATCGGCGCTGATTTCGAGAAGGGTCTCGCGGCCATGAAAACAGCAGCCGAATCGGCGCCCAAAGCTGCCCCCGCGGGGCCCACCGCTCTGCCGGTCCCGACCGCAATCCCTGTGGGGCCCTGATCGGTCGTTCCAACGCGGGTAACAGCGGGGGGCATTGGCCAGTGCGGCCCCCCGAGCGTATGGTTCACCACCTCGGGGACTTACGTCGCCGCAAGCCTCGACGAAGCGAATAAGGTGCACATGGGCAACGACCGCCAACTCCGCGACCACGGCGTGCAGGCTTTGAATCGCGACTTCAGCCGTTTCGATCAAGTAACGAAGCAGCAGACCTACCGTCTCTCGGAATCGGCTGCCGGCGACGAAGCGTTCGACGACGAGTTTCGCATCCGCACCTGCGACATGAACGAGTGGTTTCACGGCGGCAAGGCAGGGCGAGCTCGGTTCGCGAACGCTCTCGGCCAAGCCATGGAGGAAATCGGTTTCGCCATTTTGACGGGGCACGGCATCGATCCCGCGCTTTTCGAGCGGACCGACCAGGCCGTACGCACCTTCTTCGAAACCATTCCCATGGACGAGCGGCTCCCCTATGTGGCCAAGCGCCACGGTTCGGTCAATCAGGGCTATTTCCCACTGAAAGAGACGACCATCATTCACCCCGATCTCGTAGAAGGTTGGGTCTTTTGCCGCCGCGCGTTCGATCTCGACCGCAAGAAATTCGATGCTGCTTCGTTCTGGCCGCGCCCCGAGTTCGAGCCCATTTTCCGGGCGACGGTCGACGCCGAGCAACCGCTCGTGCTTCCCGTCATGCAGAGCATTCTCACCTACCTCGGCTGCGACCCGCATCTTTATGACGAGAAGCTCCGCGCGACGAACTTTGGTTTTCGCCTCAATTACTATCCTTCGCCCAGCGCCCTCGCCGAACCGAGCGCGGGTGGGCGAATGTTGGGGCACGAGGACGTCGATCTCTTCACGTTCTTGCCGGCGCCGAGCATCGAGGGGCTCCAAGTGTTGAACCGCCGCAACATGAAGTGGATCCGGCTCGACGCGCCGCGGGGGAGCATCATTGTCAACACCGGCGATTACATGCAACGCATCACCAACGATCGCCTCCCGTCCACGACCCACCGTGTGAGCCAACCGCGCGAACGCGACGCCGCGCTCTCTGCGCGCGTCTCCTTTCCGATGGCCGTTTATGTGTGGGAAGACGAGATCCTCGACGTACTGCCTGGGCTCGGCGAGCCGAAATATCCTCCCATTTCGGCGATTGCTTTTCATACGCATACCACCGCCAAGTACTACGGCGAAGATTACGCGGTCGACCGCGACTAGCCCGACTCCGACCGCCTGCGCGGAGCGGCGCCGCTAACTCGGCGCTCTCGACCCGACCCGCCTTCGACCCGACCGGCCTTCGACAGGCGCCATGTAACGCGCGGAGGCGGCGCTCTCCGCTTTCTTGGCCCTCGACCTCGATCAATGCCATCAGGTGCCATGCCCGGCGTTTCTCACGAAAATCTGCGCTGGGCATTGATGATCACGGTCGCGCTGCTCGCGATCTTCGTCGTGCGCCAGGCGCTCTATGCATGGCTGCGTCGCCGGCGCATCGTCCATCGCATCACCAGGGCACGACGGGGGGAATCACGCGCCCGCGAGTTACTGGAAATGCGCGGCTATTGCGTCATCGCGGCGCAGTTCGTGTGTTCCTATCGACTATCCATCGACGGCGAAGATCTCACGATACCGCTGCGCGCCGACTACCTCGTCAGCCGCGACGGCGTGCGCTACGTCGCCGAGGTGAAGACGGGCGCCTACGCTCCCCACCTTCGTACGCCGGCCACGCGCCGCCAATTGCTCGAGTACCGGATGGCTTTTGAAGTGGACGGTGTTCTCTTGGTGGACGCCGAACAAGAGCGCATTCATGTCGTTCGGTTTCCGTTCTTCGAGAGGGCCGCCGCGGAGCCCGCATTGCGATTCGGTTGGCTCGTGATCGCCGTCGGCGTGGCGGTGCTCATCGCCGCGCAATGGCGCTAGATTGAGACGCGCACCATGAACCACCGGCTCATTTCAATGGACGACCGCGACGTCCTTCATCACATCTACATGGACGCTGAGAATCACCCGTTCCTCAGCTACGAACCGATGGCCGTCGTCGACTTTCATCCCATTTTCGAGAAACTGCTGCGCGCGGCATGCACGTATCTTCTCGTGGATGGGATCCAGGTGGTCGGCACGTTTGCGCTCCGTATCCAGGACCATCGCTCTTCGCACGTCGCCACGCTGGGAAGCTTTGCCATGCATCCCGCCTTCCGCGGACGCGGATTCGGTGCACGCGCCATGGACGAGATCGTCACCCTCGCGCGCTCCAACGGCGTGCGCCGCCTCGAGATCCTCGTCGAAACCGACAACGCTCGCGCCCTCCGATTTTACGAGAAGCACGGCTTCGTGCGGGAAGGCATTCTCCGCGCCGCGTTCCGGCGTGCGAGCGCCACAGAAGACATGGATGAAGTCGCAATGGCTCGCCTACTTTGATGACAGCACGGCCGCGCGCCGTTGGGGACCCGTTGTCGCTGCTTGCCGGCTTGCGGTGAGCCCAAGGGGTCGTGGGCGGTCCCGGCAACGCCGGGAATTTGGATTGCTTGATCACTCCCTGCGCGCCTAGACTCGCGCGCCCATGCTGCCGCCAGAATCCGGAGAGGCCCAGCCGCCCCCCCTGACGCTCGCGTTTCGCAGCGTGGGCATGCTGCTTTTCGAGGGCATGTCCGTCGGACTCTTCGGCTGGACCGTGCAGATGGTTCCCGACCTCGACAAGTACGTTGTCAGCAACGCCCTCGCGCCGGAAAGCCGCAAGTACCTGATGGCCGACATGGCTTTCGGCGCACTCGTTCCGGTCCTGGCGGCGATCGCCGTGCTCGTCCGAAAGCGAGAACAGGGTCTCGACCTCGTGTATCGGGTCTCGCACCGCGCATCGCCCTTCATGCTCGCCGGCATCGTGCCGTTGTTTTTCCGCTGGCAGCTGTGGTCGCCGGGGCGGGAGCTCACGTTCTTGGCGCTGGTTGCCGGTTTCGGGCTCGCTCTCCAAGCGCTGATGCGGATCTCATTATCGACGCCGCCCATTTTCGGCGACGCGGGCCGCGCCTTCCTGCACCAACGCCTCGAACCCTTGCGCCGGTCAATCACCCGCTGGCCTCCTTTGCCGTTCGCTCTGGTCTTGGTCGCCTCCACGGCATACGCGTTCTACTTCTCGAAGCTCACCATCGAAAACCACTACCTCCTCGGCACCTCCGGCCACGACCTCGGTATCGAGAACAACCTGATCTGGAACGCCGTCCACTTCACGGGACCTCTCTTCAAAACGTCGGTGCTGGCTGGTCCGCTCTCGAGTCATCTCGGGTATCACCAAACGTACATCGCCTACGTGCTCGGCATCCCGTACCGTATCTGGCCGCGTCCGGAGATGCTGTTGGCTATCCAGGCGACGCTGATCGGCGCGACGGCGATTCCGCTCTATCTCTTCGCCCGTCGCCACATCGGCGAGTGGGCCGCCTGCCTCGTCGCTGTCCTGTGCCTCGCATACGCGCCGTTTCAAGGCTCGAACCTCTACGATTTCCACTACCTCCCGTTTGCACCATTCTTCCTCCTGCTCTGCTTGTGGCTGCTGGAAGGTCGGCGCGACCGTTGGGCAGCGGTCGCGATCGTGTTGACGTTGGCGACACGCGAAGATTTCTCCGCTTTGCTGGCGCTGGTGGGTGTTTATCTCGTCTTGACCGGCGAGCGGCCCCGGGCTGGGCTGATCGTCGCGCTGATTGGCGGCGTCTACTTCGTCACCCTCAAGTTCATCGTCATGCCCCGTTTCTTGGCGGGCGAGAGCGCCTACATCCACCAGTACGCTGAGCTCCTGCCGGAAGGCGATCGAGGCTTCGGCGGCGTCTTGAAGACTGTCTTCGGCAACCCGGGCTACACGATGACCTCGCTGCTCGAAGGCCAGAAGCTCGTCTATCTGCTCCAGATCATGACGCCGCTCGTGTTCGTGCCCTGGCGCCGACCGATCGGGCTCCTCTGCACGATGCCGGGTTTCTTCTTCACGTTGCTGGCGACCAAGTACCCGGCCCTGAACAGCATCGCGTTTCAGTACACGGCCTATTGGACGAGCTTTCTCTTCATCGCCATGATCGCAAATCTGGCCTGGCTCAAACGTCGCGAGAAGTCCCAACCCGGCAGCCCGCCGAGCTTCCGAGCCTGGCTCGTGGCCATCAGCGCGGCGACGCTCGTCACGTCGTACCAGTTCGGCGCCGTGTTTCATCACGAGCTGCTCTCTTGTGGGTTCGTACCGTTTCGGTCCGGGATCAAGAGCGCCGACAGGGACCGCCATCGCGATCTCTACGAGCTCATCGCTAAAGTGCCGCCACGCGCGAAGATCGCTGCATCGGAGATGCTGGCCGCGCATGTCTCCAGCCGCCCGGACGCGTACACGCTCAAGGTCGGCTTCTTTGACGCGGAGTTTCTGCTGGTCTGGATGACACCCGGCGGTCTCGAACGCGATTTGGTGGTCGGGGCGCTCCAGGCGGGGACGTTCGGCGTCGTGATGCGCAAGGGTGAGTTCGTGCTCGCTCAACGCGGCCACCCCACGGATGAGAACGCGGGCGTGTTGGCGAGCATTCACTGAGCATTCGCGCCGAACCCGCATTGTCCTGGTCATGCAGCGAAGGATTTGCTAAGCGCCGGTCCGTGTGCGTCACGAGGCAGTCCTCGACCCCGCCCGTAACGAGCGCCGGACGGCAACGTCTGGCGTTGACGTGATGGATCTGAGCGAAATGCGCGCGGGCGCCGGCGCTCGGCATCCGTGGGAGGTGGCCCGTGCCGAGGCGATCATTCGAGTGCTCGGCCGCGTGCGCAAGAGGTTCTCGACGGTCCTCGACTACGGCTGTGGCGATGGATTCTCGGGTCGCGAAGTGCAGCGAGCCTTCAGCGCAACAGCGCTCGCCGGCGTTGACGTGCACTTGCCAGAAGCGAGCTGCGGAGTCCGGCAGGTCGACGGCAAAACCGTCGAGTTCACGCGCGACGAGGCAACGCTGGGGGAGCGTCGCTTCGAGCTCGTGCTCTTGTGCGACGTGATCGAGCACGTAGAGGACGCCGAGGCATTCCTGCGCGGCATCATCGAGCGCCGTGTGGCCCCGGGTGGGCTGTTGCTCGTTACGGTACCCGCGTTTCAAGCCCTATTCTCGAGTCACGATCGGGCTTTGCGGCATTACCGTCGTTATAGTCTGCCGCAACTGCGAGAAACCGTGAGCAACGTCGAGCTCGACGTCATGGAGAGTGGCTACCTATTCGCGTCGCTGCTGATTGCGCGCGGGATCGGCAAGCTCGGCGAGCTCGTGCAAAAGCCGACTGGCGACGTCGAATTCGGGGTTGGCGGCTGGCGGAGGGGGCCGCTGCTCACGCGCTTGGTCACACGCGCCCTGTCGCTGGACAACTCGGTGCTACTCGGAGCCAGACGCATGGGCGCGACTTTGCCGGGGCTTAGTGCATGGGCATTGTGCAAGACACGATAGTGGTCGTTCCATGCTTCAACGAGGCTTCACGCCTCGATGTCGATGCGTTTTGTCGAGCCCTCGAAGACGAACCGAAACTCCGCTTTTTGTTCGTCAACGACGGCAGCAAGGATCGCACCGCCGAGATCTTGCAAGCACTCGTGGACGATGTCCCCGGACGCGCTTTGCTCCTGGAGCTCGAGAAAAATTCGGGCAAGGCCGAAGCGGTTCGGCGAGGCGTGCTGGCAGCAGCAGAACACTCGCCCGAGCTCGTGGGCTATTGGGACGCCGATCTTGCCACCCCGCTCCGGCTGATCGCTCGATTTGCAATCGCTCTCGAGGATCCCTCGCTGCTATTGGCGATGGGGTCGCGCCTGCGACGGTTAGGCGGCGCGATCGAGCGGACGGCGGCACGGCACTACCTCGGTCGGGTCTTCGCAACGCTGGCTGCCGCAACGCTCGGTCTTGGCGTTTACGATACGCAGTGCGGAGCGAAGCTCTTTCGTATGAACGACTTGATGAGGAGCGTGTTCGAACGGCCATTTCAGCTGAGATGGTGCTTCGACATCGAGATTCTCGCGCGGCTGCTGGGGTTCGAGGCGAGGGGGCTCTGCAACGTGAGCAAGCAATGCATCGAGATCGTGCTCGACGCCTGGCTCGATGCCCCGGGCTCGAAAATCGGCGTGAGCGAGGTGCCGAAGCTGCTCGTCGAGCTTGCACGTCTCCCCGCAATCGTACGGCGCGAACGACATCGTCCGTAAATCCGCGATGACTCGCCTACTTTGACGACACGACGGCTGGCCGCGCGCGATGGCGGAGCCCCCAAAAGACGTCGGCCGTGTAGATCGCGAGCGAACCCCAGATGCAGCCAAAGGCGACGCCGTGTGCGGTCGTGAAAGGTTCGTGAAAAAGCAGCACGGCGAATAAAAACTGAAGGGTCGGCGTCATAAACTGAATGAGTCCCATGGTAGCGAGGCGCAGATTGCGAACGCCGTGCGCGAACCAGATGAGCGGCACGGCAGTGATGACGCCGGCGAGAAGCAAAAGCACGGTGGTGCCGACATCTCGTCCAAGAGCGCCGGTACCATGCCACGCGCGCACGCCAATGAGCCCGAGCGCGAGCGGCGCGATGAGTGACGTTTCGACGAGCAGCCCCGTGATCGGCTCGATGGCCGCCCTTTTGCGCACCAGACCGTACCCTCCGAACGAAAACGCCAGGGACAATGCGACCCAAGGAAACCGACCCACGCGGAGCACGAGCAAAATGACGCCGAGCGCCGCGAGTCCCACCGCCATCGCCTGACGCGGCCGCAGCGTCTCTCCCAAAAAAAGAAAGCCGAGAAGCACGTTGACGAGCGGGTTCATGAAATACCCGAGGCTCGCGTCGAGAACGTGCCCCGTGACGACGGACCAGATGTAAAAAAGCCAGTTCGTCGTGACGAGCGCGGTAGAGAGGGCGTAGATGGCGATGCTACGCACCGAGCGGAAAGCGCGAGCGTACTCCTTCCAGCGGCCTTGCGCGCTCACCAGCGCGGCGAGAAAGACGGCGGACCACGCCACCCGATGGGCGAGAATCTCGGGCGCGTCAATGCCGTGCAGGGCCTTGAAATAGAGCGGAAATACGCCCCATGCGGCGTAAGCGGCAAAGGCATAGGCAAAGCCGTGGCGCGCGTCCGGAGGTGAGGGAGCTTGCACGAGGGCGCGGCGATGTCTCGGCGCTGCTACTTCGACGAAGGTCGCACGCCCGCCGCTTCGTAGAGCGGCGCGGAGGGAAACAGCACCCCGCCGCGCACGGTCGTAACGACGGCCGCGAGATCCTCGATGTGGGCCAGGGGGTCGCCCTCGACGACGATCAGATCCGCTACTTTGCCTTTGGCGATCGAGCCGCTCTTTTTATCGAGCTTCATCGCGCGGGCCGCGTCGATGGTGTCGGCCCGCAAAACATCGGCGGGGGAGAGACCGGCGCGAACGAGCAACGCGAGCTCGTGGTGCAGCATGAGACCCGCGAGCGCGTCCGTGCCCGCCACCACGGGAACCTTCGCAGCGTAGAGACGCTTCGTCATCTCCAGCAACTTGTCGAACGACGCTCGGTACGTCTTGATCTTGTCGGCGTCGAGGGGGAGCCCCCCGGTCAAGAAGAAGCGCTGCGCCTGAACGGGCAATCGGTTGACGACGTTCTCGAGCCCGGGAATGACTTTGCCCTGCTCACCCACCAAGAGACCCTCGAACGCGTTGAGCGTCGGATCGATGACCGTATGGCGGTCCTTGAGGAGGGCGATGAAATCGGTGACCGGTTTGCTTCCGAGATCGAAGCTGGCTGCCTTGTCCCCGACCAGGGTAAACCGCTTGGTGGTGCGCGTGTCGGTGTCGTGATCGGCAAAGAAATTGAGAAAGAGCATGTTGATGTGCTCGATCCCGTCGTAGCCGGCACGCACCGCCTCGTTGGCCAGCATGTGGACCGGGATGTGGCCGGTGACCATCATGTTGCGCGCGTGCGCCTCTTTGGCGATGACGGGCACGAGCTCGGGCTTCATGGAGTTGTAGATCTTGATCCCCTCGTACCCGCGCTTGGCGTACGACTCGACGCCGGCCTTGGCTTCGGCTTCGGTCTCCGCGGTCACCTTGCTCGAGGCCGCTTTGTCGCCGCGCCCTTCGATGAAGCCGAAACGAATCACGTGCGGGCCGACCGCGCTGCCATCGTCGAACCGTTTCTTGTAGTCGTCGAGCTTGTCGGGGTCGTTGCCCACGTCGCGCACTGTCGTCACGCCGGAAGCAATATTGAGGACGCCGTCGACGTCGCCGAGATGGGCGTGCATGTCCCAGAGGCCCGGAACGAGCGTTTTGCCGGCGAGGTCGATCACCTCGGCGTCCTTCGGCACCTTGGCCCCTTTGGCAGCACCGATGGACTGAATGGTATCGCCAACGACGACCACCGTTTGATCCGCGAGGTAACGGCCTTTTTCGACGTCGAGCACGCGCGCGTTGGTGAAAGCGAAACCTGCCGCCGGCTTTTTGGCGAGCGTCTGCGCGAGCTTGTGATCGCGGTCTCGATCGATTTCCGTCTGTTTGGCAAGAAGCGGCTCGATCGCGCTTTCCCAGCCCTCGGGGACGACGGACTGCCAGGCGTTGATGAAGCCGAACCAGCTCTTGTCTTCATTGAGCCAGACGTGCGTCGGCACGAGATCGAGGCCGGTGATGACGTAGCCCGCCACCTTGCGCTGCTCAGCGCCTGCGCGGACCGTCGTTTCGACGGTCTTCTCGATGTGCGCCGAGCCGCCCGGCAAAAGCGGCAACGTGCCGCCATTGTCGAGGAGCGCCTTGGCCAGCCATCCGAGCGCCTCGGGCAAATCGCAAACGGGCACGAAGAACGCGCTGCCTTTCAGCTCGCGCGAGCCATCTTCTTCGTGGCTCTTCCATTGCGCGCGGGCTCCATCGCGCGTGAATGTCTCCGCGACCGGCGTGCCCATCGTGTGATGACCGCGTGCCTCGAGCGACGCGATGGTCCCGTCCGGTGCGAATCGCACGGTGGCGTCGGTGTGCGGTCCGCGTCCGTTTTCGAGCACGTCGAGCGTGACCGTCACCGTGCCATCCGGGGCGACCGTGCTAACGCTCGTCCCTGCCTTGCGCGACAAGACGACCACCACGCGCTTCGTCGTTTTCGCCTCGACCGCTGCGGGCGCGGGGGTGCTCGCCGTCGCGGGGGCCGATGCCGGCGCGACGGGGGCCGCAGGGTGCACGGGTTCGGCGCCACACGCGGCGGCCAGCCAGAGGACGGGTAGAAGGCTCTTTCGCATGCGCGCATCCTAGTCGTTCCGGCGACGAGGCGTGCACCCATTTTCGACAGCAGCGCACGCTGCCCTTACCATCGTGGGCGTGCTCGCCGCGCGCCGTCACCGGGTGCTTCTGTTGGTCGCGATCGCACTAGCGGCGCTCGTCGCGTACGTGCCGCGAACTTACCGCACCATCACCGTCATGGGCGACTCGGCCGAGCTCATCACGGCGGCCGCGGTAGGGGGCGTTCCTCATCCGCCCGGGTATCCTCTTTACACGCTGCTAGCGCACGTCATGACGTGGCTGCCCGGATTCGAGCTCCCGTTTCGCGTGCACCTGTCGAGCGCCTTCCTGCACGCGGTGACAGCGGGCGTCGTGGGCGCGATCATCGAGCACGTCACCGGCTCGCTTGCCGCAGCGCTCGTCGGCGCCGCGATGCTCGCTTTTGGACGCGTCTTTTTCCTGGGGTCGCTTTACGCAGAGGTCTTTCCGTTGAACGACCTGTTTTTCGCGTGCCTCCTTTGGTTCGCTATTCGCATCAGCAGCGCTGAAAGAGCGAACGGCGCGCCCCACATACGCTGGGCATTACCAGCCGCCGTACTGGGGCTCTCACTCGCCCACCACCCGATGGTGGTCCTTGCGTTTCCGGCATTGATCGTTCTCGTCGGAGCACGCATCGCGCGCGATGTCCGGCTCCGTCCCCGCGCCCTGACATCGGCTTTCCTGTGCGTCGTTGTGCCGCCGATTTTTTTCTATGCGCTCATCCCTGTCGTCGCGTCGCGCCATCCCCTTCCTTCGTGGGGCGACGTGCACGATGTCGCATCTCTTTGGCAGCTCGTCACGCGACAGGACTACGGCGGCGTCACGCATGCATCGCGACGGCTTGTCGACGGTCAGCTGTTGGAACGGCTCGACGCCTGGTCGGCGGGAACGGCAGACAGCTTTGGCACGGTGGGCGTTCTCCTTTTCGTCGCGGGGGCGCTGGGGGGATTGCGGCATGCGCGTCGAACGTCAATCGCCCTTCTGGCCGCGCTTTTCTGCTCGGGGCCGCTCTTCGCTGCGCTCAATGCGTTCGATATCCACTCGCCGTACCGAGTCGCGTTCTTCGAGCGTTTCACCACGATGAGCCATGTTCCTTTCGCGGTGATCGTCGGCTTCGGTACGGCGCAACTGGAGCGATGGCTCGCTGCCGTTCCCCGCTTATCTCGGCGAATCGCTCATGCCACGACAGGTCTCCTCGCTGCGCTCGCCGTGGCGCCGCTGCTCGCCCATTTATCCTCCTTCGATTTCAGCGAGGATCGCCGGGGACTTGCCTACGCGCACGACCTCATCGCGTCGTCACCCGACGGTGCGCTCGTCCTTCTGAAGAGCGACATGGCGAGCCAAGCGGCGCTTTACGCGTGCCAGGTCGAGCAGCGCTGCGGCGACCGGATCGTGCTCACGCCGGGCCAGCTCTGGATGTCGTGGAAGCGCAGCGAGCTTTCGCGCCACCACCCTGCCCTCGCTCTTCCACCCGCCGATGCCCCTTCCGCGGCTCGCTGGCTTGCCGAGCAGAACGCATCCCTTCGGCCCGTGTTCATTCATCCCGAGCTCGTGGACGACGTCGTTCACGGCGATCTTGCGGTCCTACCGTCCCTCCTTCTTTTCCGGGTCTATCCGAGCGAAGAAACGCTACGCGCCGATCTGCCGCGATTTCGCGGCGAGCTCGATGAAATTCTGGAGGGCCGTCGCTGCGAAGGTTGCGCCATCGACCCGGTGCGTGCTCCCCGCGCGCCCGTCGATGCTCAGCTCGGGCGCATTTACGAAACGGCGCTGCGCGCGCATGCGACCGCCGCCGCGCAGCTAGAATGGCTGAACGCCGCGGAGGCCCTCTCGCGGCGGCTCAACGGCACAAAGTAGCGGCTGGGGGCGCCCCCGCGCGCGACGCGCTAACTTGAACACCATGCAGCACGGCTCGTCGGCGCGCCGCCTGCGCGAAATGATCGTCGCGCTCTTGGCTACGGTTTCTGCCCGCCGACCCCAACGACGCCCTGTTCATTCAAGTGCGATCAACGCCGCGCGCGCATCCCGATTGACCTTTCAACGCGCACCGAGCGCACGCGCGGCGATCTTGGCGAACGCGGGGGCCGCCACCACGGGTCCCGAGCCATTCTCGCCCACGTCCGCCGCACCGACGAGGATGACGTAGCGAGGCGCGTCGGCGGGAACGATGCCGATGAAGCTCGCGTAGACATGCTCCTTTCCGTCGGGCGTGGTCCAACCCCCCGTTCCAGTTTTTCCGGCCACGCGCACGCCTTGCACTCTCCCTCGTTTGCCCGTCGCTTGATCGCCGGAGACGGCGCGCTCGAGCATCTGCATCACCGTCTGCGCCGTGTCGACCCGCATGACCCGCTCGCGCGCGGCCGCGCGCGAAGGCATGGCTCGCCCCGAGTCGTCGGTGACCTTGCGCACCAAGGTGGGCGCGACGTACTCGCCACGGTTGGCGAAGGCGCCGTAGAGCGCGGCCATCTGCAGGGGCGTCGCGGTGAGCCCTTCGCCGACAGCGATCATGGCGCCGTCGTACGCATCGAGTCGGGCCGTCTTGGGAACGTCCCCGCGCGCCACGTTGGGCAGCTCTACACTGGAAGCCTCGCCCAGATGCAGACGCGCCAACATCTCATCAAAGCGTTCTTTGCCCGTAGCTTCGAAAATCTGCGACGCCCCCACGTTGGACGACACCTCGAGGATCCCGGCAACGTCGAGCATGCCCCGCTCCTTGCCGTCGTGAATCGTGCGCGACCCTATCGAACGCGGACGGCAGTCGAACTTCTGGTCGAGCCGCACCGCGCCCGCTTCGAGCGCAGCCGCTACCGTCAACGGCTTGATGGTCGAGCCCGTCACGAACGCGCGCCGCGCCGTAGCGGCGTCGCCGATGGCCAAAAGCTCGCCTTTGATCGGATCGAGCATGATGGCCGTCGCGGCGGCGGGATGATGCGCGGCGACGAGATGCGCGAGCTCGTCATCGACGATCGCTTGCAGCGCTGGGTCGATGGTGAGCTCGATACGCGAGGACGGCACGCTCATGTGCTTGGCGACCTCCTCGACGAGCGGTGCGCCAACGACCGCCGCGGTCGTCACTGCGGCGCTTCTTTCGCCTGCTTCTTTGCCGCTCTGCTTGGCCGCGTTGTCCATGATCGGCGCGGTTTCGCTCGCTGCACGCGCTCCCGACGCGGCGGGCTGCGGAGAGGGACGCGGGTTGGCGCATGCCGCCGCCATCGCCATTGCCATCACAGCCACGACAACGCTGGGCATGAGCGCGGGCGACGCCGGCGCGGGGCGGCCGCGTGTCACGAGTGTTTCGACGCGCTCGGCGAGCTCGGACGGCCTCGCCGTCATGGCGAGAGCACCTGCCATGTCCGCTTTCGGCGAGGCGGTCGCTATGTCCAAAAGGTGCGCCGCGTAATCGCTCGCCAAGTTGCCCGCCGCGAGCACGTCTTCGTCGGCTGCCAGCTCACGTTCACGCCGGAGTCGCTGGCGCGCCAGCCACGCCAAAGGGTCGAACCAATGCATGGCGCACGCGAGTTGCGTGAGCACGCCGGCGAGACAGTCACGACGCGCGACATGCGCCAGTTCGTGCAGAAGAACGAAGCGCCATCGCTCGTCGCTCCACCCGAGGGCGGCACGAGGCATGAGCACCACGTGCTGAAAAAGTCCGGCCACGACCGGCGCGTCGATGTCGTCGCTGATGGCGACCTCGGCGGCCACGCCGGTTTCATGCGCGACCGCGCGGGTGACGGCATCGAAAGCGAGCACCTCGTCGCGCCGTGCACGACCGACGAGGAGGTGAGCGCGATGAATCCCGTACCCGAGCCGCGCCACGACCGCGGCGGCGCCGAGGGCCCAAGCGACGACGAGGAGCGTCGACCAGGGAGCGACCGGTGCCCGTCCCGTGACGGCCGCGAGTCGTGCACGCTTCGGCGCAGCCACTTTTGAATCCGCGACGACCGGCGGCGCGTCAACCGCTTCTACCGCGGGATCGATATGAATTTCGCGCACGAAGAAAGGCAGCGCCACACTTTGCACCGCGCTCGTGCCGGCGAGCGCGCGCGTCACGAACGGCGTCACCAGGGATGCAAAGAGCGCAGCCAAGAGCAGCGCCCGCCGGATCGCCGCTGGCGCGCGCGAGAGGAGCGGCAGCGCCGCAAGCGCGACACCCAGGATCAGCGCGCCGCGGAGCGCATCGAGCAGCAGAGGGAGCAGGTTCATTTCAACGCCCTTCCTTTTTGGCTTTGTCGATGAGCTGGGACAATCGATCGAGCTCGGCTCGGGACAGCTTGGCGCGCGACGAATCGACCAGCGTCGCCACGGTGGCCTCCACCGATCCATCGAAGAAGGTGCGTACGACGTGCGCCAGCGCGCTGCGCCGCGCGTCGCTCCGGCCCACGGCCGGAAGATAGACGTATTTTTGCCCTTCTTGGATGTGGCGCGCGTGCCCGCGCTCTTCGAGCAGTCGCAAGAGTGCGCGCACGGCGGAGTAGCTGGGCGGGTCGGCCAAGCCGTCCAGAACTTCCTGGGCCGTGGCGCGACCCCGTCGATATAGGATGTCCATGATCTGGCGCTCGCGGCGCGTGAGCTCGGGCTTGGCGACCATCGTGAGGCAAGGCATAGCGTATGCTAAAAATTTAGCAAGCAATGTATGCTGATTTTTTAGCACCCCTTCGTTGCCAGCGACGGACCGCGCCAAGGCCGCACCGGCCAGATGCTCGTGAGGGCGGGATCAAAGCCCGGCGCAAACATTTTCGATGAGCGCGCGAAACCAGCGCTGGCCCGGGTCACCGTCCATCTGCTCGTGCCACACTTGGCCGATTCTCCCGCGCGGGAGCGACAGCGGCGGCGTCAGCATCTTGAGGCCGAGCGGGCCGGCCAGTGGCTGCGCCACGCGGCGGCTGATGGCCGCCACCAGATCGGTGCGGGCCACGAGCATGGGCACCATCAGAAAATGCGACACGCGCGCCGCCACGCGCCGTCGCTTTCCTTTGGCGGCGAGCGCGCGGTCGACGGAACCCGGACTGTCGGCGCGCTGCGAAACGAGCACGTGCTCGAGCGCCAGGTAGAGCTCGAGGCCGAGCTTCTTCTTCACGCGAGGATGGTCTTTTCGCACGATGCACGTGTACTCCTCGTCGAAGAGCAGCTTTTGACGATGACCGCGGGGCACTTCATCGTAAAAGCCGACCATCAAGTCGACTTCGGCCCGCGCCAGCGACGGCGGCACTTCGTGCAGGCCCCAAGGTCGTATCTCGATGCGCACGCCGGGCGCCTCCTCGGAAAGGCGGCGCATGAGGGGCGGCATGAGGACGAACTCGACGTAATCGCTGGCCGCTACGACGAAGGTGCGCTCCGCGCTTTCTGCCTCGAACGACGGCATGACCAGAGCCGTGCCGAGCAGACGCAAACCTTGGCGCACCGGCTCGGCCAACGCGAGCGCGCGCGGCGTCGGTTCCAGGCCGTGCGCGGCGCGGCGAAAGAGAGGATCGCCGAAGAGCGTGCGCAGCTGTGCGAGTGTGTTGCTCATGGCGGGCTGGGTAACGCCCGTGCGCTTGGCGGCGCGTGTGACGCTGCGCTCGTCGAGGAGCGCCTCGAGCGCAACCAACAAGTTGAGGTTGACGGAATTGATATTCACAGCTTGAATATCTAACATAACGAACATTCGTTCGACTGTTGACGCGTGCGAGCGCATCTTCCTTTCACGAGCTCGCGGATAACGCCGAGCCGAAAGGAGCCGACCATGTCGACCGAAATCACGACCGAAGAGCTGACCGCCATGATCCGTGAGCACGCCCGCTTCGTTCTCGTCGAAGCGTTGCCGTCGCCGTACTACGACGCCGGACACTTGCCGGGCGCGATCAACCTGCCTCTCGATGCGATCGAGCCCCATGCCGGCCAGGTTCTCCCGGACAGGGACACCGAGATCGTCGTTTATTGCTCGGGACCCACCTGCCAAAATTCGCACGTGGCAGAGCGCAAGCTCGCGAGCCTCGGCTACCGGCGCGTACGGGTCTTCAGCGGTGGAAAAGCAGAGTGGACGCAGGCCGGCCACCTGCTCGAAAGCGCAACGCCCGCGCGTGCCGCCACCGGATGAGGGTTGGTTGGTCGGCTCCGCCGGTCCGGTCCGTCTCACCGATCGCACGCATCGACGATTGCCCGAGGTCGCGCGGTCCCGGGTAGGGCCGGGTCCGGCGACCTCAGGCGGGAGAAAAGTCACTTTCTTGTCGAATGGAGGGGGCTTCGTACGACGTCTCGGTAGAGCCAGCGCGCACGACCCGTCGTGACCGATGTCGGCCGTAAGTCGCTGTGCTGGACGAAGAAAATCGGCACCTGCCGCCCGGATAATTCCTGACACAAGGGTGACAGTCGCGCCCCGTATCTTCGGTGCGTTCGTTTCGGAGAGGGAAAATGGCCCTCGCAATCGACGTAGAAAACAGGACGACGGAAAGCACGACGGCAGCGGTTTGGGCATGGGTCGTCGCGGTCGCGATCGAGCTCCGAGTCTTCGCCGCGACGATCTGGGGGCGTGCCGCTGGCCGGCGCGCCATCGGGCCGCGACCGGTTTCGCCCACGGCCGAAGAGCCGTTCGGCCCCTACATCCTGGGGGAAAAGATTGGCGAAGGCGCGATGGGCATCGTCTACAAGGCGCAGGACAAGGTGTTCGAGCGCCCGACGGCGATCAAGCTTCTGCCCTTCGATCGCGCCGAAGGGGGCACGGTCGAGCGCTTCGAGCGTGAGTTTCACCTGACGAGCCTGCTCAGGCACCCCAATACCATTTCGGTTTACGACTTCGGTCGCACCCCCGAAGGCAGCCTCTACTACGCGATGGAGTACCTCGAGGGCTTGGATCTGCAGGCGCTCGTCGATCGAACTGGGCCCCAAGCGCCGGCACGCGTCGCCCATCTGCTGGCGCAAATCTGCGGCGCTTTGGTGGAAGCACACAGCGCCGGCTTGCTTCACCGCGACATCAAACCCGCCAACATCTTCTTGTGCGACGGCGGCGAGATGCAAGATACGGTCAAGGTGCTCGACTTCGGCTTGATCAAGGAATTTGGGCAGAACGCGCGCGACGCCGCAGAGACGGATGTCAACGCGATTGTCGGCACGCCCACCTACCTAGCGCCCGAGGCCGTGACGGCGCCGGAAACAATGGATGGGCGCAGTGACCTCTATGCGGTCGGCGCGCTTGGATACTTTTTGCTGACGGGGGTTCCTCCCTTTTCGGGCAAGACGGTGCTCGAGGTCTGCTGCCAGCACCTGCACAGCGTTCCGGTGCCTCCCTCCGCGCGCGCTCGCGCCTCGATTCCCGCCGAGCTCGAACGTTTGATCCTGAGCTGCCTGGCCAAGTCGCCCGACGCCCGCCCGCGCGACGCAGCCGCGCTTCAGTCCGCGCTGCTCCCAATCGCCAAGGCGTGGGCGCACGAAGAAACCGCAGTGGTGTCCGGCAGCGACGTTGGCATGGCAGTGCTTCGGCAAGCGGCTTAGCAAAAAAAATGTTCGGGAGGCGTCGCTCGATCGTCGAAACGCTCGAAGAGCTGCGAGAAGAGGCGCTGACCGCCGAAGCCTCGTGATGACGCGCAACAAAGGTCTATTTTCTCCGACGCTGCGCGGACCGCAGAGAATCGCCGAGGATCGCGCGCAAGCGCGGCGTCGCGAGCTCGACGAAGGCTCGCACCTTGGCGGAGCTCGTGCTCCCAGCTGGGTAGACGAGGTGCACGGGAACCGGATCGGGCTCGAACGATGTGAGCAACGGCAACAGATCGCCCGCGCTTAGCGCGCTGTCCACCTGATAAGAGAGAAGACATGTTACCCCCTGTCCGTCGATGGCCGATAGGACCGCGGCTTCGGCGGTGTTGACCGTGAGAATCGGCTCTGGCCCAGCTGGAAGCGCGCGTTCGCGCTCTCGAACTCGAGAATGGGCGCCTTCGGTCGCAGACCGAAGGCGGGTGAGCACATGCCTTGCCGGTCGGGGCAACCGCGCCCAAGAGCGTTGGTCGACTGTCGTACCTTCGAAACGCCGATCACCAAGACGTCGTCGCTCGGCGGAAAACGCCTTGGGGCAGTGTTGCAGCGACGCGTCGTTTGATTTCAGGTTCATTGCACCCGCGAATGCGCGATCCGTGGATCCTGGGATGGCTGGGCTTCCCTCGATGTGCGTCGGGATGCCGTGGCGAGCCGACGGAATGCGCCGACGGAATGCGCCGACGGAAAAAAGATGGGGGGCGATGATTGAAGATCGACACCGAGCCGCGATTTTTCTCCCTCGGCGGTCGCTGCCAGTAGCGGCAAAAGGCCGTTGCGTATACCGCGTTTTCAATGCTATTGAATAGGCTGACGTGCACGCCGGTTTGCTGAGGGCCGTGCAACGTGACGAACAAACCTTCTCGTGAGATGAGCCCGCATCGCGCGCGGGCTGTCAACTGCGAAGAGGGAGTCCATAGCCCTACCGGCGGGCGGCATGCGATGGCGAAGGGCGAAATGAGAACGCGCACCAGGCACAACCAGGGCGACGATGCCCACGAACCTCCACCTCGCAAGAGCATGATCGTCCCCCGTGCCGAGCCACGGACGGCGAACCGATTGGAATCAGATTCCCGCATCCAGTGGCCTGAAGTGTGGACGCCGTTTCCCAGCATATGCCAAGTGCAAGTCGCCCGCATTCAACGGCGTTCGATCGAATGGGCAGACGAGTTTGAGCTTTTTCGCGATCCCAAGGTTCGGTCGAAATTCGCTGCCGCTCGTTTCGGGTGGCTAGTCAGCCGCTGCTTTCACTATGGTTCCGAACCACGGCTGCAAGCGATCACCGATCTGACGACGTGGATTTTCGTCGAAGACGACGACTGCGATGAGGGGCCGGCCGGGTCCCACCCCGCTTACCTACGTGGGCTTTATGACCGCCTCCGGCGCTATCTTTCAGGTGCGCTACCGCTCGCGCGCACGCCGCTCGACTTGGCGTTTCACGAGCTGTCCGGCCGTTTGGCCCGTCTCGCATCGGAGGATTCATGGCACAAGCGCTTTTGCCAGACGCTCAGCGACTATTTCGACTCGTCGGTGTGGGAAGCCGAAAATCGCCAAGCGAGCGCGGCGCCAACGATGGAGGGTTACCGGTCCATGCGCCGGGTCACGGGCGGGCTCCCGATTTACATCGATTTGATCGAGCTGGCGATGGGCGAGTCGCTGCCCATCGCTCTGCGCCGCCACCCGCTGATCGTCGAGCTTGCGAATATCACCAATGACGTGACTTGCTGGCACAACGACATTTATTCCTTCGCCAAGGAGAGCCGCGCAGGCGACGTGCACAATCTGATCCCTTGTTTGCAGCGCGAGCACAAGATTGACCTCGAACAGGCGACCGCACTGGCGGTGAAGAACTGCGACGCCAAAATCGAGCGTTTTATCGCCTTGGTAGAAGCGCTTTTGTTCGCCGGACAAAGACCACCGGACGTCGTGTTTCGGTACGTGACCGCGCTGTCGGCCATCATTCAGGGAAATGTGGACTGGTCTTACGAATCAGCTCGTTACGGCTCGCGAGCTCGAGCGGTATCGACGCGCGCAGTCCAAAGCAGCGGACCTAGCAGAACCACGATCACGGCGAAGCGTCGGGGCGCTTGATTTGGTTCAAATAAGATAGAGCGTCGCGTCGGGAGCTGAAGGCTTGCAACTTCATTCCTGTGACAAACGCCATCGTGGCCGCAAACATCCGGATGGGCGCCGATTCGACCACGGCCACCAACTCCGCGACGCCCAGGGTGCGCACGAGACTCAAGATCGCCGCTGCCGATCTTCGAATCCCGACATCGTAGTTCGACGCTCCCGAGGTGTCGGAAAAGAAACGCGTCGGGACGCGTTGTTGGGCGAGCCGCTCGGATTCATGGAGCGCGAACTCGCATTTCTCGACCGTGACTCGTCCAAACCAATCGATGGCCAAGGTTTGCGTATCCAACCAGTAGACGCGCGGACGGTCGTCCACCGGACGCCGGGACTGCGCCCCATACTCCGCCTGGCCGGTGCCCGCACGCCCCGTGCTGATGGAAGTTTTCCGGGGGCGTTCCGAAGTTGCCACAGCCAAGGAGAAGAATACCTCGATCCCGGCAAGAGGAGGGTCAAATAGCCGGCGCGCAGAGAGCATGCCCTCCGACATAGTCGGCATCGCGGCTACAGGATAGGGCAACAGCCGCCTAGCGCAGCGCGCGGATACTTGCTGGGCCGGCCAGGGGTCTCTAGGACGATGCCCGGCGCGTATCGAGCCGCGACGTTGGGCGAGCTAGGTGAGAAGTCGGAGAAACCGCCGCACGGCGCGATGGTCTCTCAGGCTGTAGCGCGCACGCGAGAACGTCGCCCCTACTCGGACCGTCACCGCCCGATCGGGCAAGGCGCGGAACATGTCTTCGTCGGTCTGGTCGTCTCCGATCGCCAAAATGATGTCTGGATCGAGTTCTTGCGCCAACTGCGCGGCCGCCGTTCCCTTGTTGACCGCCGAGTTTCGAATCTCGACGACCTTCTTTCCCTCCAGCACTTGGATGTCCAGATTGGCCGCCAACTGCGTGATGTCGTCAATCAACTCCTTCGCGCGCTGTTCGCCGAGATCGGGATCGCACTGGCGATAGTGCCACGCGACCGAAAATTCCTTTTCTTCGAAGAGCGAGCCGGCCACCCGGCCGACGTACATTCTCACCATGGGAGCGATGCCCTCTTTCCATCCGGATGTCACGGGCTTGAGGAGCTTCCACTCTTCTCCGGGGCGGCGCACCCACGCGCCGTGCTCGGCCAAGAGACCGATGTCGAGCCCAGCGAACCACCGCTCGAGGGTGTGCTTGTCACGACCGCTGACCAAGAAAACGTGACGCTGTGGCTCTCGCGACAACGCGGCGAGCAGCGCCTCGAGCTCGGGATCGGGGTGAGCCGCACTGGGCTGAGAAGCGAAAGGCACCAACGTTCCGTCGTAATCGAGGAGCAAGAGCGCCCGTCGCGCCGCGTGATAGGCGGTCTTGATCTCCTCCTGCAGCGGCGGGGCGAGGGACCTCGTCGAAAGTCGTTCTTGCCGAGATTTGACCTTCGATAGCGACGAAAGAAACTGTTCTGCCCACCACTTCGCGTCGTAGGCCTTGAGCCTCTGCTGCATCGGACGATTTCTTTGCACTTGCTCTTCACTGCCCATGGTCAGAGCCTGGTCCAGCGCCTCGGCTATCTCGGTCCAGTGGTTGGGATTGATGAGAATGGCCTCACCCAGCTCACGAGCCGCGCCGGTCATTTCACTCAAAACGAGCGCTCCCGTCCCGTCCGGCTTCGACGCCAGGTACTCCTTTGCGACCAGATTCATCCCGTCGCGCAGCGGCGTTATCAATGCCACCGGAGAAAGTTGATAGAGCGCTACCAGGGTTTCGAAATCGAGCGATCGATACTGGTAGACGACGGGCGCCCACTCGACCGTCCCGAAACGGCCGTTGATCCTGCCAACGCACTCGTCGACTTCTTGTTTCATTCGTCGATAAAGTGCAACTTCCTCGCGCGACGGGACGATGACGAGCAAGAAGACCACACGTTCGAGCCATTGCGGATACCGGACGAGAAACTCTTCGTATCCCGTCAACCGATTGAGAATGCCTTTGGTGTAATCGAGGCGGTCGACCGAGAAGATCGCCTTTTTTCCATGAATGCTCGCTTCGAGCTCACCACGACGGTGGATGACGGCCTCGCTGGTCGCCGCCGTCATGAACTTGTCGTAGTCGATTCCTATGGGAAAGGTGTCGGCGCGACGCACTTGGTCTTCTACGCTGATCTGCCCCAGCCGATGGTCGTGACCGAGAATGCGAAACACGCAATGCAGAAAGTACTGCGTGTACTCGTACGTGTGAAAACCGATCAGGTCCGCTCCCAGCATACCGAGGAGGAGCTGGCGTTTCCAAGGAGTCGGCAGCAGTCGAAAGAGCTCGTGCGATGGGAAAGGGATGTGCAGAAAGAAACCGATGCTCGCCCCCGGCAGCTTCTCTCGGATCATTCCGGGCAAGAGCAAGAGTTGGTAGTCGTGGACCCAAATCGTGTCGTCGGGGCGCAGGACCTCGAGCAGAGCCTCCCGAAAGCAGGCATTGACCCGAATATAAGTGTCCCAATACGAGGGGCTGTACTCCACGTACGAGGGAAAGTAGTGAAAGAGCGGCCATAGCGTGCCATTGCAGAAGCCGTCGTAGAAATTTTGCACGTCTTCGGCCGTGAGAAAAACGGGATACGCTGCGTGCGTCGCGAGCGATTCCTCTCTCACCCGTACCTCGAGCTCTTGCGGCACCGCGGTACCCGGCCAACCGACCCAAAGATGTTCGAACGTCGGGTCTTCGCGATGCTTGCTTTCGAGGTACGCGCTGAGCGCACTGACGAGACCGCCCGAGCTGGGCGCATATTCGAGCTGTTCCCCCGCCAACTGTAAGGTGAAGGGCAGGCGGTTGGAGACGACGACCAGACGAGGCATGGGTAGAAGAGCGCACGTCACCGTTCGCCCCGCATCGTGCGGAAGGACGATCTGCACAGGGCGTGCCCGCAGCGACGCGACGCCTTGCCCCGGATGATGGCTTGAATTGGCGCAGCGCGGCCACGCAAAGCCGATCCACCGATGGCACCCAATTTCGTCAGGTCGCGATTCGCCCTCCGCGTGCGACGGCGCACATTCGCAGGCAGCGGGAACCTCACCAGTGGTAAGACCACTTTGTATTGTGGTATGACCACTTCCGGGCCCTAGCGCCGCCCGAGGACGCAAAACAATGATGCTGAATACCGATTGGCCTCCCCGAGCCGATCTTTCTTCCCCGCCCTTCGGCGCGCACGTTCTTCGCGCCAACGAGGCTCGCCTCAAAAAAAGCGATCGCCTCGCTGCCTACGGTCTCATGGCAATCTGGCTGGCAGGATGCGGGTGCTCGAGCCCCGGTAGAGCCGAGCCCGGCGGAGCAGCCGGAAATGGCGGAGCGACGGGCGGCGGCGAAACGACGGGAAGCGGCGGAGCAGCGGGCGCCGGCGTGGCGGGCAGCAGTGGAACGGCTGGCAGCGCCGGAGCAGGCGGAAGCGAAGAGGGCGGTCTCGGAGAATGCCCTCTCGATGGCCCCGGTGATGTGGTGGGCTGGGCCTCGGTGCCCGACCTCGGCGTGACCACGACCGTCGGCGGCGCAGCGGGGCCGACCGTTTCTGTGTCGTCGATCGCGGAACTCAGGACCCATGTCGCCGGCACCGCACCCAAGATCATTCAGGTGAAGGGAACGTTGCGCGGGAACCTGACCATCGGTTCCAACAAGACCATCGTCGGGTGCGGCGCGCGCATCGAAGGGCACATCGAGATGAGCGGCTCGGTGAACGTGATCTTCCGCAACATGACCGTCGTCGGATATGCCGTCGGCGACTGCGCGCTCGACCCGACCTATGATCCCGCGGTGGGCTGCTCTTCCGGCTTCGACGCCATGACGATTCAAAAGAACGCCCACCACGTCTGGGTCGACCACTGCGACATCTCCGACGGCACGGACGGCAACCTCGACATCACGAACGGCGCCAACTACGTCACGGTATCGTGGACGAAGTTTCACTACTCGCCGCGCACCGACGACGTCGGCAACGATTCGACCGGCGCTTTCGGGCACCGCTATGCGAACCTCGTCGGAAGCACCGATACGCCAGTGACCTATGACGACGCCAACACCTTGAATGTCACGTGGCACCACAACTGGTGGACCGACAACGTGTCGCAGCGACAACCGCGGGTACGGTTCGGCAAAAACCACTTGTTCAATAACCTTTGGTCTTCGCCCACGGGAAGCTATTGCATTCGCGCGGGAACGAGTGCGCGAATCCTCGTCGAGAGCAGTGTCTTTTCCGGTGTCGTGAATCCGCAAGAGTTTTACGAGGGTTCCGATCAGAACGCGTCCATCACTGCTGCAGACAATGTCTATGACAACACGACCGGCACGGTCGCCAACGGGGGCGGCGGCCCAGCGTTTACCACTCCTCCGTACACGTACACGCCCGACGCAACGGGCACGCTGCAAGCCTCGATTCAGAGCTTATCCGGGCCTCGCTAGCCAAACGCCCGGCGCGCTCGTAGAGTTGACGACACGATCGAAGGCTGTCCGGGGGTCGAAGGAGGTAAAGAAGTGATGCCGCAGCGACGCCGGACTCGTCTTTCGTGGGGGCCAGCCGTTGGCCGCATTGCGTGGAGCTCGTTCTGCTTCGCGCTGCTGTGGTCGTGCGGCGAGGGAACGCTATCCCCCGGTCCCGCTCCCGGAAATCCAACCGGAAAGGGCGGGCAAAGCGGAGCGGGCGCGGGCGGCACGAATGACGCGAGCTCCACGGGCGCAGGGGCGAGTGGCGGCTCTGCGGGCGCAGGCGCAGGGGCGAGTGGCGGTTCTGCAGGTGCGGGCGCGAATGGCGGCTCCACGGGCGCCGGCGCGAACGGCGGCTCCACGACTGCGGGCGGCGCGGGCGGTGTGGGCGGCGCGAGCGGCGGCTCCACGACCGCGGGAGGAAACGGGGGCACCAACGGCGGAAGCTCGGGGGGCACGGCGACGGACAGTGGTGCAGGTGGATCGCTCGATTCCGGCGCGATCGATGCGCGCGACGGTGACAGTTCTTCGCCGCGCTCGATCCACGTCACGGCGACGAAGGAGCTTCATCAACACACTTTCAAACCGAGCCAGGCGGACGCGGACGTCAACCCAGCTACGACCTTCAGCGACGGCAACGAAGTCGCGATCATCGATCCGCGCGCAGCAACGATCATGGGAAAACTGGTCGTAACGCTGGGCGGCTCGGGGAGCACCACGGGCTACGTGGGCGGCGTAGGCAACTTCGTGGGCGCGCGCGGATTTCACGTTTTCGCGGTGACCTACTACACGGATTACAACATCGTGCGCGAGGACGCGGCCTTCTACGGCGATGCTCGACTCGAAGTCTTCGAAGGTGTCGACCACACCGAGAAATTCGAATTTGCTACCGTGCATATCGGTAAGGCGGACAGCATCGAAGGGCGCGTCGCCAAGGGGCTCAAATATTTGCAAGGCCTCTACCCGGAAGAGGACTGGGGCTATTACTTGAACGCGGATGGGTCGGTGCGATGGTCCGACGTCATCGTCTCCGGAATGTCCCACGGTGCCAGCTCGGCGGCGCGGATTGCCATGGTGCGCCCGCTCGCGGGAGCGGTCTCTCTCGCCGGCCCGCGTGACAACTCCTGCGGCACCGACCCGGCATGCGCGACAGGAACGGTCGCCAGCTGGTTCAGTGAAGCACCGAAGACCCCTCTCGATCGCTTCTACGCGATGACGGGGGCTATCGACGCTCAGCATCCCGAACACCTCTTGGCGATGCAAAAGATCGGGTACGTCGGGCAAGTGGTGGACGTCGATGCTGCCGCGCCGCCCTACAGCGGCACCCATCGTTTGAAAGTGGCGAGCGGAGACCACACGGATTTTTGCGGGGTCGCGAAATATCGAGACGCCTGCAACTACATGTTCAATGTGCCGCCCGAGAACGCGGCGGGGGTCAAGTAGTCGGTTTTCTTCGCGACGCGACCCGCGACGCGCGACGCGGAGAGCACGCGCCCCACGTGAGGTCGCGACGCTCACGTGAGCGTCGCGTTCGAATGTTTGTCGCCTTTCGCGCTCGGTTTCCGATTCCTTCCGTTAGAACCCCCCATCGTGTCGTTCGCTTGAACGACGGCGTTGGACCCAGGGGTCATCGCGGAAGGATTCACCATGCCCGTGCTCCGATCACCCCGGCCTCGGACGTTTTCACCCTATTTGCATTGCCTGATGGCCAGCGCGGTTACCGTGCTCGCCAGCTGCTCCGATGCGCGGTCAACCGACGACGACAGCGCTGCGTCGACGGCCTCGGCGCTCGAGCTGACGTCGGCACCTGCTCCCGCGTGTGCCGCCACCGATCTGGTGAAGAGCGCATGCACGGGCCCCTGGCACTATCACCGCTGGGGCACGTGCTCGATCCGCAGCTCAGAACACTGTGGGTGGGACCTGTGCCGGGATCCGAGCTTCGGGTGGGAAGTAGAGCCCGGCCAGATGTGTTGGCTGGAATGCGATCCTGAGCCTCCGTGGTGCGATCCGGGTACGCCGCCGAACCAATGTCCGCGAGAGACATGTTGGCAAGTCTGCGGCCCTGACCCGGACCGGCCCGGGCTCGCCAACCTGGGACGCGGCGCCGTATGCGGCGCGGCGACGTGTGCGTTCGCAGACCCAAGCTGTGCTTTCGATCCGGCACTTTCGGTGTCCGCCAGTGGCTTGACGCTCGAACAGCTGAAGCAGCAGGCGCAGGTGTCAGCGCAAGTCGAACCGGTCTGCACGACTTGCGACCAGATCGCGATGGACACGCCGGGGTCGGTGCGCAACAAATTCGCCTGTCTTCAGAGTCGATTTTCCGACCCTGCCATGGCGAGCCCCGATGTGCATACGGGGGTCGGCGCGCGCATGCGCGTCGTCACCGGGCTGGCGGGCGATCAACTCACGGCGGCGCAGCGCGCTGCAGCGCGCGATCGCTTCACGCTCGGCGAGCGTCAAACCGCGCTCGCTTGCGAACCGCAGTTCAGCCTAGCGGTGCCGGCAGAATGTCCGCCGGAAGCTGCCTCGAGCCTCGAACGCGATTTGGCGTACTGCGCGCGCGTGTCGGCGACTGAAAATGCCGCGGGGCGAGCGAGCGTAGCTTGGGTCGCGGCGGACGATTGCGTCGCGCTGTTCGAACGCGTCAATGGCGCGAGCGACGAGGCGAGCCCCGAGCATGCCTGTGTCGACGCTGAGCTCAGCACGCGCGTCGGTGAAATCGCGCGCACCATCGTCGGCGCAGCCATCGCCGCGCTCGACGAGCGGCAAGCTCTGAACGATGCGGCAGTTGCTCCGGCCGACCAACGCTATCCCGAGCTCGAGCGGACCTTGGTGCTGATGGACCGTTGGTACAAAGCGCAACGCCAGAGTCTCGCGCTCGCGGGTAACCCGGATGTCGACGCGGCCACCAGCGCCTCGATCAGCGAGATCACCGGAGCTTTCTGGGCTTCGGCACACAAGGCGCGGCGCACAACCGCGGGATTGGACGATCTCTTCGCTTCGGGCACGCCGTCCGAGGGCGAGGTGAGCGCAGCGATCGGTCTCACCGCGGCGCGTGCCGATCGCCTCGACCGCGACGTCTTGCGGGCCGCTTACAGCGGCCTCGGCGCGCCGATTCCGGCCGTTCAATCGGAGACGGTCGAAGTGCTGCCGGCCATCGTCGTCACGGCGTCCGCGGTGAGCGGGGATTTGCTGCTCAAGCTGAGCGCCGAAGCCCTGACTGGCCTCCGTCGCAATCTCGAACGGGTGGAGCCGTTTCACGACATCGCCTGCCGGCTCGGCGGATGCGGTCCGCGGGCTCTCACGCCCAGCCTCGCCAATACGAACGTCAGCAATTTGTGGCGCGCGATCGCTGCGCTCGATCGCGATGCAATCGTCGCCGGCAACCATGAGACACTTGGGGCCGCTCTCGCACGGCTCAGCAGCGACGACCCGTGGCGAGCGGTTTTTCAACGTGTGTCCGATAACCACGCGGCACTGCGCAGTGCAGTCGATGCTGCGACCGGCGAATCGGAAAGCGTCGCCTTGGAGCAAGCCGACGTGGGCACGCTTGGCCTTGCCGCGACGGGCGCGGCCGAGGTGGTGCGCACGGCCTCAGAGCGATCGCTTGCCTATCTCGCGAACGGAATGTTCGGCATCGAGAGCGAGCGGCGCATTCACGCCAACGTCAGTGCGGCCGGGCGCCAAGCGACTATCGCGGCCATCAACGACGCCCACAGTGCCTTTTCGCGCGACATCGAGCACTACCAAACCGAGCGCCGTGACGCAGTGCGAGACGCACTCGCGCAGAGCGATTCCAATCGCGCGCTCGATGCGGCTACGGTACGTCTGACCGAGCTCGATCGCGCGCTCGAACTGCTAAACAGCGATGCTGCGGGGTTGTCGGCATCGCTCAAGGCACTGGACCGCGGTCTCGGCGCCACCGCTGATCGCATGGCGGACATCGAGGGCCCGCTCGACACCGGCTCGTTCGTCTCGGTGGGAGACACGCGGCGCTTCGTCGTCCACGGCTTCAACGCGAGCCGCGTCGAGAACGCCGAGCACATGCCGCAGCCGATCGAGCTGCTGGCGGCGGGCGACATCGAGCTCGGGCAACCGGGGATCGCCAAGATCGCCGCTCAGGCCAACCAGCTCGTCGTCGTCGAGGCATCCGGCGAGTACACGCCGCTTTGCGCGCTGACGCGCTTGGACAGCAGTCACCCCGAAGGCCTGGCCGACGTATTGGAACGGTACCTAGCTTTCTGGAAGGACCGGCCCAAGGCACCGCCGCTTTCGTTTGCGCCGCATCCAGGCACGACGGTCGGTCCCGAAGGTTTCCAGCTGAGCAGCGATAGCTCGCGGGTCGAGGCGCACAGCGCCGACGAAGACATGAAGGACAGCGGTCACGCCGGACGCATCGTAGGCGGCCTCGCCTGCATCCCCATCATTGGTGGCGGTCTCGCCCAGGGCTTCAAGGCCAGCTTGAACAGCATCGACCCCATCGACGATTCGTCGACGTCCTCACAGTCGGACTCCGTCCGCTTTCAAGGCGGCTTACGTCTACCGAACACGCCTTTTCCCAACTTGCCGGCCGGGGCTCTGCTGCTCATCGAGCTTCCTCCCGGCGCCGGCAATTCAGGCGACATCCGGGCGGTGCATATCGTGCAGCGACCGTCGACGACGTTCGTGTTGGCGGCCGATTCGGAACTCTACTTCGTCGTGAACGATGCTTGGGCACCGGGCGACGCGAAGTGCGGGGAGCTCAGTCCCCCGAACGATCCCAACGCCATCACCGTTTCGGTTCGCCTGGCGACGCCGACCACCACCGTCGCGATCAAGAGCATCGAGGCATTGCGGCAGGTGATCGACGAGACGCGAGCCACCCGCGCGACCATCCTGGCCCAGGGTCGCGTTTTGCAGTCGCAGCTGACGCAGATCGGCGCTGACGCGACGCTGCGCTTGCAAACCCTCTCCGGATTCGAGCTCGCCGCAGTCCCGCCGGTGCTGCACGACCTGATCGACGCGTACTTGCGGCGCGAGGTATCCGCCATCGAAATTGCGGTCGAGCGCCAAGCGCTCGAGCGTCGCGCAACCGACGTCATGCTCGAGGTCGATGCGATGATCCGCGACCAGGCGGCGCTGCAAGCGAGTGCTGAGGCCGCCACATTGCTGCCGGTTTGGCGTCTACGCACGTTCGACGAATTCAGCAGCGGTAGCGACGAGCATTCGCTCGTCGAGTCGGCGCAAAAGCTCGGCGCGAGCGCCGCCGAGACGCTCCTGCCCATCATGGAGCTCTGGCATCCCGAGGCCATCCGCAACGCGCGCGCCAGCTCTTCGTTCAAGCTCGACGCGCAGGCGCTCGCCAACATCGGGCCCGACGGCGATCCGCTGCCGCTCATCGATGATCTCGCGCGACTGCTTCAGAAGCTGCGTGACGCGTACGCGGCCGATCCCATCACGCATCTGCCGGACCCGTTGAATCAACCCATCGTGGGCGTGAGTTTCCGGCGTCCAGCGGGGTGGCGCCCCGGGTGCCCCGGATGTCCGGCATCGACAACGGGACTGCCGAACGCGAGCACGGCCCGAGCGTTCGCGGTCTGGAATGCGATCGAAGCCGCGCTGCGAAGTACGCAGACCGTGCCCGTCAAGGCGTGCACGAGCGACGCGGACTGTTCGCAGCTCCCTGGTACGCACTGCAAGCGCGACCAAGCCGACCCCGCGTGCGTGCGCGCGTCGACGCGCGTCGAGTTCGGCATCGACGCCGAGGACGTTTACCGGCGCAATGGTGGACAGGCCACGCTGTCCTGTTTTCTCGCGACGCCCGCGGTGCAGCAATGGGGCCTCTACTTTGCCAACCAGACGGACGACTATGATGAGGAGCTACGTCAGCTGTCGTTGAGTGGACGCTACCTGGAGCCCAATGCGCGCGCCAGCCAGCCGTTCATGACCGAAGGCGGGCTACTCGACTTCAAGCTGACCGATCCGGCCGCCCTCGTGTCGGGAATGTCGCTGCTCTATGGGAGCGATGAAGCTGCGTATAGCAACTTCCAAGAGCTCGCCAACGAGGGCCTGTTGCTCGGTCGTAACCCGGTCGGGCTGTCGGGGTTATCCGACCTCACCGTCGACTTCGCGCCGCTCGCCACCATGACCCATTCCTTCGGAAACGGTATCGGCGAATCGCCAGACCGTCCCGTCACCGAGGTCGTTCTCTTCATGCGACTCGACGCGCGGCAGTTCGCGACCGATCCCCCTGGACACGAGCTCGAAGGCATCGTCAATGCGTGCAAGCCCCCTCCCCACGGCTCCGACGACAGCCCGCCCCCACCTCCTCCCTCGGGCGACGGTTCGTCTGCGCACAAGCAGGCATCGAAATGAAACCCCTGCGCACCCTCGGGAGAGCATCCATGAAAACGCGAGCGCTGACTCGAATCGTCACCACCGCACTCGTCGTCTGCGGTCTCGGGGCTCCGGCGCAGGCGCAGCTGCGTCAAGACGCGCTGGTGCAAGCGCCGGAGCTGAAGCGGCCCGCTCGTGGAACGGTAGGCAGCGCTTTGGCGGGATTCGAGCTCGGCGCCAACGCTTTGGCGCGCGGTAGCGCGGCGCTGCCGAGCCCCTTCGCCGCTCCCACCGAACGCGGAGCCCCAGCGCTCGACTTCTTTCCATCGTACGTGGCCGATCAAGGTCTGTCCGAGTGGGGCATGGGTTGGAGCGCCGCGCTATCGGTCCGCCGCTTCCGACCCGTCGGCGCCATCGACTACGCAACCGACCGCTTTACGAGTCCATGGGGAGCGCTCTCGCAAGGTGACGACGGCGCCTACTATGTCGATGGACTCGAGCCACGCGTGCGCCTCGAGCTCACCATTGGCGATTGGACAGCGGTTGGACCAGAAGGCACGCGCTACGTTTTTCGTGCCAGCGACGCACTCACCACCGCGCAAGGCACCTACGAGTGGTGGATCAGCGAAGCAACCACGCTCACGGGAGAACGAACCCGCTTCGAATATACCGTCGGCACGGGGGGCCGCCGCTATCTGGCACGCGTGAGCTATGGCGGACGTGCGGGCATTGCCCAGACCGCAGTCACTTTCAACTACGAAACGCTCGCCAGCATCTTCGTCGATCGACGCTCGGGCACGGCCGTGCCGCTCGATCGGCGCGTCGGTTCGGCCGTGGTCTCGATGTGGGATCCCAAGAGCGCGAGTTTTCTCGAGCGTTACCGGTACGAGCTCGCCTACCGCGACAACCCCGCCGCCGTCGCCCACTACCTAACCACGGTGCACCGCGTGTTCGCATCGGGCGCGACCGAGCCCGACGCCGCGTACAGCTACCGCTTCGGCGAAGACGACGCGCTAGGCGCGACCGTCCACGAAGCTACCGAGCTTTCGCGTTATCTCGAGCACTTCGGGTCGGGCAGCCTCGCGCCCACCAAGGCGAGTTACTTCGACATCAACCGCGACGGCCGCACCGATATCGAGAACGCCTATGATCAGGAGCTGGCCCGGCATATCGACGGCGGCATCGTCTTCGAGCCTTTGCCACGCGACGGCAGCGAGTTCGCGCTGTGCCGCCCCGGCGCATCCGTCGCCAACGCGCCGCGCACGCTCGTGCGCTGGACGCCTGGACAGCTGGAGCTGAGCGTGCTGCGCCTCGTGCGAGAGGCGGCCGACACCACCGTCTATCGATGCGATCGGCAGGGCCACAACCTCGGGAGCCTCGTGCTCCCCGGCGATTGGCGACTCGGACCGAATACGCGACTCGCCGATGTCGACCGCGACTTGCGTCCCGACCTCGTGCGGCTGACGCGCGGCATGCTCGAGATCAAGCGCAATGTCAGCGGCGCGGACATGGCGTTCGCGGATTCTGCGCTCTATCCACTGACGCCAGCGATCGCGCCTTCGCGCAGCTGGATCGTCGATCTGACCGGCGATGGCGTCGCCGATCTCGTGGCCACCGCGAACTCCGCGTTCTACGTGTGGGCGGGCCTCGGCACGGGCGGCTTCGAAGGCGCCGCTGCGCGCTTGCCACTGTTCACGATAAGCGGTGGCGACATCGGCAGCATCGAGGACAGCGAAGTCGCTTTCGTCGACGCCAACCGCGACGGACTGACCGACGCCCTCCTTTCGCACGGGCCGACGCTGCGCCTGCTCACGCACCGTGGAACCTCCTTGCGGCAAATCGACGTGCCCGCGTTCGGCGGGTTGACCTGGGACTCGTCGTACCCCATCACCGTCGATCTCGAGGGGGTGGGTGAAGAGCAAGCGGTCGTCAGCGCCGGCGCGGTGGCTTACGCGATCTCGTTCACGTCTGCCCGTGCGGGTCTTCTGGTTTCGGCGCAAGACGGCAAGGGCGGTCAGCTCGACCTGGGGTACGAGCGCGCGCCTGCCACCCCAGGTCTGACCACGCGCCCGCCGCTGCTCAGCTTGATGCGCGTGGCCGACGCCGGGTTGGACACGCTCGAGTACCGATTCGACTACGAGCACCCGGTGTTCCACTCACAAGGCGAATACTTGCTGGGGTTTGGCACCGTGCGCCGCACCGGTCCGACGGCGATCGAGGAAACGGAATTTCTTCACGACGACAACCAGAGCGCGCTCCCGCTGCGCACTGTCCATCTCGACACGATCACCCCTGATTTACCCGCGGGAATCTACCGTGTATCGGAAACGCGTTACGAAGCCACGACGTACCAAGGCTTGGCTTATCGGCGTGCTGTCGAAACGGGCGATGGGATCTTCGACGCGAGCGGCGCCGCTGTGCGCGCCAGCCGCCATCAGACGCTCGAGTGGAGCGCCAGCGGTCTTTGCCCGCTGACGACGCGGGTCGACAACGACAAGTATCAGCTCACATCGACGCGAACCTTGGCGAGCCCGACCGCGCTCGCGGGTGCATTGCACTGTCTATTCGAATCGGAGACCGAGACCGCACAACACAACGGGCAGTCCGACCTCGACTTCACCTACCAGGCGCGGGCCCTGCGCACGCCAATTGGTCAGGTCGAACGGGTCGAGCTGCTCGGATCGGCGTCCACGTTCGTGGCGCAAATCAATCGCTACGATGCGCAGCAGCGCCTGATCGAGTCGGAAGCGCCCGGGCGCGGGATCACGCGCGTGAAATACGACGCGACCACCGGCGATATGGTGAGCGTGACGACACCCGATGGCGTGGTGAGCAGCGCGACCGATAGGCTGGCAGTGAGCAGCGCGATCACGGCGCTCGCCGAAGACCGCGGCGCAAGCACGCTGTATCAAACGCACTTCGGATACGACGGTATCGAGCGCATGGCTTCACGCTACGACAATGTCGGAGCCGGTTCGGCGGCACAGCCGGATGAAACGGTCACCTACGCTTTCGCCTCGGCCGAGCGACCCGCCTCGATCGTCGCGCGTTTGCTGGTCGATGCGGCGTCGGCGTCGTATGCCAACGAAGGCGAGTGGCTGTCCGCGTCCGGCGCCCCGCTCGCCAAGGGCAAGCTCATCCCGGAAGGCTGGGCCTTGGGCGCGGTGTCGGTAGCGACGCGTTCTGCTGGGCGAACGGACACCTATCGTCGCGACCCCGTCGCGCAGCAGAATGGGCACGTCATACAACTGGCCGAGCTGCTCGACCCCAGCCGTTCAACGCACCTCGGGCGTTCGCTAGATTCAATCTTCGGTCACGCGCCGCGCGTCGAGAGCGTGCTGCAAGCTGGCACTTCCCGCACGTTGACCCAGAGCCTCGCGCTCGGCGCAGCCGAGCTCCTACGCACGACGTATGAGAACGGCGCGCCGTTCTCGATTGAACACATCGATGGAGACGGCCGCGTTTTGCAGCGCAGCGACGGCGCCGGTCAGACGACGACGCTCGTTTACGACGCGCTTGGCCGCGTGGTCGAAGTGGTGCTGCCGGGCGGCACGCGGCAGTCGCGGCGTTTCGACGAGTTCGCGCGCCCGCGCTCGGTCACTCGCTCTGATGTCGGGCACCTCGAGTACGCGTACGATCCCGCGAGCGGCCTGCTCCACGAAAAGCGCGAATACGACCAGCAGGGCGCGTTGCTACGACGCGTCGCGCAGGTGACCGACGCCATCGGGCGCGAGACGTTACGGCGCCATGTCGGCACGACGGGCACGGCCGACCAAAGCTACGCATTTTTCTACGACGGCGTTGGTCTGGACGGCGCGACGATCGCGGGGCAGCGAGGCCGCCTCACGGCCGTGCAGGGGCCGCGATACGAGACGCAAACCGTGTTTCGCCCGGATGGCAAGCTCGCCAGCAAAGACGTCAGCATCACGGGCTGGCGGCGGATCCGCGAAACGTATGACTACTTCGAGGACGGCGCGACGCGCAGCGTGGCCCGCGAGATCACGGACGCATCCGGCGCACCGCTGCTGAACCTCAAGAGAACGACGGAGCGCGACGGCTACGGCCGCGAGGTGCGTGCGTTGATCGACGACGGATCGCCGCATGCGCTCTACACGATTCAATACGACGCGGAAGGCCGCATCTACCAGGTGGCCTTGGGAGCGGAAGACTCCGACGTGCCGCAAAGCTGGGTGGCCCCTCACTACGATACGACGACCCATGCCGCGCGCGGTTACCTGCATCTCGGCCCCGACTGGGATCTCGCCGTCGACAACGAGCTCGACCCGCGAGCGCTGACCCGTGCAGAGCGGATTCAACATCGCTATCGGCAAGAGACGCCGGTTTTGCATGACCGGTTCTATACCTACGATAGTCGGCGTTTTCTCACGCACCTGGCGAGCTCGGATGGGGACGCCACGTATGCCTACGGCGCCAGTGGGCTGATCGACTTTGCCGCCGATGAAAAAGGCGAGCGCAACCTGACGCGAACCGATGGCGCGATCACCGCCGGAAGCACGACGTACCGCTTCGACACCGCGGGGCGCTTGATCGAGCGTGAGGGCCTGGCGCTCAGTTACGGCGCCAATGGGCAGATCGAGCGTGCAACCCGCGACGGCAAGACGTTCGAGGTTGCTTACGACGAGAGCGATCACCGCTTCCTCAAGCTCGCCGACGGCGTGCCCGTCGCGGCGTACTTGGGCGACAGCTTGCTCACCGATCACGGCTTCATCGAGCCTCTCAAGGTCGCCGGACGGGTCGTCGGCGTCATCGACAACGGCGTTTTCAGGTCGGTGCCGACCGATCCGCGCGGCAGCGTGATCGGCGAACCGGACGGCACGTACCGCCCTCTCTCGCCGTACGGCGTGCGCGAGACCCATCCCGATCTCGCGCAGGCGCTCGACTACGTCGCCAAAGGTTACGATGCGGACCTCGGCCTCATCCGCATGGGCGCGCGGGACTACGATCCGTTCATCGGACAGTTCACGACGCCCGATCCGCTGTTTCGGGAGGACATGGACAAGTGCGCGGCGAGCCCGATGGAGTGCAACCTGTATGGATACGCAGCGGGCGATCCGATTGGATTCACCGATCCCAGCGGACTCGGGGTACTCAGTTTTCTGAGGGACGTCGCCGAGGGCGCGGTCGATGCCGTCGTGGCCATCCCTGCCAGCGTCGTCGATGCGGGGGCGAAGGTCGTCGACATGGGCACCATGTCCGTTGCGGCGGTGGGACGAGCAACCGGTGCCTACGAGGTCGGGTACACCTGTTTGAGCTCGACGTGTCAGCAGTATCGATCGGGCGTATCGCAGACCGAGCTGCTGAAACAGAGCAGCATCGTCGTTCCCTTGGCACGCACCGTCGCAGCGGCGGCCCAAGGCGACGGAAATGCGATCGGCAGTCTGCTCGTGGTCGTCGTGGGGTCCAAAGTCTTGGGCAAGGCGGGAGGCGCAGAAACGAAGGCGGCCAGTGCGGCGGAAGGTGCGCGCTTCATCGTGGAGGAAAACGGCAATGTCGTGGATACTCACGTCACGCCCCGTGGGCGCTACCAACAGCCGAACAATGGGCGTACCGACATCTTGCAGCGAGAAGACCATGGAGTTGGTCACTCGCACACCCACGATCCGAAAGTGAACACGAGCCCGACGACAGGAAAGCAATACATGAACGGTTTCGAGAAGCCCCGTCCGGTGTCGGCCGAGGATGTCGCGAACATCGCGTCGGGCAAAGCTGTCCGTTTGCCGCCGAGAGGAAGGTAACGAGTGAGCCGAGTCAACAGGCTCGAAGGCGACGACGTCATGCCGCTCACGCTCGACGCGAAAGTGGTGGCGCTGCGGTGGGACCTGGCCCCGTGGGGGTTGGTCATCGACCTCGATACGCCGACGTCAGAGGCGGAGAACGCACCCGTGCGTCGCGCGTGGCTGGTTTTTTCCGGACTCGGAGATGTCTCATGGCCATTCGATCGCGCGCGCGTTCCCAACGGCTGTTGGCTGACGACGCCCATGTTCGAGTTGAAGCCGGAAGGACGGATGCGGTTATTCAGTTTCTTCGCCATGCTGCCTCAGTTCGATGAAGCCGATCGGCTGCAGCCCAACGCCGGCGCGCAGATCGTGATCAGCGCTCTTTCCGTGCACGGCCTCGTCAGCCGCGAAGTCGCGGTACCGAGCGCCGATGGCCTATCGCGGAAGGAGCGAACGGCGCTCGCTACCGATACCGAGCTCGTCGAAGCAGGCGCGGAATTCTTCTGACGCGATTCGCCGACGGCATCTCGACCGAGCAGGGCGCCGATCGGTTCGGGAGGTGCAGACAAAATCGCGGAGCGGTGTACTATCCCGCGCCGGCAACCGGCCGCAGATGGCTGCGTTGCCCACGGAGGCCCCATGCAATCGGTACACTTCTATCTGAACTTCCCCGGCACGACCGAAGAGGCGTTCCACTTCTACGAAACGGTCTTCGGAACGCGCATCGCCATGATGCAGACGTTCGGTGACACCTCGTTCATGGCCAACGTTCCAGAAGGCGCGAAGAAGAAGATCATGCACGTGCAGCTCCCTATCACCGCGACGGCGGATCTCATGGGGAGCGACGCGGTCGAGGGTTTCGGCCCGCCGCTGAAGGCGGGAAACAATTTCCACATCTCCCTCGTAGCGAAGGACAAGGCCGAAGCGGACCGTATCTTTGCGGCGCTGAGCAGCGGAGGCGGATCGGTCGCGATGCCGCTGGCGAACGCCCCCTGGGGACCCTACTTCGGCATGTGCGTCGATCGCTTTGGCGTGCAGTGGATGGTGAGCCTTCCGACCCCCGTTTGATTGCGTACTTTGGCACCGGCAGCGCGCCGCCACACGCAGCGCGCTGCTGGCCGAGGCTCCGGAAGGCGCGCGTTTTCGCGCCGGCAGTCCTTTGCTCTTCCCGCCCCGAGCGATGCTAAGAGGCATGTCCCATGTCGAACTCACACAAGGTTGCGTTCATCACTGGCGCATCGTCGGGCATCGGCGAGGCTTGTGCGCGTCGTTTCGCACGAGCGGGGTACCACCTCATTCTGGCGGCGCGGCGTGTCGAGAGACTCACGGCATTGACCCAAGAGCTATCGGTCCCCTGTCACGTGACTCACCTCGACGTAACGGATCCTGAAGAGATCGCAGATGTCGTCGAAAAGCTGCCCGCGGCGTTCTCGAACGTGGACGTGCTGATCAACAGTGCGGGGCTCGCGCTCGGTCTCAATCCCGCTCCGTCCGCATCGCTCGAAGACTGGCGCAGCATGATCGACACGAACGCGCACGGACTCGTGCATTGCACGAGAGCCGTGCTTCCCAAAATGGTGGCGCAAAACCGCGGTCACATCATCAACTTAGGCTCGACCGCGGGAACGTATCCCTATCCGGGCGGCAACGTGTACGGTGCGACCAAGGCCTTCGTGCACCAGTTTTCGCTCGGCTTGCGCGCGGACTTGTTGGGTACGGGGATACGAGTGACGTGCATCGAACCCGGCATGGTGGGCAACACGGAATTTTCCGCGGTGCGTTTTCACGGTGATACCGAGAAAGCCTCCGCGGTGTACCGAGGTGTACACGCCCTTAGCCCGGAAGATGTTTCCGACGCGATCGATTATTGCGTGAACTGCCCCCCGCACATGAACGTGAACGTCATCGAGCTGATGCCGGTGGATCAGGCGTTTGGTCCTTTGGCCGTGAATCGCCGCTCTTGATCGACGGCTCGAGCAGGCAGGTTCAGGGTTTGAACGCGTAGGTCTGCGTGTTCGATGAGGCGAAGATACGGCCATTGGCGACAATGGGCGTGACCCAGGGGCTCGAAGCCGTCATCGTGTCGCCCGCGGCGCCACCGTTGAAAACGACCGCGCCGGTATCGCCATCGTAGGCACGGAGCTTGTTGTCGGTTCCCATGAGCCATACCAGCGTGTCCGTTCCCGCAGCGTCGACCATGCTGACGGCAGGGGACTTGTTCGACCCCGCCCCGGCGCACCACACGACGGTCGCCTTGGGCGGCGCTTCTGCCGTGATCCGCAGGGCTGTCATCGAGCCCGCCGCGGCGGGGCAGCCCGCCCCGCCGCCCCGGAAGACGACGTAAGTACCCATCGCGGTCCTGTAGGTCACTGCCGCATTGATGATGGCGCCACCGGCGACGACGGGAGCGGCGAGCGGTGCGCTCTGGCCACCCATGTTGTCGCGATCGATGAGGTACGCTTTTCGATCTTTGCCGAGCTGAACGATAAGCTTCGACGGGGTCGCGCCAGGAACATCGACGATGAGCGGGCCCGTGCCACCGATGTCGGCGTCGGTGTCGTCCATTTCGATCCAATTGGTCGGCACGAAGAACTCGGTCGTCGCGCCTGTCTTGGCGAGCGTGGGTGGGAGCTTGAAGACGCTCTCGCCATCACCGTACACGGCGGGGTGGGACATCGGGTTGCTGATGGTCCCCATCGTGTTGCCGGTCGCAAAAAAGATCGACGTGCCGTCGCTCGCGAGACCGCCCGGCGCCCATATCCCGCCACCGAGAGCGCGCGTGACGAACGTCGAGAGCTGCGTCGGATCACCGGCGGAAACGCTGACGACCCAACCGCGGTAATCGCCACAATCGCCACGGTGCCCGCCGAACGGAACGAGGACCTTGCCGCCAACGAGGCTCAACGCTCCGCGCTGATTTTGCGCGCGGGTCGTGAAAGTCGTCGATCCCGACGTGACCCTGGCATTCAGATCGATGGGCCATCCCGTTCGAGTCGTTCCCGTGTCGGCATCGAGCGCGTAGACCAAGTCCTGCGGCGTGCCGCTCATGTTGGTCATCGCATTGAGGTAGATGGTGCGTGTGGCGCCGTCGATGACCGGGGTGCCCACGACGCCGACGGGATTGATGCTGCCCGCGCAGGCCAATGCCGAGCTCGGCGTTGGCGGCGCCAGCGTCTGGTCCCACACCTTGGCGCCGTTCGCGGCGTTGAAACCGATGACGTGATTTTGCGTGGTGGCGACGATCACGAGATCGGGAATCGTTCCGTTGCCCGCCAGATAAAGTGGTTGCGCGAGAACCGACGCCGCGTAGGTGGCCATCGCGAAAGTCGTGTCGATATGCAGCGTCGCCACGGCTGCCTTGGTGAGGACAGGGTCGACGTACACGCCGTCGCGTGTGGGATGGTTGTGATATTCGAGGACGGACACCGATGGCCCACCGGCGTCGGTCCCACCCGTGCCGCCTGTTCCGGCGCTACCCGCTGCGCCCGAAGCGCCCGCCGCGCCGCTCGATCCCGCGGTGCCTGCCGCGCCGCCTGCGCCCGCCGATCCTGCCGTGCCGGCGCTGCCACCCTTGCCGGCGGTGCCGCCCGTCCCTGCAGCCCCTCCCGTCGATCCGGCGGCTCCGCCGGTGCCCGACCCCGCAGACCCGCCCTTACCGGAGCCACCTGCACCGCCCGATCCCGACGCACCGCCTGAACCAGCCGTGCCCGAACCACCCGCGCCACCTGTGCTCGTGTCGACCGATGCGTCCACTGACGTGCCGCCCGATCCACCGGTCGCCCCGCCGTTTCCCCCAGAAGCGCCGGTTCCACCCGTGGGAGGAGGCGCTGTGTCGTCGCCCCCGCAGGCGATCAAGCCCCAAAGCAGCCCGGCCGGTAAAAGGATCTGAAGAGCTCGCATGATGCACCTCGCTGGGCAGAGGAAGATTGAGGGTCCCCCGAAGCTTCACTTTAGAGCCCTACAGAGTCAAGGGGACCTTATTTTGCGTCATTTGCATTGCGGAGAACGCCGTTTCCGAGCTGGTCTATCAGCATCTCGCGACCGACCAACGACCTGAGCCAGCAGGAGGTTTTGTGAACGCCAGACTCAACATCGCCACGAGATCGATCAGCACGGTCCTGGAGTTCGCCCTTCACGCGCATCCATGCGAGCAGCGATGGGGTCGGGAACTCGCCGGTCAGCTGCGCGCGTGCTTACGGGAGACACGCCACCAAACATTCCCGTATCGCGCCGCTGCCCTCGGGTCGTAGTCCGGAATGCTTTTGGATCGAGTCCGTTTGCAGAAAGGCGAGTGATTGCCCTTTGTCCGCCAACGCGATTTTGCCCGCCGCAAACTCGCCGCGGCGCCCCGCTGCCCTGGCGCGCACCGCCATTGTCAATAAGGAATTGCGATCAGCCTTCTTTGTCAAATGAATGTCGTTGCTCGAATGCCGAAACCAATGGCACTCTACACGCATTGACTATATTTAAAGCGCTGTGAGCATGGTGTCGCTCCGCGCTTCAGGCTTCATGGGGAACATCCTTCGATGTTGCGGCGTATCAACACCGCTGACGCCGTTGAGCTCGCTTGTGACTAGTCGGTATTTTCAGCTGCAGCCGCGATGCCACCTTGACGAATCGTCGCGCACGCACGTCCGATGTGCGGTCGGACATCAGGTGTTCCTGGCGATGGCACGATCGTGCCAAGAAATACAACTTTGATCGATCATGGCGAGTTCGATCCACGAGATTGAGAAGCGTCGCGGATTCGGATCAACCGAACCAACGCCACGCCGCGAGTAAGCAGAGAGGAGTAGGGCTCAATTGCCACGTTGGAGTATGGACACTGCATGATGTCGCTCGGCGCCGGCACACGCGCGATTTCAAATTTTTTCGGCGAACCGATGTGTCGAAAGTTTTCGAGAGTTTTTTCTTGATCATCCCGTGAACTTGGACGATCCATGACTCGACATCGAGCGCATCCACGCGCTCATGCCGAGTTTCGATGGAGAAGTACCCGAAGCAATCTCGACACAATCGTCACCGTGAGTGGGAACACTTCACGATCGCTGGGCTTGCCGCTGCCCCTGCAAGACCTTGGCGAGGCCAATTGACTACCCCACACGCTCCGCCGCGAACGGACCAGAAAATGATTGAAACCATTTCTTTTGACGACGCGTAAAGAATATCTGGTGACGGTCAATGGGCGGAGCTTATTCAATGGTGAGCATGATCCGCACGCATGATGCGCTCATGAGAAGGAGGGTGCAGCCGTCGCGCTCACTTAGGTAAGAACGAGGCATTCGAATCGACATCGAGGCGCTATGAGTGGCAGTGGCGCCCTTGGTGCGCGGCTCCCCGGAACCATCATCCATGTCGACAACGGCCATCACTCAAGGGATCGCTCGGTCTCCCCTCGGCACGACCGTGCCGAGACGAATGACTAATCCTGACCAGACACGACGGCACTCCAGACTTTTCGGCCTTTACTTGTTAAGTAAACGCGCTTGACCTGCTGATTTCTGCTGATTAAACAAGGTCCGATGTCGCGACGGGATCACGAACACCTGCCCAGCGCGGTGGGGCCGAGCGAACTACTTTTCGACCGACCCTCGCCCGAGAACGCTTCGATCATGCCGTCGCAAATCGAGTTGATGTCGTCCCATAGCGATCCCGGTATCGAGCGCGTTGTGCAAGAGCTCAACGCCTTGGGAAGAGCGGCGACTTTCGATTTTGCACTCTCGGTGGGTTCTCTCATCATCAAGGGGCTCTACGGCGGAGATATTGGTACCTGGCGGCATCGCGGGAAGAAACACAATTCGTTTCGGCGGCTGGCTGAACATCCCAACATACCGATGAGCGCAGACTCTCTTTACCGCTGCGTAGCCATCTACGAGCTTTGCGAGCGCCTGGGTGCGAAGGAGTGGAAGCACATCTGCACGAGCCATTGTCGCCTCGTGCTGCCATTGCCCATGCACGAGCAAGAGCGCCTTCTCAAGGCAGCCGAATCAGAACGGTGGCCCGTACGACAACTCCGTCAGCAGATTGCCGCGCTGCCCGAAAAAGATCGTTTTGCGGAGCGACGACGCGGCGGACGAAAGCCACGTTCCATATTCTACCGCACGGCACGCATGTTGCGGCACAGCGCCGAAGCCTGCGCTGAGTTGTTGGATGCGGCAGCCGAGCCATCGCCCGAGAGTTGTCGCGACCTTCTCGACGTCGCGAGCCGCTTGCGAGACGTCTGCGACCGCGTCGAGCAACGATTCGCCACTCGTCTGCCTGACGCTCGGACACAACCTCCCCCCCCCGCGGTGAGCAGCTTTCGCTCATCATCTTGAGGGACACGAAAGGCCGGCTACGAACTCTTCGCCATTCGGAAAAGAGATGCTCCGACGCCGGGTAGAGGGTTTGCTTGAGTTGGACGCGCTATGCCACAAGATTCTGCAAAGGAACAGAGCCGAGATTGGCTCGTTCGCATGGAGGACGTGCATCAACCTCGGTGTAGTCTGTATTGCTTTCCCTTCGCTGGCGGCGGCTCAGCGGCGTATCGAACGTGGCCGCCTCTTTTGCCGAGCGACATAGAGGTAAACGCCGTTGTTTTGCCCGGTCGCGAGAACAGGCTCGGAGATCCGCTGGTCCGTGACTGGCCGCTGCTACTCGACACGTTGGTCCCTCAGTTTCGAAGGCGGGTCGAGCGCCCGTATTCCCTCTTTGGATACAGCATGGGTGCGATCATCGCATTCGAACTTTGTCGGCGGTTCCGCGCGACGGGCATGAATTTGCCGGAATGCCTTTTTCTTGCCGCCCGCAGCGCGCCCCACCTCGGCGGGCGCAGGGCGCGCAGCTCGAGCTTGGCGGACGTCGAGTTTTTGAATGATCTGCATCGCCGCTACGGTGGCGTTCCCGAGCCTGTGCGCAACGACCCGGAGTTGCGAAAGCTGTTCACACCTCTCCTGCGCGCCGACATCGAGCTCGTCGAATCCTATGAGTATCGCGATGCCGCTCCTTTGCCCGTGCCCTTCGTCACCTTTGCGGGTTCGCAGGATGCAGAAGCGACGCCCGGACGGGTCGAAGCTTGGCGGCAGCATTCCTCCGCCGGTTTTGAGATCCACGTCCTACCCGGTGCGCATTTTTTCATCAACGATGCGCGCGAGGCGCTCCTGCGGATCTTAGCGGCACGGTTCGCCTCGCTTTCCGTCGTTGCATCCGCGCTCCCGGCACCCTGACGACGTAGATGCCCTAGTCACACCGGCGTTCTTTTCTTTCGGATCGAAGGAGTTTGCATTCTCGTGCTGGGTGCAATCATGCAAATGAACCGCACGCAGGGAATTGCGTCGATGCGACTACGAGGCGAGTGTATCGCCAATGCCGTTCGCCACGAGCGCAACCCCCGTGTGGACGAGCTCGCCATCGAAAAAGAATCGGCCCGCTGTTCGCCAGCCGGAGCGGTAAACTGAATTCAAATCGCGCGTCAGATGGATCTCAAAGCCGCCTGTTTCGAAATCCATCTCCTCAATCTGGGCGTGGTGGAAATCGAAAACCTTACGCACAGACGGGGAGAGACATTTGTAGAGGCTCTCTTTGGCCGAAAATGCAATCGTTACCGAAGAGCACGACGAGCCGAATTTCCCGAGCTCGCCCGGGCAGCAGATCCCCGCGGCCAGTCCCGCGGCGACTTCGCGCGACATCACGCGCTCAATGTCAATACCGATTGCGATGCAGTCTTTCGCGCTCGCGACGGCCGCCGCCGCATAACCTTCGGTGTGCGTTATCGAACCTACGACCCCCGTCGGCCACACCGGTTCGCGCAGAGGACCAATGCCGATAGACCCGGTGTGCTCGGGCCGCAGTTCCAGCAGGGCTCGACGTGCCGCATCGCGACCCGCCAGAAACTCGACCTGGCGCTTGCGTACGGCGCTTGTGAGATTTTCGGGCAAGCGCGACATGTCGATGTAGTCATCGACCGAATAAATGCATGCACTTTCGTGGATGATTGGATTCGCGAATATCGGCCGGTGGCGCCTCATTGCAATGCCCATTGCCACAACGAGGATCCTTTGTCACGACAGCAACGACGCCGTTCGCAAGAGACTCAGCTTCCCCATCGGACGAGCAGGGCGCCGCAGGTAAATCCAGCGCCGAAAGATAGGAGCACGAGATTGTCTCCGCGCTTCAGCTGCCCCTTCCGCTGCGCCTCGGCAATGCAGGTGGGAATGGTGGCGGCGGTAGTATTGCCATAGCGGTCGAGGTTGATCATTACCCGTTCCATGGGAAAGGGGATGCGCGCCATGCTCGACTGGATGATGCGGATGTTCGCTTGGTGAGGCACGACGTAGGCCACGTCGTCTACCGTCAAGCCGTGCTGTTGGAGGAGCGCTTGGCAAGCTTCGGCCATGGCCTTCACCGCGGCCTTGAAAACAATCGGACCATCTTGGTGAACGTAGTGAAGACGCTCGGCGACCGTGGCAGCCGACGTGGGCATCGCACTGCCACCGGCAGGCATGATCAAAGCCGGGCCGCCCGCGCCATCGCAAATGTTCGCATGTCCCAATATGCCCATGCTCGGGTCGTCCGTTCCTTCGACGAGAAACGCTCCGGCGGCATCCCCGAACAGGATGCACGTCGCACGATCATTCATATCGAGAATGGACGACATTTTGTCCGCTCCGATTACGAGCACATTGCGGGATGCGCCTCCGCTCACCAGCTTGGCGGCGGTAGTCAGCGCATAGACGAATCCCGAGCATGCGGCGAGCAAGTCGAAGCCCCAGGCTCGCACGGCGCCCAGCTTGTGCTGCACGATGCAGGCCGTGCAGGGAAAGATCGTGTCCGGCGTGGTCGTCGCGACGATGATCGTGTCCACCTCGGCGGGTGACATTCCGCGCTGCGCGAGCGCGGACCGTGCGGCGGCCTCGGCCATATCGGACGTAGGGCCTTCTTCGTAGAACCGGCGCTCACGAACGCCGGTCCGAGTAACGATCCACTCGTCGTTGGTATCGAGATACGAGGCGAAGTAACTATTGGGTACTACTTTGGATGGGAAGAAATGCCCCACTGCGGTGATTACCGCTCCGCCACGCCCTCCGGTCATCATGGGTGTCCGCTCTCGTATCGTGGCGCGCGGATGTCAAGTTTACCATCTTGCAGCATCCCATTATTTCTTATAATGAGCAGACCATGGTTGAAGAATCGTTGACGGCCATCGCGGAAGCCGCGGCCGGGGGAGACTCTGCTGCGCTGACCCGCTACTTCGCTCACATTCAGGCGCAGCTCGAAGGAGAGGGCTATTTCGGGGAGACGCTCGGCGTGCGCATCGTGAGCTTCGCCATCGACAAGATATCGATGCGCATGCCGCACAACAAGCGCGTGCTGCGGCAGGGAGACATCTTTCACGGCGGCGCGGTGATGGGGTTCGCCGATCACGCCTCGGGATGCGCGTTCCTGAGCGATCCGCGCGTCGTCGCAGGCGGCATGGCCGGCGTATCGACCGATTTCAATGCCAGTTTTCTCCGCCGGTCGCGGCCGGACGAAGCGCTCATCGCCAACGCCAACGTCATCCGGCGCGGCCGGTCCATTACCTTTGTCAGCGTGTCCGTCTGCGGCGAATCGTCGGGCGACGAGATCCTGGTCGCGCGGGCCACCTGCGCCGGTCTTGCTTACACGCGGGTGGGCAGCTGGGCAAACGCCTGATCGTCCTTGATTACCGAGACCATCATCTCGCCGACGGGCGAGCCTGACTGAACCACCGACATCGCGGCCCGCGCGCGAGACAGCGCGCCATCCACGTAAACCTTGTCGCGCAGCGTTCCCACGAGAAAAGTCGGCCTTTCCGAGCTCACCTGGTCGATCCCGCTGGCGTGTACTTCGCTGAAGACGACGGGAGGGCGGATGCCGACGACATGGCACGCCGCTTCGAGCAGATGAAACAGCGGTTCGCTGGCGCGAATTGCGGTAATTTCGGCGACGAACGTGTCGTTGTCTAGATGTTGCATGCGCGCTACGCACCGATGAGCGGCCGTCGACGGCTTCGTTTCCCACGCCGCAATCGTACCGCGCGCCCGCTCGAACACGAGTTCAACTTTTGGCTCCTCGCGTCGCGAGGCGACGAACGCGACGATATCGGCGAGGGATGCCGAAGTGACCAGGTCGTGCGGCACACCGAGTGCTTCTGACAGCTCCAGCGTCATTGCCTCATCGAAATCGAGGTCGACGAGCCGCTGCCCAAGATCGAGAAGAGCGACGGGAATGCTGCCCAGCAACGATACGCGCTCCAGTACGAGATCGGCGACGGGATCGCGCTCTTTACGAATGTCAGGACGCGGCGCGGAGCTCTCCTCCGCGACCAACCAGTAGCGCTCGCGGAGAAATGGGTAGGTGGGCAGCGGCACTTTGCGCCGGCGTCGGTCGGCATCGAATGCCGACCAATCGATATTCACGCCATCGAGATGAAGCTCGCCCAGAGTTTCCAAGAGAAGAGGCCACTGTTCTTCGCCGCGGCGCATGGTGGGGAACCATCTCCCATCGTCCACGACGCGGCGCCCCGCAGAGAGAAGGCCGGCTCCTGGACCCACCTCGATGAAATGGCGCGTCGCGCTCGCCGCGACCCGCTCCACCGCGGCCCCATATTTTACCGTCGCGCGCACGTGATGCACCCAATAAGCCGCATCGCACAGCTCGCGGGCCGCAACTTCGCCGCTCACGTTCGAAACGACGCGCATCTTGGGTTCCCGGTACGCCACCTTGGCCGCAACTTCTCCGAATGCGGACAACATGGGATCCATCAGTGGCGAGTGAAACGCATGTGACACTTCGAGGTCGCGCGATTCGAAACCGCGCTCCATCATGCGCGCGGCGACCATACGAACCTGAACCTTGTCCCCCGAGATGACCACGTTGTTCGGGCCGTTTTCGGCGGCGATGGATACGCGGTCGTAGGGCGCGATCGCATCACGCACCTCTATCGCCGGCGCGAGGAGGGCGGCCATCGACCCGCGCTCGGTCCGCTCGAGCATGAGACGACCACGCGCCGCGGTAAGGCGAAGCCCATCTTCGACGCTGAACACACCGGCCACGCAGGCCGCCGAATATTCACCCAAGCTATGGCCAACCAAATAAGCCGGTCGTAGCCCCCAATCGACGAGCATCGTGGCCAATGACACCTCGAGCGCAAAGAGAACCGGCTGGGTGTATTGCGTCTCCCCCAATTGCCCCGCAGCGTCGCCCCAGAGGAGCGAAGTCAGGGGGAGGCCGAGGTGGGCCAGCACGCCCGCGCAGCGATCGATCATGCAACGGAACGAACCCTGCGTTCGGTACAGGGTTTCGCCCATGCCCGCGTATTGCGAGCCCTGACCGGAGAAGAGGAATGCGATGTCGGGGGCGCGGGCCGGCGCCGCACGCCGCGACCGCTGGGCAAGATCGCGAGCAAGCTCCGCCGTGTTTGCGCCTACCGCAACGCGCCGATGTTTGAACCGCCCACGCCCCACGTTCGCGCTGAAACAAACGTCGGCGACTTCTTGCGTGCTTTGAAGGTGTTGCACGTAACGCGAAGTCAGCTCGTCGAGTCCCTCTTCGGTGCGCGCCGAAAGGGTGAGAATGTGCGAGCTACGCAGGGACGGTTCGGCAATGGGTTCCGGCGGAGCTTCCTCGATCACCACGTGAGCATTGGTTCCACTGAAGCCGAAGGAGCTGAGGCCGGCGAGACGCGGCGCCGTCCCGCGCGGCCAGGGAACGGGCCGGGTGGGCACCTCGAGCGGCGCGTCGCTCCAGGGGATATGCGGACTCGGATGCAGGAAGTGAAGATGGGGGGCGATCGTCTCTCGCTCGAGCATGAGGACGACTTTGATCAGGCCAGCGATGCCGGCAGCAGCTTCGAGATGTCCGATGTTCGTTTTTACCGACCCGATGCAGAGAGGCCTTTCACGCTTTGCACCGCCGTAGGCAGCGGCGATGGCGCGCACTTCGATGGGATCGCCTAGCTGCGTCCCGGTACCGTGCGCTTCGACATAGTGGACGTCTCCCGGAGCGACGCCGGCATCGGCGAGCGCCGCCTCGAGCACCGCTTGCTGCGCCGGCCCATTGGGGACGGTGAGCCCGCCACTTGCCCCGTCCTGGTTGAGCGCGCTCCCCCGAACCACTGCGCGAATGCGATCACCGTTGGCACGCGCATCGCACAAGCGCTTCAAAATCACGGCGCCGCATCCCTCCCCGCGCACGTAACCGTTCGCGGACGCGTCGAAGGTCTTGCATCTCCCTTCGGGAGAAAGCATTTGTGCCTTGGAAAACGCGATACTGGCGTCAGGTTCGAGAAGGAGGTTGACCGCGCCAACGAGCGCCGCATCGCACTCGCGTCGCCTCAGTGCCTCGACCGCCGTATGCAGCGCCACGAGCGACGAGGAACATGCCGTGTCGAGCGCGAGGGAGGGCCCGGTCGCGCCGAGAAAATACGAAAGCCGACCGGACGCGACGGCGTGAGATCCTCCGCTTCCAGCGTAGGCATCGATGTCGTCGAGCCCAAGCGCCCGCGTCCGAGTGATGACGTAATCGCAGCTGCTGATGCCCACGAACACACCCATGGCACTGCCATAAACGACTTCCGGCGCGAGGCCCGCGTCCTCGAGCGCCTCCCAGCTTACCTCGAGAAGAAGGCGCTGCTGCGGGTCCATCGATCGCGCTTCGCGCGGTGAAATGCCAAAAAACAACGGATCGAACTTGTCCACGTCGCGCACGAACGCTCCGCTGCGCGAGTTCATTTTCCCCGGCGCCCGCACATCGTCGGCGTAATACTCATCGACGCTCCAGCGATCGGCAGGGATGTCGCCCACCGCGTCTCGTCCCTGCGCAATGAGCTCCCAGAACGCGTCAGGACCGTTTGCGTCGCTGGGAAAACGGCAGCCCATTCCGATGATGGCGATAGGCTCGGTCCGCTTGAGTCGCGCCACCTCGTCCTGAAGCTTCTCGATCTGAATGAATGCTTCCTTGAGTAGCGTTCGATGCGGGCCCTCACTCATGCAACTTCACTCTTTCTCAGCTTCTCGATCTTGTCGGCCAGGAGCGCCGCCAACTCCGCCTCGGAAAGGGCGTCGAGCGCCGATGCCGATGTCGATGCCGACGTTGGCATCGGCATCGGCGCAGCTGGCGGCGCGCCGCCGAGCTCCGCGACGAGGTAGCGCGACAACGCCTCGATGGTCGGATAGTCGAAAATGATCGTGGTGTGCAGCGAAAGGTGCAATGCCGTCTCGATGCGATTTTTCAACGCGATCGCCATGCGTGACGTCACCCCGAGATCGAAGAGCGTCTGGCGAACGTAGAGCTCTTCGGTCGAACCGATCGCCGCGGCAATTTCTGACCGCAAGAATGTCGCCAAAACGTCTTCGCGTTCATGCGGAAGAGCGCTCTCGATCCGTGCGCGAAGCCCTTCGGCAGCGGCCGCAGAGGTGGTCGTCGCCGGGCGCTTTTCCTCGTCCGAGGTGCCGATCCAGTGGCGCTGGCGCTCGAACGGATAGGTGGGTAGAAATTGGCGGGGCGCAGGGCGTAAGGCGCGGAAATCAACCCGGCCACCGCGCACGAAGATCTCAGCCACCTGACCGAGCAAACGATCCCACGATGCAGCGCCCAAAGTGACCACGAGACTGCCTCGCGCGGGCTCGGGCATCGGCCGGTGGATCGCCTCCTCGAGCGAGCAATGACCGTTCACGCAGCAGCTGATCGGGTCTTCGCCTGCGCCTACGATGCCCCATGATGCGAACAGCGACGCCACGCCGTAGGCGCCCGCGAACGTTTCGGTAGCCCCGGCATCTCGAGCGCGCTGCCGCGCGCTCAAAAAGGCGGGAGCGTCGAGGTCTTCCGCTTTCCCCCCCTGGATGGCGAACGCGATACGGCGCGCGCGTCGCGCACGCATGACCCCCGTCCATCCGCCTTCGATGGTCGCCTCGGCGGCGAAAATTTCGAGTTGCGACCGCAACGTCTCGCGGGTGCCTACCAGCGCCAGGCGATAATCGTGCTCCGATTGCGCGGTGTTCGCTGAATAACAAAGCACCGCCAGATCGTCGCAATTCGCCACCGCTAGCGCGTACCGAGATGCGAGTGCGCGGAGCGCGTTCTGGCTTTTCGCACGAAGGGTGAGGAGATGCTTCGTGTACGACGCCGGCGCGGCTGCTCGTTGCGGCGCTTCCTCCATCACGACATGGCAATTGGTGCCGCAAAAGCTGAAGGCGCTGACGCCGGCAATGCGCGTCCCCTCGGGGCACACCCATGGCATGAGTCGCTCTGGGAGATAAAGCGGCTCGCCTTGCAATGGCAAATGAGGGTTCAGTGGCAAACGGTGAGGGTGAGGCACGAGCGTGCGCGCGCGCAGAGAAAGGATCACCTTGATGACGGCAGCAATGCCGGACGCCGGTTCGGTGTGACCGATGTTCGCCTTGATCGCGCCCAGTGCGCATTTCTGCTCCGCCGTCCGGCCTGGGACGAGTACGGCATGTAGTGCCTTGACCTCGATCGCATCGCCGATGACCGTACCGGTGCCGTGCGTTTCGACGTAGCCCACGCGCGACGGAGCGATCGACGCGTTTTTTAGGGCCTGCCGAATCACTGTTTGCTGAGAGAGACTGCTCGGTGAGGTGAGCCCATTGCTCAATCCGTCATGATTGACGGCGGATCCTCGTATCGAGGCGAGCACCGTGTCGCCGTCGCGCTCGGCATCGACAAGACGTTTCAAAACGACGATGCCGCACCCCTCTCCGCGCCCGTAGCCATCGGCGCATTCCGCGAACGTCTTGCACCGGCCGTCTGGCGCGAGCAGCCCGGCTTGCGAGAGCGTGACGGATTTCTCGGGTGCAAGAATGACGTTGACCCCGCCGCAAAGAGCGAAGTCGCACTCGCCGCTACGCAGCGCCTGGCAAGCGAGGTGCATGGCGACGAGGGCGCTCGAGCAGCCCGTATCGACGGCGATACTCGGCCCCCGCAGGTTGAAGAAGTAGGATAAACGGCTGGGCGCAACGCTGTAGTTCGTTCCGACACCGCTGTAAGCGTCGAGCGAGGGGAGATGAGCGCACAGCATGCGATCGTAGTCGCTGTTGCTGATTCCCACGAAAACGCCGGTGCTCGTACCAGACATCTTCTCTTGGGGAAGGCCCGCCGATTCGAGCGCCTCCCACGCCACTTCGAGAAGCAGGCGCTGCTGGGGGTCCATGCGCGCGGCTTCCGGTCGAGCAATGCCGAAGAAAGCAGCATCGAATCGATCGATGCCGTCCAGAAAATGGCCCCTTTTCGAGGCTATCTTGCCCGGGATGACGGGCGCATCAGCGTGAAAGGCGTCCGCATCCCAGCGATCGGCAGGTACACTCCCGCTCGCGTCGCCACCCTCCCGAATGAGGCGCCAGAAGCTCTGGGGATCGTCGATGGAGCCGGCAAATCGGCACCCCAACCCGATGATGGCGATAGGCTCCACCCTGTGGCCTCAAACGCGTGAGCGGTCGATACGGCGAAACGCCCAGCGGAGAAGGTACGTGTTGCCGAGATGGAATCCCACGACGCAGAGTTTGAGATACTTTTCGTAACGAGCGACCACTGCCTCGCCCACGACATCGACGGCGCGTTTGCGGTTCTCCTCGAGGAGCGCCAGCCATTCGCGACAGGTGCGCGTGTAGTCGGCGCGATCGTTGCGCAGAGAGACGACCTCGAAGAGGCCATTACAGGCGTCGGCGATCTCGGAGATGGTGGGAAGCTCCGACTCGGGGTAGACGTCCGTCATCAGGAATCGACTCTGATGCTCGGGACGCATGTTGCCGTAGGCGATGGTCTGAAGAGCGAGCCGTCCGTCGGACACGAGCCACGAATGACACGCTTCGAAGAACGACCGGTATCCAGCCACTTTCTCGGCCCGCGTACGCCCCGGCTTGGCGAAATGTTCGAAAGCGCCAAGCGAGATGATCGCATCGTAGGGTGCGGAGGGCGCGTGCTCGGACCAGCTCTCGACGCGCACCTCCGCGCCTTTTAATCCGAGCGAGCGCACGTATTCCGCTTGGGCGCCGCTCAGCGTGATGCCGACGACCTGTTTGGCGTGGTGTTCCGTAACGAGGCGCTTCAAGATGGCGCCCCAACCGCAACCGACGTCGAGCACCCGGGCCGCGCCGGCCGCACGCGCCTGAGCGATGTGGTAGTCGAGCTTGCGCTCTTGACCCCTGTCGAGCGTATCGCCGTCCTCGAAGAGCGCGCATGAATAGACCATCGTCGCTCCGAGCCACACCCGCCAGAATTCGGGATGGGCGTCGTAGTGATGTTCGATAGCGTTGGCGGAAGCGCCGGGATTGCTTCGTAGAGTGGCCTGCATGGTTTTCGTTCCTCAAGCCAAATGGCGGGCGAGCCCTTCGATCGTCGGATAATCGTAAGGTAATGTCGGATCGACGGCTCGACCGAGCCAAGCGCTCAAGTCTCCGGTCATCGACACGGCGGCAACCGAATCGATGCCGTACCGGTGCAGCGGGGTGCGTGTATCGATGGTTTCGGGATCCATCTCGAGAAGGCGAGCCACGTAGTCGACGAGCCAGTCCTCGATTTTCTCGGCACCTGTTACGTTTCCCCGCGACATGGGCGCATGCTCCAACTTGATATTCTCGCTATCCATTGTTCCTCTCCTTCAACCACGCAGACCTCTTCCCACTCTTTCCTATTTTCTTGATGCGAATCATTTCGCGGCTCGGCGTTTTTACATCCCAAGCGAGCCCGAACGCCCTCAAGGCCCCAACGAGCCAAGCGCCTGCGTCGATCTGCCACCACTCGTGATTGTTGACCGCCGACGAGGGAAACGCGTGGTGATTGTGATGCCACCCGCCGCCGAACGTTAACAAGGCGATCACGAAGTTGTTCCGGCTCTGCCCACCGATGTCGAAGGGTTGGCCACCGAACCGATGACAAATCGAGTTTACGGCGAAGGTAGCGTGCTGCGCGCACGCGGTGCGGACCAAACCACCCCACAAAAACCCCGTCAGAGCGCCGCGCCAAGACCACGCAGCCAGGCCGCCTATGACGGCGGGCAGTGCGCACCCCAGAACGACCCACGCCAGGTAATACCGATTCACCCATGCAATCGCGCGATCGGGCAGGAGGTCTTTGGCAAACACGGTCGTGTCAGTGATCTCCCTTTCGAAAAGCCAGCCGACGTGCGCATGCCATAGCCCTGGCACGAGCCCCAATTGCCTCTCTCCATGAACATATGGCGAGTGCGGATCTCGTGGCTCGTCGGTGTATTTGTGGTGGCGGCGATGATTGCTCACCCAATAGGTGACCGGACCCTGCGCCGCCATCGACCCAAGCACCGCCATGGCGATCCGCATCGCCGCCGTGGTGCCGAACGCGTTATGGGCAAAGTGGCGATGGAAGCCCAACTCGACACCGAAGCAGCAGAGCACGTAAAAGGCCGCGAAAAGCCCGATGTCGACGGAGGACACGCCGTATTGAAGGGCCAGGAGGCCGGCCACGACGCAACCGAGGAGAGGAATCAAATTGAACGCCATGACACGCCACCATTGGAGAGCGGCGAGCCGATCGCTCGACACGGTGAGCTTTAGGCGATCGTTGGTGTTCATCCTGTCCCCACGATGTCGAGAGTACCGGCCATGAACTGCGTTCGCGCCGCGCGTCGCTGCGGTTTGCCGCTCGACGTTTTGGGCAGAGCGGCTGGCCTGATGAGCACGACGGCGTGAGCGTTGATACCGTGATGCAAACTGACCGCCTGCCGCATGTCGGCAAGCACACCATCGACGTTCAACGCGCGGAGATGCGCGCGATCGACCTCGTGTACGACGACCAAACGCTCTTCGTCGTCGACGTCGATGCTGAACGCGACGCCCGACCCCGGACGCAGCGACAGGTTACTCCGTTCCACGGAGCGCTCGATGTCGTGTGGATAGTGGTTCTTCCCGTGAAGAATGATGAGCTCTTTGATTCGCCCTGTAACGAAAAGATCACCGTCTTTGATGAGCCCCAAGTCTCCCGTGCGGAAAAACGGGCCCTCGCCCGTGCCGGCGAGGCGTGCGTCGAACGCGTCGCTTACTTCCGGCGTTGCGTTCCAATACCCCGAGCACACGCTTTCGCCCGCTACCCATATTTCCCCGACGCGCCCATCCGCCATGGAATAACGCGTCTCGGGATCGACAATGACGACCCGCTGCCCCAGTGACGGCTGCCCGCAGCTGACCAAGGTGGTACGTGCCGCGCCGGGCTCCGCCGGCGCGAGCAATCCTTGCTCGAGCGCTCCCCTTTCTGCGACCTGATAGCTCGCACCGGAAAGGCGCCTGCCCCCGGTGACCATGAGAGTCGCCTCGGCCATGCCGTAACACGGATGGAACGCTTCTCGACGAAACCCGTGCGGTGCAAAGGTCGACGCAAAGCGCTCGAGCACGTCCGCGCGCACGGGTTCTGCCCCGTTGAAGGCCACGCTCCAGGTACGCAGATCGAGCCTCTCACGCTGCTCGGGCGTGATTTTGCGGACGCAGAGGTCGTACGCAAAGCTCGGCCCTCCGCTGGTGGTGCCCCCATAGCGCGTGATCGCCTCGAGCCACCGTACCGGCTTCTGTAAAAAGTAAAGCGGCGACATGAGCCACACGCGAAACCCGCTGTACATTGGCTCGAGCACGCCCCCCACGAGCCCCATGTCGTGATATTGCGGCAACCAGATGACGCCGCGAGATGTACTGTCATGATCGAACCTTCGGTGGATCATCTCGAGATTGTGAAGAAGATTGCCGTGGCTCACGACGACACCCTTTGGCGTGCCTGTCGATCCGGAGGTGTACTGCAGTAAGGCGGTGTTGCCGCGGTCCAACACCGGCGGGGTCCAATCGACGTGAGCCGGAGAGCCGCCGTCCGTCGCCAGGACCCGAAACTTGCTGATCGGACTCTGCTGGAGGTGATCCTGCCCCGCCCTTGTCGTCAATAAGGCCGCCGCTTCGCAGTCGTGCCCGATTGCGGCGAGGCGGTCGAAGTCCTTCGCCGTGCGTGGCGGATACACAGGCACAGCGACGACGTTCCCATAGAAGCAGCCAAAGAGCGCCTCGACGAACCGCAAGCCAGGTGGAAACGCCAGAAGTGCGCGCTGACCCGTAAGGCCTTCATCTTTCAATTGATGAGCGATCGCTCGGGCGGCTTCGTCCAGCCGTCCATAGCAAAGGGTTTCTTCCTCGCCGCTTTCGGTCACGAACGTGTAGGCGGCGTCGCCTGCCCTCAGATGCGCGCGGTGCCGTGCGAGATCGACCAAATTCCCAAATGCGAATGCGTCATTCAATATCATTTTGAAAGACCTCGATGGGGTCTGGGTTTTGGGCTAGGTAAAACCGGCAGAGCACGATTTGCGCGCATCGTCGTCATTCAGCGCACACGCCGAGCATGTGCGCGCAATCGCGCGCCATCCCGGTCGATCGCGAATGCGCGAAACCTAGCGCTCTCCGAAATCATCGTCAACCGAGAGCAATGCAGCAATTGGAAATAGATTCAACTCGAGCGCGTTGAATGATCGCACCAGCCACGCACGTGGGAATTGAAACCGTTTGGTGTCAACCGTCATCCCCATATCATTTCCTCGCCACGAACTGCGGCGATTGGCCACAGGCCGTGGGCCCCGGCCCTGCTCGTCGGGACGACCGTCTGATTCGTTGCTCGTTGATGCGACATCTTTGCTTGCGTGGATCAATCACATGGTCTAGTCATCGCGTCGCCGCACCAGCGCGCAGTCCACACAGAAAGGAACACGCCTGACTTTCTCGGCGAATCGTGCTGTTTTCCAAGGCATCCGCATCGCGGCGGGAGCGATGCCGCGCGAACCCACTTCATCCTTTGGAGGAAACATAGTCAATCGCACTTAGCGTAAGCGCCGGCGCACGCATGTCGCCGACGTGGGCTACACAGGATTGACGGTCGCCTTTGGCCGCTCTTTAGCTTGAGATTTATCGCAAATAAGGAGCAAGAAGTCGACCATTGATCTCTTGTTATGGCCAATGACGGCGACGACATGAACGCGCGAAGGGCGATTGACTTCAATGTCGAAGAAGCAATATAGAGCGCTTACCGTCCACGAACTCGGCCCATAGCGGCCCGCATCGTATTCCGTCAAAAATTGAGGGGAAGGACATTGCCATGAGCACATCGCAAATCACTGCTTATGCGGCGATCGCCGCTCAGGCCGCCAAGCGGGTGGAAGACGGTCCGGGGGGGACACAGCAGCTCCGGGTGGGTCATCCGCTCACTTACACGTGGAATTACTTCTCCGAGCGAGAGGATCTTCGCATTCTCTACGAGAAGTCCAAGGAGCTCATGTGGAACGGACAGACGCGGATCGCTTGGAACACGCCCGTGGATCCCGAAGCGGAAAACGCGCCCGACCAGCTCAATCCGCTCTTCTCGACCCCGATCTGGAACCGTCTCGACCCGAAGCGGGACATTCCGCGTTTGCGCCGCGAAATGGCCAGCTACACGGTGTCGAACTTCTTGCACGGCGAACAGGGGGCGCTCCTCGCTACTGCCCAGATTTTAGAGGCGGCGCCGACCGCCGACGCCAAGCTCTATGCGGCGGCACAGGTGTTCGACGAGGCCCGACACGTCGAGGTGTACGACCGCTACCTGCGAGAAAAGATGGAGATCGTCTACCCCATCAACGTCCATCTGAAAACGCTGCTCGACACCATACTCACCGACTCCCGCTGGGACTTCAAATTCCTCGGGATGCAGATCATGGTCGAGGGGCTCGCGCTGGGCGCATTCGGCGTGATTCATCAGACGTCGAATGAGCCGCTCATTAAGCAAATCACCGAGATGATCATGCAAGACGAGTCACGCCACGTGGCCTTCGGTGTGCTGTCGCTCAGTGACACGTACCGAACGATGCCCGCCGCCGAGCTCCGCGACCGGGAGGACTTCGTCATCGAAAGCTCGCGCATGCTCCGCGATCGCTTCCTTTGGCAAGAAGTCTGGGAACGGGTCGGCTTGCCGCGCAAAGAGTGCGAAGCAGCGGTCGATCAGTCGCAGTACATGAGCATGTTCCGGAAGCTTCTCTTCTCGAAGATCGTTCCCAACGTGAAACGCCTCGGGCTCCTGACGCCTTATGTGCGGACCGCGTTTCAGGAGCTCGACGTGCTCGATTTCGAACATGCGGAAGCGGAGGCTTGAGCCGTGAATACCTACCTCGTGATCGCAGCGGTCTTGCTCGCGGGCATTTCGCTCAATCACTCCATCCTAGGCGAGAAGTACATCGTTATGCCGCTTCTTCGGATGGACGGAATTCCGGGCCTGTTCGGTAAGCTCGGGCGATTCTCGGAGATGGACCCCCATTTCATGAGGAGGGTCCTTCGCATGTCGTGGCACCTCACGGTGCTCCCGTGGTTCGCCCTGTCGCTCCTTTTCTTCATCTTCGCCCACCGGCCACTCGACGCGACGGACCTCCTCACGTTGCAGATCGCGTTCGCGCTGTTCCTCGCAACGACCGGCGTCGTCATCTTCACGACGCGAGGCCGGCATTTCTCGTGGTTGGTCTTCCTGGCCATCACAGGTGCGCTCTGGTTGGGAATGGAAGCGGGGGCCAAGGCACCGTTATGATGCGCACCATCAGTCTCGGGCTCATGGCGGCAGCCTACGCTGCCGGTGGCATTCACGAGCTGATCGCCACCGACGTGTACCTGCGGTTGATGCCGCCATCGCTCGTCTCGCCTCTTTTTCTCATTTACCTCAGCGCCGTCGTCAAGTTCGTGCTCGTGGTTGGACTCTTGGTACCGGGGACTCGGCGCCTCGCGGCCTGGGGCTTCATCGCGCTCCTCGTGGCGATGTTTCCTGCCAACGTTTACATCGCCGCGTGGAGCGCCGCCCGGGAAGGTCTCCCGGTCTCGCTGATGTGGCTGCGAGTGCCGCTGCAATTTGTATTCATGCTGTGGGCCTACTGGCATACGCGACCAGAGCGGACGCCCCGTGTGACCACCGCATGGCAATCGGCGCCCTAACCATGAAGTCCATCGTCGTCACGGGAGCATCGAGCGGAATCGGCAAGGCGTGCGCGCTCCATTTGGCAAAACTCGGATTCGAGGTTTTCGCCGGTGTCCGCAACGACAGTGATGCCGTCGCGCTTTGCGCCGAAACAACTGCGCGGATCACGCCCCTCCATGTCGACGTGACCGATCCGTCCACCATCGCCGGCGCCGTCAAGACGTTGCAGGACATCACCGAGGGCCGCGGGCTGGCAGGTCTCGTGAACAATGCTGGGATCTGCATTCCCGCACCGCTCGAGTGCATCCCGCTCCACGATCTTCGCCGCCAATTCGAAGTGAACGTCATCGGAACGGTCGCGGTCATTCAAGGGTTTCTCCCGCTCCTGCGCCAGGCCGGCGGCCGAATCGTCAACATGGGCTCGGCCCTCGGAGAGGTGGCTCCCCCCTTTCTTGGGCCATATTCAGCAACGAAATTCGCCCTCGAGGCGCTCACCGACTCGCTCCGTCGCGAGCTCCTGCCGCTAGGCATTTTCGTCAGCATCGTCGAGCCGGGCAGCGTAGTGACGCCCATCTGGGGAAAAATGAGCCGGTCACGCGAGGCACTGCTCGAGACGTGCCCGTCGGAGGCGATGAGTCTCTACGGCAAGCCCTTCATCAATTTAATGACGTACAACGATCGCGAGGCGCGCAAGCGCTCCACCACCGCCGAACATGTCGCCGAGGCGGTCGCCCGCGCCCTGCAAAGCAGACGGCCGCGCGCTCGCTATCGCGTCGGTATCGACGCCAAGCTCAACGCCTACTTGGCAACATTGGTCCCCGATCGCTGGATGGACCGAATCTTCACCTGGATGAGCCGAACGGCATGAGCTCAATGGATCGCGCCCTTGGTCGATCGGAGCGCTGGTATTGGATTGCCGACCAGTACTCGTGCATCAACGTCGTGGCGCAGCTGCGGATGACCGCTGATATCGACGCGCCGCGGGTGGAAAAAGCATTGAAGGACCTGCGCGCCCTCTACCCATCCCTCGGAGCGCGAATCGTCACGGATGGGCTAGGAAAAAACCCGCGCTTCGTCACCGAGGGCACAGGGCCGACGCCGCTGCGTGTCGGAACGTCGAGCGCCGAGACGGAAGTCGATCACGAGCTGAACGAGCGCTTCGCGCCCCATGATCCCTTGTTCCGAGCGGTGTACATCCCGAACGGGGGGTGCGTGCTGCTGACCATGTCGCATGTACTCTTTGATGGAATCTCGGCGGCCACGTTGGTGAAGGCGTTCGTCGCCGTCGCGACCGACTCGGTCGACGACGAGGGACAGGGCGCCGTGCGGGCCGCGCTCGAGACTTTGATTCCCCGCAAATACCGTGGATGGCGCGCGCTGATTCTCATTCTGGCGATGCAGCTGCGTCAGCTGCTCGTCCTGTTGCGACGGCCTCGACGCCTGGCCATCGATACGCACGTGCCGTTCGATCAGCGCAAGAGCCGAGCCATCGGCAAGGAGCTCGGGCCTGAAGACATGTCCTCCGTCATCGAACGATGCCGACGAGAGCAAGTGACGGTCCACGGCGCGCTCTCGGCGGCAATGGTGCGCGCGGTCGCCGAAGATCTCGCGGCATCGACTCCGAGCGTGACGCCGACCATCGGCCTCGGCAGCCCCATCGACCTGCGCCGCCATCTGGAGCCGGCCTTGGGTCATGATCTCGGCGTCTACGTATCGTCGATATTCACGTTTCATACGCTGACGAGCGGCATTTCGCTGTGGCGCATCGCCCGGGAGGTGAATGAACAAATGGAGCGCGCGGTCGCCCGCGGCGAGCCATTTACGCTCCTCCGCTTCAGCGAGCTCATCGGCTACCACCGCCCCGAGCGAAGCAAGGACGTGCTCCGCTTGGTTGAAGCACGCGGTCCCGGCAACGTCACCTTGACGAACCTTGGGCGCGTCGATTTACCGCAGCGCGCGGGACTGCTGGGCGTGCAAGAAGTGCGGTTTTACGCAGCGCTTTCCGTATCTGGATACTTCCTCGGAATGCCGAGCACCACGAACGGCAAACTGTTCTGGAGCTTCGTCTACGTCGAAGGAATCTTGAAGCGGGCGCGGGCGGAGCGGCTCGCTTCGAAATGTCTCGAATCGTTGATGGCCGGCGTGCGCGAGCGAAGCACGCCTTGAACCGGTGTTTCTCATGACCATGCCAATTTCTCGACCCGTCGAGCACGTCGGCCAGACGCTGCTCAGTATGGCTCGCCACCGAGCGTCACTTCGTCATAACGAACGTGCCTACGGCTACAAGACGGAAACGGAAGAGGTCTGGCTCACGCACGGAGAGCTCGATCGTCGCGCACGCGCTTTGGCCGTGGCGCTCCGGCGCGCTGCTTCGCCGGGCGACCGGATCGCCCTCGTGCTGCCACCTGGCTTGGACGTGGCGGTGGCTTTGCTGGCATGCCTCTATAGCGGGCTAGTCGGCGTACCGGCCTTTCTTCCGGGGCCGACTGGGTTGCGACGAACCCTTCCCCCGATGGTTGCCCGAGCGCGCGAGCTCGGTGTCCGCGCGGGCATCACGACCAAGGCGGTGCTGACGGGTTTGCAGGATTTGGCCTGCCCGTGGATCGCCATCGAGGATCTCGATCACGCTCTGGAGGCGGCCTGGTTGGAGCCAGAACTCTCTCCGTCGACAGATGCCCTCTTCACAGATGAACTCATCACGCACGGCCAGCTGATGGAGCGAGACGCGATTTTCACCGGTCCCGTTGTTGGTCTTTCTCCACACGGCAGTCATCCCTCGCTACTCTTCGGAGTTCTGCCCGCACTGCGCGATGGCGTACCGTACTTGGCTATCTCGCCGCTTGCCTCGCCACGCCAGTGGCTCCTGGCCATCGCCTCGGCTGGCGCGGCGGTGAGCGTCGCTCCCATTGCGGTGTACGACGAGTGCGTGCGCAAGACTACCGCAGCCGAACGGGCCAAACTGGATCTGCGATCTTGGAAGATTGCATTTCATGCGGGCGAGGACGCGAACGTGTGCAGGCGGTTTGTGCAGGCATTCGCGGCGAGCGGATTTGGCGCCGAGGCCTTGCGCCCCATTGCCACGTCGCGAGCCGTTGCAACCAAGCTCGACGGCCAAAAGCATCCGCTGCTCGCGACGCATTTCGCGTCACCTGCCGATCCGAAGCGGCATTTTTGGGAGACGACGCTCGACCTCGCAAAGGATCGGTATCTCGGCGACCACCGCGTCCAGGGCTCGGTCGTGTTGCCGGCTTCGGCGTACGTCGAGACGGCGCGAGCTGCCGCGGCGCGAGTCTTCGGTCAGCACGTGGTGGTCGAGGACGTTCTCTTCAAGAACGCACTCGTCATTGGCGACGACGCACGACGAACGTTCCACGTCGCTTTGACCCTTCGCGGCGAGATTGGGTCGATCCAATTCTACAGCCGCCCGGCGAACGACGATGGCGAGTGGATGCTGCATGCGACGGCCAACGCCCGTGCGACTCCGTGCCCGGCTCTTACGGTGCTCGAGCCGCTCGCGGCCATTCGCGCACGGTGCTCGGCGGAGTTTCCTCGGTCGGCGCTCTACCGAGACATGAAAACAGGCGGGCTCGAATACGGCGCCGCCTTTCAGGGGGTCGACAAGCTCTGGTGCACGAGCGGCGAAGCCGTCGCGTCGATGCGCATGCCGCCCGAAATCGCCGGAGAGGTCGCGCAGTATGGAGCGCACCCGGCCTTTCTGGATGCGTGCTTTCACGCACTCGCCGCCGCGCTGCCGAGCGGGGAGCGACGCGCGGCGGGAACCGACCTTTACCTGCCCACGAGTCTTGCACGACTTGACCTTCGCCAGCCCACGTCTGCGCCGTGCTGGGTGCACGCCACCGCACGCGCCGAAGACGGCACCGGCGATACTATCGAGGGCGACGTGCGAGTGACTGATGACCGCGGCATGACGCTTCTCGCCGTGAACGGGCTGCGTTTGAGTCGTCTGGGCGGGAGGGGCACGAACCCGAGCGAGTGGCTGCACGACGTCACATGGCGCCGCGTCAGCCAACCTCGCGCAAAGCGCGAGCGAGTCACGCGATGGCTCGTCTTGACCGACGGGCTCGGAATCGGCGAGCGGCTCGTGACGTCGCTCGAGGCGGCGGGCCACGAATGCACCTGCGTCCGACGAGGACAGCCCATTCCCCGCGGCACCTGGTCCGGAGCGGTGCACCTATGGGGGCTCGACGGCGAAGGCACCTCCAGCGCGCTCGCGATTTCCAAAGCGGTTGCGGCGCGTTTGTGGATCGTCACGCGCGGAGCGCAGAGCTTGGGGCCCGGCGAGACGCCAGCGCTCGATCAAGCGCCGCTTTGGGGGCTGGGGCGCGCGGTGGCGTGCGAGCATCCCGATCGATGGGGCGGATTGATTGACCTCGATCCCAGCGAGGCGGGGGAGCAAAGCGCAAGGTCGCTCGCCGCCGAGCTATGCCACGCGGACGCGGAGGATCAGATCGCCTTTCGTGGCGGGGAGCGCCATGCAGTACGGCTCGTGCGACGATTGGCAAAAAAACGCGGCGAGGGGATCAAGCTCCGCACTGATGCTTCTTACCTCGTCACGGGGGGGCTCGGCGGCCTCGGTTTGCTGGTCGCGCGCTGGATGGTGGAACGAGGCGCGCGGCGTCTCGTTCTCATCGGTCGCACGATCCTTCCTCCGCGTTCGGCCTGGAACTCGATCGCGAGCGATACGCGGCTCGGGGGCGCCATCGATGCTATACGTGCGCTCGAGCACCTCGGGGCGACGGTGCACCTTCCGCCGCTCGACGTGGGAGATGAGGAGCAGCTCACAGCCTTTCTGAAGCAGTACGCCGAGGAAGGGTGGCCCGCCATCGCCGGCGTGGTGCACGCCGCGGGGACGATGCTGGCCCGCCCGCTCGACGAAACCGACGAGGCGTGCTTGGGCGAGGTCGCGCGCGCGAAAGCGACTGGCGCGTGGAATCTCCATCGTGCGCTCGCACAGACACCGCTCGACTTCTTCGTTCTCTTCTCGTCGATGGCATCGCTGATCCCACTTCCGTATCAAGCCGCGTATGCGAGCGCGAACGCCTTTCTCGATGCTCTCGCGCATGCGCGCCAGTGTGCGGGACTTCGCTCGGTCAGCATTCATTGGGGCACCTGGGCACGTGTCGGGATGGGAAGCCAAAACGGACTCGCCGAGCGTCTCGGGGACCTCGGTATTGGCACCATCGAGCCACGGGACGGACTCGAGCTCTTGGAAGCAATTTTGCAGGAGGACGTCGCCGAGGTCGCGGTCATGCCACCGGCTCGGCCCAAGGCGAAAACGGTGAGGCCGCTACCCGACGGCGGCATGGGCGACTCACGCTGGTTGACGCTTTTCCAGCGAACCGGCCCACTTGCCATACTCTCGGACCTCGTTGCAATCGAGCCTGGTGACGAGGGCTTACGGCGGGCGGTGGAGGATGCGACGCCGGAAACACGCGCGAAACTGCTCGTCGCCCACGTCGTTCGGCAATTGTCGCGAGCGCTCCGCATCCCGGCGGAACGCATCGACCCCGACGAGCCGTTGACGCGCCTCGGGATGGACTCGCTCATGGGCACGGAGCTTCGCAATGGTCTTCGCGCCAGCCTCGGCATCACATTGCCCATCGCGAAGCTTCTCGGCGACGTGACGGTCAGGTCGCTGGTCGAAGAGATCCTGCTCCAACTCGAGCGTACCGGCGACGTAGCGACGGCCATCACGGCGACGCATGAGTCGAGATATCCCCTGTCATATGGGCAGCGCGCGATGTGGTTCATGCATCACTTCGCTCCGGAAGGCGGCGTTTACAACGAGGTGGCGGCCTTCCGCATCCGCTCATCGATCGACGTCGACGCATTGGAGCGAGCCTTCCAGATCATCGTCGATCGTCACGCACCGCTGCGCACGCGCTTCGAGCGCGAACCGGACGGCGAGCCGTTTCAGGTGGTGGAGCCGGCGAGGCGCGTCACTTTTCTTCGGCGCAACGTGGAGGGATGCGACGACGACACCCTCGATGCCCGGGTTCGTGAAGAGGCGTTCCAACCGTTCGATCTTGAGAACGGCCCCCCTTTCCGCGTCCATTTGTTCTCGCGAACCGAGACCGATTACGTGCTCGTCATGGTGGCGCACCACATCGTCATCGATATGACGTCCTACGTCGTCATTCTGGACGAGCTGCAGAAGCTATACCCCGCCGCTTGCCATCGGACGATCCCCGCGCTCGCTCCACAAGGTTTCTCGTATGGGGATTACGTGCAGTGGCAGTCAACCGCCATGAAGGGCGCGGAAGGGGAGCGACTCCTCGATTATTGGCGGTCGCAGCTCTCCGGTGAGCTACCGGTCCTCGACCTTCCAACCGATCGCCCTCGGGGGCCTGTTCACACCTTCCGCGGAAGCTCCACGACGCCGGCGGTCCTCGGCGCCGAGCTGACCGATCGTGTACGCGAGTTGGCGCGCGCGGGAAATGCCACGCCTTTCATGGTGCTGGTCGCCGCCTTCTTCGTTTTACTGCAGCGCTACTCGGATCAAGACGAAATCCTCATCGGCACGCACATGGCGGGACGCAGCCGACCCGAATGGCAGGGTCTTGTCGGATATCTTGCGAACGCCGTCGTCTTGCGCGCCGACCTTGCCGGCGATCCCACCTTCGCCGACCTGCTCGCGCGCGTATGCAAGACCACGCTAGGCGCCCTCGAACACCAAGATTATCCGTTCCCTCTCTTGGTTCAGAAGCTCGCGGGAGCGCGGGACCCGGCGCGATCGCCGGTCTTCCAGGTACAATTCGTCCTGCAATCGTCGTTCGGCGCCGCGTTCCAGAAGCTCGTCTCGATCGTCATTGGCTCTCCGAGGTTGCGCGTCGATCTCGGAGGAATGACGATCGAAGGCTACCGGCCTCGACAAAAAGCCGCCAAATTCGACTTGCAGCTCGTCATGGTCGAAGGAGACGGCGGGCTGGCCTACGCGTTCGAATACAACAGCGATTTGTTCGAGGACGCGACGGTGGCGCGGATGATGACCCACTACAGAACAGTGCTCGATGCAGCGGTATCGGCCCCCGAGCGGCGCGTGGCAAGCTTGCCCATCCTCGATTCGCGCGAGCGCGAACGACTTATTTCGCTTGGTCGCGGACCCGTGCGCGATTTCGAAACCAGCGCCTGCCTGCACGAGCTTATCGATCGGCAAGTCGCTCGATCGCGAGATGCGGTGGCCGTCATCGCGGAAGAAGAGACCCTTACCTACGCCGAGCTCGACGCGCGAGCGAATCATCTCGCGCACGAGCTTTGCGCCCGTGGCGTCGAGCCTGGCAGTGCCGTTGGCATTTGCATGTACCGCAGCATAGAGATGGTTGTGGCGCTCCTCGCCATCCTCAAGGCCGGAGCGGCCTACGTTCCGCTCGACCCCTCGCACCCGCCCGAGCGTATCGCTTCCATGATGGCCGCCGCCCAGTGCCGCGTCGTCATCGCTCAAGCGATATGCGCCGATCATGCCGCAACGTCAGGTGCTCAGATTATACTGCCCCACGGAGCGCAAACGGCTGTCGGTTGCCCCGAGGTGCGCGTGGGGGAGACCGACCCCGCTTATATCATCTTCACCTCCGGTTCCACTGGTCAGCCCAAAGGGGTCATCGTCTCGCATCGCGCGATCCGCAATCGACTGCTCTGGATGCAAGAAGCTTTGGGGATCGACGCGAGCGATGCCGTGCTGCAAAAGACGCCTATCGGATTCGATGTGTCGGTCTGGGAGCTTTTCTGGCCGCTCATGACCGGCGCACGTTTAGTGATGGCTCGGCCCGACGGTCACAAGGACACGACGTACCTCGCGCGCGTCATCCGCGAGCAGCGCATCACGACGGTGCACTTCGTGCCGTCGATGCTCGACCTTTTCTTGCAGGATTCCGACGCCCGCAAAACGAAAAGCTTGAAGCGCGTCATCTGCAGCGGCGAAGCGCTTCACGCCGACCTCCGCGACCGACTCTTCCGTACCCTCGACGCCGAGCTCTACAACCTTTATGGCCCGACGGAGGCGGCCGTCGACGTGTCGTCGTGGCATTGTCGTCGCGACGACGCGAGCAGTGTGGTCCCTATCGGAACGCCGATCGCCAACGTCGACCTCTTCGTGCTCGACCGCGGGCTAGCTCCGCTGCCCGCGGGTATTCCGGGCGAGCTTCACATCGGCGGCGTCGGTCTCGCCGACGGCTACGTCGGTCGCCCCGATCTGACGGCAGAGCGCTTCATCGCGAACCCTTATGCACCCGGCCGCCTCTACAAGACGGGTGATCGCGCACGGATGCGCGAAGACGGCGCAATCGAATACCTGGGCCGCCTGGACGACCAGGTGAAGATCCAGGGCGTCCGCATCGAGCCCGGCGAGATAGAAGTCGTTCTTCGAACGCACGCCTCGGTGCGCGAGGTGGTTGTGCTTCCCCGCTCATTACCGAACGGCCGTCTCGTATTGGAGGCGTTCGCGGTCGTCGAGGGCGGCGGACCTCCGCCGGCCGATCTCATGGGCGAGTTGCGGGAGCGGATGCGACGCTCACTGCCCGACGCGATGATCCCGCACCGCATCTCCTTCGTCGAGACCATACCGTTGTCGGCGCACGGAAAGACGGATCGGCGCGCGCTGCTCGCGCTCGCACCGCAGCAACATGATGAAGCGCTGCGCGAAGCGCCACGCACTCCCACCGAAACCGCGGTGGCCGATGCTTGGATGAGAACGCTCGATGTTGCCGACGTCGGCGTACACGACAATTTTTTCTCGATGGGCGGCGACTCCATTCGGAGTCTGCGCCTGCGCGGTGCGCTGGAAAATGCGGGGCTTCACGTTTCGACGCAAGAGATCTACCGACATCAGACGATCGCCGCTTTGGCGGCGGCAATCGACGCCGGTGGCGAGCGCGCGCGGCAAAGCGCCATCGCGTTGGAACCATTTTCTCTGCTGCGCCCCGACGAACGCCGCGAAACGAGCCACCTCGAGGACGCCTACCCGGCGACGATGTTGCAGCAGGGCATGCTGTATCACAACGAGCTCCGCCCGGAAGTTTCGCTCTATCACGACGTATTCAGCTTTGGGCTGCGCACGAAATTCGATGCGAGACTCTTCGAGAAGGCGGTGACTGCAGCATTCGCACGCCATCCCGTGTTGCGATCGTCGTTCGACGTGGGGAGCTTCAGTCGGCCCCTCCAGCTCGTGCACCGAAACATCGCCTCGCCGCTCACCGTCTTGCACCTCGAGCACCTTTCCCCAAAGGCGCGGGATGCAGCGGTCGACGAGCTCATCGCTTCGGAGCGACGCCGCGGAGTCGACGCGGCAAGCCCTCCTCTCGTTCGCTGCTTCGTTCAGCAGTTTGCCGAAGACGTGTTCCAGTTCTCGGTGAGCTTTCACCACGCCGTCCTCGACGGCTGGAGCGTGGCCTCGCTCATCAGCGAGGTGTTCACGAGCTACCTTGCCCTGCGCGAGAATCCCGCGGCGATGCTCGTGACCACCCCTACCTCCAGCTTTCGCGAGTCGGTTGCCGTCGAGCAGGCGGCGGTAGCATCGCCGGCGACGCGCACCTTCTGGACGACGAAGCTCGCCGACTTTGCCGTGGCCGAGCTACCGCGCTGGACGAAACGAGGCGCCGAGCGCGAGGCGCCGGAGCAGCTTCGGCGTAGCTTCGTCATTCCGCCCGAGGTCGCGGCCGCCGCTGCCAACGTGGCGCGCGAGCGCGGCGTTTCACTGAAAAGCGTGCTCTTGGCCGCTCACGTCTGGGTGCACCGATGCCTCAGCGGGACCGACGATTTGGTCACCGGGGTCGTGACCCACAACCGGCCCGACGTGCACGACGGAGATCGCATCCTCGGGCTCTTCGTCACGACCATCCCGCTGTGCGTCGATCTCGCGGATGACACGTGGACGCAACTCATCGACAAGGTGGCCGCCGCCGAGCACGACCTCATTCCCCACCGCGCCGTCCCCTTGGCCGAGATCCAGCGGATGAGCGGCGCATCGACGCTCTTCGAAGTAGCGTTCAATTACGTCAACTTCCACATCTATGACGCACTACTCGCTGCAAAGCAGGTGGAAGTCTTGAGTGAGAAGATCTTCGAGCGTTCCAACTTCGCGCTGCTCGCGACGTTTCTCCAGCGACCGCCGACCGGAGAGCTGACGCTGCACCTCGATTACGACAACGACCTGGTGAGCTCGGAACAAGCCGTCGCCTTCGGAGGCTATTACCTCGAGACCTTGCGCGCAATTGCCTATACGCCAGGTAACGCGTGCGGAGCGTCCAGCATCCTCAGCCCGAAGGAATACGAACAGCTCGCGGCCTGGAACCAGACAAGCACGCCTCTCCCAACCGATACCTGCGTCCATCGATTGTTCGAAATGCAAGCAGAACGAACGCCGCGCGCCGTCGCCGCGATCGCTGGGACGACCCGAGTGACATACGAAGAGCTGAATCGGCGCGCCAACCAGCTCGCGCATCACTTGCGGCGCCTCGGTGTGCGTCCAGGGGCGCTCGTAGGGGTGTGCTTGCATCGCACCGAGCAGATCCTCGTCGCTTTGCTCGGCGTGCTCAAGGCAGGGGGCGCCTACGTGGCAGCGGATCCGACTTATCCGAAGGACCGCGTCGCATTCATTTTGAAAGACGCTAGGGTGCACGCGTTCGTCACCGAAGCGTCGCTTCGCGATGCTCACGAGGGAACGGTGTCGTCCATCGTCTCGCTCGATGACGATGCCGACGAGATTGCCGGTTGGTCGGACCACAACGTCGAAAGCGGCGTGGCGAGCTCCGATCTCGCATACGTTCTTTACACTTCGGGGTCGACTGGTCTACCGAAGGGCGTTGCCATCGAACATCGCAATACGGTCGCGTTGCTCGATTGGGCCACCCGTGCTTTCGACGCCGCCGAGTTCGCGGGAATGCTCTTTTCTACGTCGATTTGCTTCGACTTGTCGATTTTCGAGATGTTTGCGCCGCTCTGCGTGGGCGGGACCGTCATCGTCGCCGACAACGCCATCCAGCTTCCGGATATTCCGGCCGCCAACGAGATCACCTTCATCAATACGGTGCCGTCCGCCATCGACCAGCTGGCCAAGCTCGACAGCATTCCCCCCTCGGTCGTTACCGTTGCACTCTGCGGCGAGGTGCTGCGTGAGTCGGTTGTGCGCGAGACCTACGCCCGCAGTCAGGTGAAGCGGGTCTACAACTTCTATGGTCCCACCGAGGACACCACCTACTCGACGGGAGCGCTCATGGCGCGCAATCCTGCGGGACCGCCCACCATCGGTCGTCCTATCAGCAACCGCAGAGCATACGTTCTCGATCGTCACATGAATCATGTGCCGGTAGGGGTCGCCGGCGAGCTCTATCTCGGCGGCGCAGGCGTAGCGCGCGGCTACTTGAATCGGCCCGAGCTCACGCGCGAGCGCTTCGTCGAGCGCAACGGCGAACGCCTGTATCGCACTGGCGATGTCGCTCACTTCTTGCCCGA
>DATHEQ010000381.1:0-14952 GCA_035318505.1 Polyangiaceae bacterium | reverse complement strand
GCCGGATCGGCTCGACGGCACCTCGGGCGTCGAGGTCGTGCGCTTCGAAGGTGACATGAAGAACGAAGCAAGCTTCGTCCTCGCGGGGCCGACGATCCTTCGCCTGCCGCCGCGGCAGCAAACCACGGTCACCCAAACGTGCTCGGTCACCGCGGACCAGACCGTGTTCGGGCTCATTCCACTCATGCACAACCTTGGCGTTCATTTCAAGACGACGGTCACGCAAGGGGCGGAATCGGTGGTGCTCTACGACGCACCCGCCCTCGGCGAGGATCAGCCTCAAGTTCCCATCGCGCCTGTGGCTTTGCACGCCGGAGACTCCATCACAACGGAGTGCACCTACGACAATGAAACGTATTCCTGGATCACCGCCGGTCACGACGGCGGGGAGATGTGCTTCAGTGCGCTGCTGCGCTTTCCAACATCGGCGACCATCGATTGCCAGATGTGACGGCGGCTCTATTCCGCAAGCGGAGTTTGACCTCGATCGACGCAACTCAGAGGTCGCGGAACGTCGTCACGGGATGCAGAAATTGAAATCGACCATGTCGAGCAGCACGCCCGCGTCCGCTGAACCCTGGTACGCAGTCAACGTAACGCGCCAATAGCCGCTCAAGAAGAAGTACAGCGGCGTAACGACGTAGACGCCCTTGTCCGGATCGTAGGCGGGCTCCGGTTGTACGGTCACGGGATGCGTATGATCCGGCATCATCGCGTGCCCCAGGAGATCGCCCGTGAACGCGCCTCCTTCGACTTGCATGACTTTGACCGTCCATGTGTTGATGCCATGCCCGGGGGGAACGATGTCGCTTTCGACGACACGAAACGAGAGCACGCCGTTCTTGCCGGCCTTCGTTAGATTCGGCTGATAAATGTCGACCGGTTCGTTCGGCCCAGTGCACGAGACGAAGCCGCCTTCCGCATCATCCAAGGGCGCCGCGTCGCTCGGGCCGGCATTTCCCGATCCTGCGCTACCGCTGACGTTTCCCGATCCTCCGCCGCCACCCGCGCCCGTCGACGCGCCACCGCTTCCGCCTGTACTCGTTCCGGAGCTCGCGCCAGCTGATCCCCCCGAGCCGGGGCTCGAATCGTCCCCGCACGCCAGCGGAGATGCACCCCAAACGACAGCGGCAAACGCGAAGGCCCATCGCGGAAAGCTGAGCATGAGGGGAGTGTGGCGCGCGCCCTAGCGATCGTCCTGCGACAAGATGTCGCATGCTGCTCAGGAAATGGCAGCGACGCGACAAGGAGGTCGCGCCGCTGCGGATGCCATTCGATTGGATGAATCCGCCGGGCGAGCCCGAAAAGGGCGGCGGGATTACGGAACCAGAACGTAGAACGCGACGTGCGTGTGCTTCGAGTCCTCCGTATCCTCGCAGGTTTCGAAGAAGTGGAAACGTACCGTCCACACGCCTGCTCGATCGAACTGAATCCCGCTGATGGTATAGGCTCCGTTGTTCTCGGTCACCGTTCCTGTCGTGGCGCTCGGGTGGTTGCCGATGGTCGCCTCGACGCTCGGTGTGCCCCCCGTCGAGTTCATGTTCGTCTCGAGCCACTTCTGCGTCACCGTGAAGGTGACGTTCTGGTTGCGCTGAATGCACGACGCCGTGTACGAGACGTGCGACTTGCAGTCGTCGTCGTCGGCTTCCGTTCCGTAGTGAGGAGGCGGCGTTTCCTCGGGGCCCGCGTCGGGGTCCGGAGGTGCGACCGCATCGGGTCCGGGACACGTCGTCGCGGAGTTGATGACCTTGCCTCCGTCGTCCGCTACGCAATGCAGGTCCGGGCCGCTCGCGTCGGGTGGCGCGGCATCGACGTAAACGGGACCACCGGCGTCGGCACCGCACATGACGGGCGCGTCGGGGATGCTGCCATCCGATGAGACATCGAGACCGGCATCCCCGCCCGCGGAGCCGCCGGTTCCCGCCGAGCCGGCGTTGCCCGCCGAGCCTGCAGTGCCGCCCGTGCCGGCGCTCCCTGCCGAGCCAGCTGTACCGCCGGTACCCGCTGCGCCGCCTTTTCCTGCTGCTCCGCCGGATCCCGCGGCACCGCCTTTTCCTGCTGCTCCGCCGGATCCCGCGGCACCGCCCTTGCCCGCCGCACCGCCGGAGCCGCTCGCACCACCGGAGCCGCTAGCGCCGCCCTTACCTCCGTCCGGCGCCGTTCCTGCCGTCCCGCCGGAGCCGCTTCCGCCACCTTTGCCCGCGGTTCCGCCGCCGGATCCTCCGGACCCTGCCGTTCCACCAGGGCTCGTGTCGTCGCCGCCGCAAGCAGGAACGACGAGGGCGAGCGCTCCGACAAGAGCGAATGCGACGCTACCGAGACGTGCTGAAGCTGCGAATGAACGTGAAGTGCGAGAAGAAGGAATAGGCATTGTTCATCTCTTTCTGGCTGTGCGAGTGAAGAGCTCGGTGGAATCTAGTCCATGGGCTCGTCCGGACTGGCGCGGTTTTTTGTCGCATTTGAATGCGCGACGACAATAGCAGCCGAAATGTCCGGTGCGCTGAGAACCAGCTGAGCTCCCGTGGGACGCTGAGACGAGCAGGCTGCGTGGCGTGCGACAACTTGCCGCATCTGCCCATCTGTCGTGCGCTTGCAGCCGATGCGGACGGCAGGCAGGCTCGATGCGTGCCTTTCTACGAGCGTTTCACCGGCGGATCCCTCTTGCTAGTTGCCGCGCTAGCGTTGCTTGGTGCTTGTTCAGGTGACTCCGTCGGCACGCCCACGAGTGACGCTAGCCTCGATCGCGGTGGCTTTGGGAGCGGCGGATCCGCGGGCGGTGGATCGGGAGGAACTTCCGGCGATGCCGGTGCAGACGCGACGCCGGCGGCTACCGACGCCGCCGATGCCGGCGATGAAGCGCCGCCGTGCGTCGTCGATCCCGACGCGACGGTCAACTGCCGACCGCAGGATCTGCCGCCGGATGACGATTGCCCGGACGCGGCGCCGAGCTATGCGACAGTACTTTCCGGCATCATCGCGCGAAAATGCACCGTCTGCCATCGAACGGGCGGTCTCGAACCGGTCAACCAATTCGACACGCTCGCCAAGATTCAAAAAAACAACCAATTCATTCACATGCTGACGCAGGTGTACACGTGCCGAATGCCGCAGGCCTGCGGTGAGCCGCTGACGACGGACGAGAAGCAGGAGTTGGAGCAGTGGCTCGTCTGCGGCGCGCCCAACAATTGACGCTCGATTGCTGATATTGGCGAGCAGCACGTCGCCACGTCTACCGCCGATCTCGGATCGGCGGCTAAAGGAAGAAGTTCGCCGAGACTTACAACTTGGGACCGCGAGCTTTTCGTCCGCCCCAGAGCATGAAGATCATGACCACGCCCTTCTCCCGATCGATCTCGTAGTAGACGTGGTTGTCCGTCTTGGGTAGGAGCATCCTCCGCACAACGGCGCCGTTGCGCTCTCCATAGATGATGCCCCTTTCAGAAGAGAGGGCGAGCTGCCTCCGAGCTCGGCGAACTCCTGAGCGAAGAGATCACGCGTAGCAGGGCGATTCTCTCGCCACCAACGATCGAGTCGGTCAGCCTTTTTTCGCGCTGGACCCGAGATCCGGACGTTCACTCGCGCGCCAGGAGCTCTTGCGCAAATTCCTCGGCATCGGTGTGATCGCCGGAACGCGCCGCAGCAATTCCTTCGTCCAAAGCCTGATGCAGAGCCGCTCGCTCCTTGTCGTCAAAGTCGTCGTCCTTGGCCGCCGCCGCATCGATGGGCTGCAGGTACACCACTTCTCCTTCAGGCAAGTTGGTGGGCTCGTCGAGGACGAGCCGGCCATTGCGGACTTGAGCTTTAAGCGCCTGCATCAGGCAAACAGGATAGCACCGTCGCGCCTGTGGGCCGCACGATCGACACTCGAGGGCGTTCGTGCCGCCGTTTCCGCAGGCGCCGCGCCGGGTCGGCGACGCCAGCTGGTGGGTATTCGACGGATGTGGCGCGGGGCCCCGACCCGCGAGAGCGGTTCACTGCACCGCGGACCGGTCGAAAAACACATTCAAGCTCGTCCCACAGATGCCTTTTCGCCGACCGCAGGAGAAGCCGCTAGGCGCCGCCTGGCCGCGGATGGTACGCATCGCGCGTGGTCCGGCGCATTCGAGAGCTCTATCAACTCCTCAGCGGTCGTGCCCGAATCGGGCTCGCGGTAACCGCGCTGCTGCTCGTCGTCGAACGGCTCGTGCTCGCCGCCGGCGCATTCGGCCTCACCGGACGTTTCAGCATCACGTGGGCCGCGTCGGCCGCAGTCGTCGCGCTCTGGGCATTGCGCGGCGTCGTGCGCCAGAGTGTCGTCAAAGAAGCGCGCGAAAAGCTCACGATGGTGATCGCCGAAACCGCACTCGAGTCGGGAGCGGACGGCGCATTCTTACCCGGTGAAGAGGCGGACGCCGCCGTCTTCGAAGGACGCAACGCCGCCGAACAGGTGATCGTGCGGCACCTACCGCCGCTTTTAGGGGAGCCCGTCGCGGCAATGGTCTTATTAATCGTCGTGAAACCCGCCGGCGTACCGGTGTTCGCGGCAATAGCTGCCGTCGCAGTCGCCACTCTTGTCCTCGGACTTCTGCGCAACGCGACCGTTTCCCGCCAGCGGGGCGCATGGCGCAAGTACATGGACGTCGCTCGCGACACGCTGACGAGCATCCGCGCCGCGCCGGAGCTCATCGCGAGCGGGCACGAGGGGGCGTACTTGGAACGGCTGCGAAAATCAGTCGGCGAGTGGACGGAGAGTGCAGCACGCGCCGAGCGCAATGCGGCGGTGTTTCAACGGATACCGTTTGCTGCAGTCGTCATCGTTGCGGTGGTGCTGATTGTGCAAACGCAGAGCTTCGATCTTGGCAAATTGATACGCCTGGGCGTGTTCTTTCCGCCCATTGCCGGGTTGATGCGCACAGTGTTCGAGCTGGTGCGGACTGCGCCGCGGGTGAATGCGTTGGGGCGGGCGTTGGATGCCCGGACGAACGCTCGCACTGGCTCCAAAGGGCAGACCGCGCCGTCACGAAAGCAGCCGCCCGAGCTTCCTTGCGAAATTCGATTCGAAGGGGTGAGCTTCGCCTATGGCGAGATATCGGTACTGAAGAACGTCTCCTTCGTGTGGAAACCGGGCGAGGTGCTGGGCATCCAAGGGCCCAATGGCTCGGGCAAGAGCACGCTGCTCAAGTTGATGCTGGGATTGCTAGAGCCGACCGAGGGTAGGATCATGGTGGGCGGTGTGGATTTGCGGGAGATTGATTTGCCAGCGTGGCGAAGGGGGATCGCGTATCTGCCGCAGCGACCGTATGTGCCGGAGAAGGCCACGGTGATTGAGGCGATGAGGTTGACCGTGCCGGGACTGAGCGAAGAGGAGGCGCGGCGGGGTTTGCAGGAGATGGGGGTTTGGGAGAGGCTAGTCGGGAGTCGAAAGGACGACGCGCATCCGATCGCGCTTCAAACGTTGGTCAGCACGCTCTCGGTCGGGACCCGTCAACGCTTGCTGTTGGCCCGGGTCTTCGGCGCGCAGTCACAAATGATTGTCATGGACGAGCCGGATGAGAACCTCGACGCGCAGGCTCGCGGCCCGCTGATGCGGCGAGCGGAACAGAGGCCTGCGGATATGGGCATTGTGGTCGCAACGCATGATGCGCAGTTTCTTGCCGTGTGCGGAACGACCGTGTCGCTAGCGTGAGGACGGGGCTGCGCTCGTGTGCCTAGCCGGATAGATGGCCATGTCGGTTGGACATCGCCATCTTCAAGGCCATCCTTGATCGATGCCGCGCAAAGCATCTGCGCGGTCACCAGGTCGTGCTCGATGGCCCGACTCCGTGGGAGGCACGAAGAAAGACGCAACTCGGAGAGGCACGTGCCGAGAGGCAGGTGGGGTCGCGCTGCCACAGGATGCCCCTCCAACATGCCCGGCGGCAACGCCCTACCCATGCAGCGACTCGAGAGCTTTCTTCCCTGCCGGTCTTGGGGTATGCCGGAGCGCCGATCCAGGGGGCGCCTATGAACCACGACGGTCCCTTTCGTCCCGGCGATTCTTGTGACGAATACCAAATCGTCGGCTCGCTCGGCAAAGGCGGTTTCGGAACCGTCTACGAGGCCGTGCAACCGTTCAAGATCTCGCTAAGAGACGGGACGACGGGCGTTGGGCGTCGGGTCGCCCTGAAGTGTTTGCAGCTGGATCAGGCGGTGCGTGAAGACCAAGTGGAGCGCCTGAAGAAGGAGGCGCTGCTCCTGATGCATCTCCAGCATCCCAACATCGTTTCGATCATCGATGCGGGAACGGCGCAGGGCGGCATCGTCTATTTCGTGATGGAGCGGCTCTATGGGGCATCGCTCCGCGAGGCGGCCCGGCGCGAACGGCCGATGCCCATCAGCAGGGCTTTGTACCTCGTCAGCGAGATCGGCGACGGGCTTGCCTACGCGAACCAATTTCGCATCGTCCACCGCGATCTCAAGCCCGAGAACATCTTCGTCACGTACGCCGACGAGGTGAAAATCCTGGATTTCGGTACCGCCCGCTACCAGGCGTTCGGCGCAAAAACGACGAACCCGCTCAAAGTGCCGGGCACGCCCCAGTACATGGCGCCCGAGCAGCTCGAAGGTCGTCCCGACGTCGATCATCGCGCGGACATTTTTGCGTTGGGCACCATCACGTACGAGCTCTTGAGCGGACGCCATCCGTTTGCGCAGCCCGAGCTCACGTACGCGGAGGTTCGTGATCGACAGCTCTCTGCCGCGCCCGAACCGCTCAACAGCGTCAATCCGGCCATTCCTCACTACCTGGCCGAGGTGGTGGCGACCGCGATGGTTCGCGATCGCGAAAAACGCTACCGGACGGCGCGCGCCTTCGTGTTGGAACTTCGTGAAGCGGCGCGACGGCACGAAGCAGAAAAGTCAGGAGACGTCGCGCGATCGAACGGGAGTGCGCCTCCGGTCGTCGTCTCGGCGGCCGCATTGAACCTCGATCCCGAGCAAACCATCCCGGACACGAAGGCGGTGACAGCATGGCTCGGTGGCGGAGGTCCCGGGATCGCGACCTTTCGAACGATTCCCGATCGCGTCCCGACCGAGCTTTTGGACGAACCCGCGCCGCCGATCCCGACGGCACCCACGGTCCTCATTAGCGATACGAAGTCGACCAACACAGCGGACACGGGAGGACGTCGGGGCGCAGCTCGCCTAGCGCGAATTCGACGGCATTTCTTCGGGCGCGGCATGGTGCGGCCGTCGATTCCCGGTGTTACGGCGCGTCCGCGGTGGATCGTGGCGAGCCTGGGTCTGGCGATTGGCGTGGCTGCCATTCTTGGTGTTCGGATGCGCTCGTCAGGAGCATCGAGAGCCAATCAATCGACGAGCAAAAGCGGCGCCGAGATCTCGACGGCCGCCATGGCAGTGCCCGCGTCGAGTTGGGAGCGTCCGAGCACCTTCGAAAAGCCCGCCGAGCCTCCATCAGCGCCCGCCGAGGTCGATCCCGTTCCCCCCGCGGCGCCCGCGAAGCCCGTGCCTGCCGCGAAGAAAGCGGCCAATCGACCGCCTTCGCCGCCGAAGCGTGCACCGATGGCGATCGACCGGCTTCCCGCCGACGGATCTCACGACGCAAAACCAGCGCGAGCAAAAGCCAAGCCCGCAGCGAGCCCGCCCGCATCCGAATTCTTCCGGACGATGGGGGACGATTGAGGCGCCATGACTGACGAGCGCTCCAAGAAGCCAGCAACGCGGTCCGACAGCCCGACGCTTGATCGACTGCAGGCCGAACTTTCGGCGGGTCTCAAGGCTGGCGAAGATCCGCTCTACTACGACTGGACGCGCGTCGCGGAGGCGCCGCCCAGTGAGGCCGCCTACGTGCCTCCGATGCAGGTTCAAACACGCAGCATGGACACCGGAGATCTCGCGGCGGTGATTGGTCGGACAGCGGCAGAGGCCGCGCGGCACGCGCCGCCTCCCGAGCACACCGTCGTCATCGACGAGCATGGGGCTGGCGCCGAACAGCGGTTGGAAGTTGGTGCGTTCGGCGACGCCATTCCGACCGTGCAAATGCACGGCGGGCCCGTTCCGCATGACGAACTCCCTGTAACGCGCCGCCGCTCTGCCGTGCGGCGTGTCAAAAGTACTTGGATTTGGGTGGCGTCCGCCGTCGTTGCCTCGGTGGGGTGCGCATGGTTCGTGTGGGCGCAGCGGGGATTCGATTCCGGTCAGGTCGCAGCCGAACCAGCGCCCTCGACCGACTTGGGCGCTGTCCTGGCGACCGCACGCCGGCCCGTGCCCGCAGGGCCTTCATCCGCGCCTGCGACGCCGACCACGCGAACGGCGGTTTCCGTTGAAGACCTGCCCGCCGCTGCGATGACGGCTCCCTCGGGCGCGTCACCGAGTAAGGCCGGCGCGTCCGTTGTCCAGCCACCGGAACGGTTGCCGTCGCGGCGCTCACCGACGTCCGGATCCACCGCGCGCGGTCGCGCCCCTTCAACGCCGCAAACCGCGCCGATGAAGCCGACCAGCAACGAAGTCGGAGACCCCCTCCTCATCGAGAACCCTGGCTACTGATTGATTCAATGAGATATAAGCCGCAAAACTGCCGAACCCGCTTCGCCGCGCGGGTGGGAATTCTGCTCATGACGACGATCGGCATGGTGCACGCCGATCCTCGCCCCCGATCTCCGGATGCTCAGGATTCCGACGTGGGCCGCAAGCGCTTCGCGGAAGGTGTCGCCGCGATGAAGAGCGGCAAGTACGAAGAGGCACGAATTTCGTTTCAACAGTCCTATGCGCTGAAACCGGCGCCGGCGGCACTTCGCAATCTAGCCACCGCCGAGCTGAGGGCGGGGCGCTACTTGGAAGCGGCACGACACTTCACGACCTATCTCAACAAAACCAAGCCATCGGAAATCGATCGGGCTGACGCGGTTCAGCAAGCCCTCGCTGAAGCGAAGTCGCATTGCGGCATGTTGGTTGTCGAAACGAATGTGCCTGGCGCCGAAGTCGGTGTCGACGGCGAGACGATCGGTCGAACGCCGCTCGGACGCGATCCCTGGCTCGTCGATCCCGGCGAGCACGTCGTGACGGTGCACCTCGATGGCTACGATGATCACCGCGAGCGGCAACGTCTCGAGGCTGGCCGGACGACGCGCATCGCAGTTGCTCTGCAATCGAGTGGGCGCGTTGCGCGATCCGGCGCGTTGTCGGACCCGACCGCCCTGGCCCCCGCAGAAAAGCTGGCGAGCTCGCCGGAAGGGCGGGTCCCTGATTCCAGCGAAGAGGCATACCCCCCGCCGCCATCGCCCGATGCCCATGATCATTCGACGCGGGTCGCGGTTGCGCCGCTTGCAATCGGAGGCGTTATCACGCTAGCGGGTCTCGGGTTCGGCATTGGCTATAGCGTTGCCGCGAATGGTAACGTGGGCGATCGCGACGCTCTCTTAGCGAGCATTCCCGGACCGTCGCCCAAATGCGGAAGCGCAACGCCCTACGCTACCTCGTGCGAGGAAATGCAAAGGCTGGGCGACAAGTCCGATGCGCAGCGCAATGTCGCGACCGCAGGATTCATCGTGGCAGGCGTCGCAGGGGTAGCCACGCTGACCTATTGGCTATGGCCGCGAAGCTCGCGGTCGCAGGGCATGGTGCTGCCGACGGTGGCTCCCACATTCGCGGGAATCCAATGGCAGTCGAGCTTTTGAGCGTGGGCCACGTGGGAGAAGATCGATGACGAGGAATCGCAATTGGTGGGGACCGTTGCCAGCCTTGCTCGCCCTCGCGTGCGCGGCAGTAGGCCAGAGCGGCTGCGCGTCATCAACTTGTGAAGAGAGCGATTCGTGCGGTGCCTATCCGTGGCCGGATGTCCGTGATGGGGCCGAAGGCGCAGAGGCGCCGATCCCCGACGTCGCCGAGGCAGGAACGATTAAGGACGCGGACGGTGGCACGGAAGCGAGCCGCGATGCCAGCGCGGACGCGGTGGTCGATGGTGACCCCGATGCGGCGGTAAGGCCTGACACGAGAGACGACATCGATGCGGGCCGCGACGTAAACGGCGACGCGGCGTTCGATGCGGGCGGTGACGCGACTGTCGATGATGCGACGGCAGATGCGGATGGCGGCGTTGTCGCCGACGCCGATGCGGGGCCGACTTGCGATGTGACGAAGTCGCCTGTGGATGAGCCGTGCTTGGTGGATGACCGCTATGGAGTGTTCGTGTCAGCAGGAGGGAGCGACACGGCGGGGCTGGGGACGAAGGCGTCGCCGTACAAGACCGTCACGAAGGGGCTCGCCGCCGCGCAAGCGGCGCAAGGTAAGAACGTTTACGTGTGCGCGGCGACGTACGCCGAAGCCGTGACGGTCGAGGGATCACTCGATGGATCGCGTCTCTTCGGAGGGTTCGATTGTCGGGGGTGGGCGTATTCCGCTTCGAATCGGCCGATGGTGAAGCCCGCAACGGGGCCGGCGTTGGTTGCGAAGGCGCTGACCAAGGGGCTGCGCGTCGAAGACGTGGAGTTCGATGCGCCCGCGACGATGACGAGCGGCGAAAGCAGCGTGGCGGCGTGGGTGACGGGGTCGGCGAACGTGAGACTCGTGCGCGTCAAGTTGGTAGCTGCTGCGGCGCAAGCGGGCGCGGATGGCGTTGCGGCGTCGAATTACGATCCGTTGCTTCAGCAGAATGACGCGACGATCGCGGGCAAGAACGCGATGGGTGCGACGGGAGGGGCGACGCAAACGTGCGCGACGTTGTGTGCGAATGGTCAGAACTCGACAGGGGGCAAGGGCGGCGACGGTGGACCTGGGAGTACGCGGGATGCGGGGCTTGACGGAGGTGCTGACGCGGGAGCTCCCACGGCTGGTGCAAATGGCGGCCCGGCGATAACACCTCCTGATCCCCCCTCCAACGATGGGGTGGGCGGCAATCCGCAGATCGGAGTGCTCGACTGTACGAACGGTGCTCGCGGATCGAACGCCCCCGCCAAACCCGGTGGCATTGGTGCCACTCAGCCCGGCTCGCTGACGGCCAATGGTTGGACCCGCGCTGACGGCACGACAGCAACCGCTGCAGGTCCTGGTCAAGGAGGCGGCGGCGGGGGCGGCGGCCAAATCGCATTGGGCGGCGGAGGAGGAGGCGGCGGCTGTGGCGGCTGCGGCGGCGCCGCGGGTCCGGGAGGGCAAAGCGGTGGGTCGAGCTTCGCTCTGCTGAGCTACCAATCGACGGTCATGCTCGACGCTTGCACGCTTGTGGCGGGAGCGGGCGGCAACGGTGGAAAGGGCGCCGATGGGCAGGCTGGGCAGATGGGGGGCTTCGGTGGCGACCGGACCGCTCCAGGTTGCACTGGAGGCAACGGTGGCCAAGGTGGCGCAGCAGGCGGCGGTGGTGGCGGCGCGGGCGGCCACTCCGTCGCATTCGGGTACGTCGGTCAAGCGCCCACGCAGATGAACGGCACGACGTCCCAGGTCGCATCGCAACCAGCCGCTTCGGGCGCTGCAGGGGCGGGCGGCAGCCCCACAGCGACGGCGGGTGCGGCGGGCAAAGCGCAAACCGCACTCGATCTTATGTGACGTACTGCACGCGGATCGTCTACGACTCTCGCGCTTGGCGCTGCTCTGCCATGGTCTCGCAGGAGGCGTCTACGACGATTCGACCAGTCAACGGCGATGATCGGTGTGTTGCGTGCGTCGTGAGTTGCAGCGCTTCGCCGGTGGCGCCGGTAGCTCCACACCGCGATGATGGCGGCGGGCGATAATTTTCGGTAAACGCACGGCGGCAGCTCGGTGCCCCGGCGCGAGCGCGAGTCGAACAGCATGCGCGTGCTCGCCGCTCCCGGCCTGCATCGCCTAGGCGAGCTTGCTCCCATGGTGGGAGCATGGTAGTTTATGGGCAATTGCGGATCTTCAGCAGGAACACCCTCGTTGAGTTCTGGACCAAACACCCTGATGCAGAAGGACCGCTTCGACTTTGGTTCTCGATCGTCGAAAAGGCAGCCTGGTCTGGTCCTACCCAGGTCCGCGCTACGTTCAGATCGGCCGATTTTTTGGCCGACAACCGAGTCGTCTTTGACATCAAGGGCAATACCTGTCGCCTGGTTGCGCAGGTCAAATACGCTCCCCTCTTTCTCGTTTTCGTTCGCTTCCTCGGAACGCACGCTGAGTACGACCGCATCGATGCCAACAAGGTGTGAGTTAAGATGATCGAGCCTATCGCTGATGGACCTTCCCACCAGAAAGCGCTTCGTCGCATCGAAGAGCTGTGGGATGCCAAGCCCGGCTCACGGGAGGAACGCGAGCTGGACGCCCTTGCAACCTTGGTAGACGCCTACGAGCGCCGCCTGTTTCCGATTCAGGCGCTAAATCCGCTCGATGCGATCAAGCTGCGATGCGAAGAGCTAGGTTGGACAAGGCGCGACCTCGAACCACTCATCGGGTCGCGGGCGCGCGTCTCCGAGATTCTCTCCGGCCGCCGAGCTCTTACCTTGCCGATGATCCGGCGGATTAACCGACAGCTCGCAATCCCCGCCGAGGTCCTGATTGCCGACCACCGAGCCACTCGCCGAACTTCGCCTCGTCGTGCTATCAAGTCTCGCACGAAGCGCGCTACTGGCTCGGCGGCGGTCGCCGGCGAACATCGCGTTGCACCTGAAAGTCGGGCTCGCGTGCGCTCACCCGCGCGCAGGTGAACGCGGAAGACGTTTGCCGCAGGCGTTTGCACAAACGGGCTTCGTTCCTTGACCGCGAGACGGGCTTATTCCAATCTTTGGGAATGGCCCGATCCGGTCCTCGCCGAGCCACATACGAGGATCTGCTGGCCATCCCCGATACGTTGGTTGCGGAGATCATCGGCGGCGAGCTCATCACGCATCCGCGACCTGCCGCGCCTCATGCGCGAGCAGCTTCGATGCTGGGCGGCGAGCTGGTTGGACCTTTCGATCGCGGCAAGGGAGGCCCCGGCGGCTGGGTCCTGCTCGACGAACCCGAGCTGCATCTGCACGGGACATTCTGGTGCCCGACTCGGCGGGGTGGCGACGAGAGCGGATGCCGCGCGTTCCGATGGAGGCAGCGGCCTTCGAACTTGCACCCGACTGGGTGTGCGAAGTGCTTTCGCCGTCGACCGCGCCCATTGATCGGGCGGATAAGGTTCCCCTCTAGCCATGCTGCGAACTTCGCGCGCATATCGGTCGCGCCAAGCGCGCAGCATTGCTGACGCCCGGTACGAAGCGAGTGCGCACGTTCGTCTTGACGAGGTCTAGCCCGAGGCTTCGATGCACCGGACGAGCTCGTTTTCCCAAGGAGCGTTTCAGCGAGTCGTTGCGACACCAATCGTCCCCGAACTGGAGCGAAAGGTGAACCGAAACATGGTTTCGGCGAAGCGTAGGTGATGCGGACGTCTAATTTGCCGGACTCGTTCGCGTCTTGAGACTATCGACGGCGTGGACGGGAGCCATATCACCCTTCATCAAATGGGCGATGGCGCTGTACACCATGCGCTGGCTGTCGACCATGCTCTTGCCGGCGAACGCGGGTGATGTCACTTCGATGCTGAAATGTCCGCCACCTCCGCTGACCTCAGCTCGGGAATCAGGAACCTGCCGTTCGATGGCTTCGCGCAAGACATCGATGACAGAGCCTTTGAAGTCAGTCGGATGGGACGACATGCCTATCTCCTTGGTGCCTCGAAGAGTTCACTGGCGTGGTGGTGTCTCCAAGAAAGTCAGTAGCGCGGCACGGAAGGATCGACGGCCGTCGACCAGGCGTCGATGCCGCCTTGGAGGTTGTAGACCTTCTGGAAGCCTTCACGCAGCGCCTGCTCGGCAATGGCCTGGCTACGTGACCCGTGGTGACAGTGGAAGACGATGGGCGTGCCTCGGTCGAGCTCCAGCCAATAGACCCGACCCGCCGCATCGAGAGGGCGCGCCGCGGCGATCTTGGCCCTGGCGCGCTCGTTCTCCGGTCGCACGTCGAAGAGGACAATCTCGTTACGATCGAGCATGGCCTTGGCTTCCGCCGCCGTCAGCTGCTTGACCGTTGCCGGCGCGTTGGGGTTCTCGATCTTGAACCCGCCGCCGCCGGGCCCCTCGATGAAGTCGATGCGCACGCCATGGGCAAGCCGAGCGCTCCGCGGATCGATCAGCAGTGTCACGCCATTCGCATGGACCTCGATGTCTTCCGGGCTGCGCGGTGCGAAGAACAAATCGTGTTGAAACTGAGCGTCGACGTCGAGGTGCAGGGGTTCGCCGTCGGCTTGAGGCGCAGCGGCCCCAATCGCCTTGGCGGCGGCCGCGCTCAGGGTGATCGAGGGCGGCGCGGTCGCGGGGGTCTCGACGCCGAGGAGCTTCCCGAGCTCCCCCGACGCGCTCATCTCGCGCACGATGTCGCAGCCACCCACGAACTGCCCGCCGACGTAGAGCTGAGGAATCGTCGGCCACTGCGAGAATTCCTTGATGCCATCTCGTAGCTCGGGCGATTGGAGCACGTCGACGGTTTCGTAGTTCGGGAGAAGCCCGTCCAGAATCGACACGACCTGGCTCGAGAACCCGCATTGCGGCATGCGGCGATTGCCCTTCATGAAGAGGACGACTCGGTCGCGCGCCAAGAGGTCGGAGATCTGCGTCCGAAGCGATTCGGTCAGGGCCATGGGTCATTCCTTAGCACGAGAGCAATGCCGCCGATCCGATCCGTCGGGGGGCTGCTAGCCTGGGTGCCCATGGCCGGCGAATGCCCCCGGTGTCTCGCGATCAAGCGAGCTCTACCCGAGAAAACCCCTGGTTGGTGCTCCCGCTGTCATCGCTGGCAGCTGCTCGGCAGCCTCGCATTCAAGGACTTCGCCGACTCCAAGTACCAGCACCTTTCGTGTCTCACTTGCAGCGTCGGCGCATGGTGCCGCGACTTCTGGATGCGCCCCAACGCCTGGGCCTGCGCTCGCGACGGGCACGTCGAACCGTTCGATGCGCATGTCGAACCGCCGATCAGGCCCGAGCCATGAGAGATCGCACGGCGGCCGTG
>DATHEQ010000380.1:0-17675 GCA_035318505.1 Polyangiaceae bacterium | reverse complement strand
AATGCGATGCGCGCGCTGCGGCCTCGGTGAATGCAGGTGTGGTCATGGCTCAACAATCTTATCCCCAAAAGGTGCATCGCTGGTCGTGCGATCGGCGAGGATCTAGTCGATGGGGTGAACTGCGCTCCGTCATCATTTTGGCGATCGGCGCGAATGATCGTCGGCGCGATCATCGCCGAAGGGGACGACTCGCCGGTAGCCGTCATCCTTTCATCGACATCCGGTTGGCCGTAATCGCGCGACCCATCCTGTACGCGAGGATGAGGGCATATTCGCAGATCATTGGGTCTACCTTGACCTCTAGTGCAAAGGGACCAGGCTTAATGGCTTCGGGGAGGGGGAATTCCTGGGGGAACTCCAATTCACGTGTGCCGGAGGCAGGCTCTTCGCTGGCCTCGCGCTAATCGTCGCCTGCGGTAAACCGTTCAATCCGTCTGGCGACATGGGCGGCGCGAGCGGCTCCGCAGGGATGGCGGGCAGCCCATCCGGTGGCGTTGCCGGGCGAGGTGGCGCCGGGGGCGCAAACGACGGAAGCGGCGCGACCGGCGGAATGGGAGGCGTCGCGGGCGGGGGAAACACAGGCGGAGCGGGAGCATCCGACGCCAGCGCGGGCACCGGCGGCGCAAGCACGCTGGACAGTGGAGACGATGGTGTCCACCCCGACATTGGAGAAGACAGGGACGCCGGTCGGGATGCAGCAGACGACGGCGGTCTGATAGCCGACAGCTACGCAAGGGACGCATGTCCGACGAGTACCTGCGCGCCGCCGAATGGTCGCTATTGCGGGGTGGTGGGCGACGGATGCGGCGGATCAGTTGATTGCGGCAGCTGTCCGAGCGGCCAAGTCTGCGGGGCCCGCGTACCGAACGTGTGTGACGCCCCCTGTCCTCTTTGCGCTCAGATTCCACAATGCCCGGACGCGGGAACGACGACGATCACGGGCACCGTGTTCACCGGCGCAGCCACCAGCCCGGATCCTGTCTATAAAGCAACCGTTTTCATCCCCAATATCGGCGTCGGAGCCAAGCTACCGCCGGTCGCGTCCGGTCCAAGTTGCGAGCGATGCCCGCCGCTCGGGTGGGACAAAGCATTGGCAAGCGCCGTTACCGGGCCGGACGGGACCTTCACCCTCCAAAACGTGCCAGCGGGTACTGGGATCCCGTTGGTCGTTCAACTCGGCAAATGGCGTTATGAAACGACCATCACCGTGCTGCCATGCACGCAGAACATTCTGCCGACTGGCACGGCGCGCCTGCCGCGCACGCAGTTGGAAGGCAACATCCCGCGCACGGCGATCTCGACCGGCAACGTCGACGCGCTCGAATGCATCTTGCGCAAAATCGGCGTGGCCGACAGCGAGTTCTCCAATCCCACGGGTTCCGGGCGAATTCACTTCTATCGCAACAACGGCGCCCGCTTCGATGCGACCACGCCGGCGCAGGGCACCCTCGTCGATACGCCAGCCGCTTGGGACAGGTATGACCAAGTCCTCTTCCCCTGCGAAGGGATGCAGTCGAACGAAACCGCGGGCGCGCTGACGAACTTCATCGACTACACCAGCAAGGGCGGTCGCGCCTTCACGACCCACTTCAGCTACACGTGGCTCTACCAAAACGGCGGCTTTGCCACGGCGGGAACGTGGCAAGTGAATCAGCAGCAGCCACCGAGCCCCCTCATCAGCAACATCGATACAACGATGCCGAAAGGCCAGGACTTCGCAACCTGGCTCGGGCTCGTGGGCGCGCTCTCCAATCCCACTCCGCCTCAAGTCGCGATCAACGATCCACGCCGCAACCTGAACGCGGTTCCGGTGGGTCAGGGCGGGCAGCGCTGGATCTATACGGATAACCCCGCGACCGTTCAACACATGGTGGTCGATACACCCGTCGCCGCCACCCCGGACAAACTCTGCGGTCGCGTTATCTACAGCGATTTCCACGTCGCCAACGCGATGAACGGGAACCTGACGTTCCCGGCCCAGTGTCCGACGAACGACCTCACGCCGCAGGAGAAGATCCTCGAGTTCATGCTGTTCGACCTCGCGGCGTGCATCGGCCCGACGACGTCGCCGCCGCCCGCACCACCTCGCCCTCCGGCCGCAGATTGACTGCGGTGTCGGACGCCACCCGACACCGATGACTCTATGAACGCATCAGCCGCCATGATGTTGTTGTAGCCACGACGCGTTGTCGCGAGCCGGGGGCGATATGAAAAATCTGGGGGATTGCATTCATCTTTCCGCGACGGATATCGCGAACCTCTCGGTATGCGGCCATCTCGTGACGCGCGAACTGGACGCCCTCGCCGGCAATGTCGTTCGCCCCAACGTCTATAGCCCGGTAACCGCGCGCCTGATCAAGCTCGGTGAGGATCACGAACGTAACTACCTCGTGAAGTTGCGAGCCACCGGCAAGTCGATTGAAGAGCTCCCGGGTCGACTGACCCAAGATGACGGCACGGCGGGCACCATGGACGCCATGTATCGTGGCGTCGACATCATCTATCAGGGCTACCTCCGCGGTCCTGGGTGGTTCGGTCGCCCCGACTTTCTCCTCCGCGTCGCCACGCCCAGTCGACTCGGAGCCTATTCCTACGAAGTCATTGACACCAAGCTCTCGCTCGAGGCTAAAGGCCGCGCGCTCATTCAACTCTGCCTCTATTCGCAGCTCCTCGAAGAAGCCCAAGGATTGCTCCCCGAATCGATGCGCATCATTCTCGGCGACGGCACGGAAGAGCGATTCGCAACGCGCAGCTACCTCGCCTACTTCCGCCGCGTCGCTCGCGACGTGAAGGACGCCGTCGCCTCACCCGACACCTTCACCTACCCGGCCCCGATCGAGCACTGCGACATCTGCCACTGGCAGCCGTCGTGCGACAAGCAATTGCGTGACGACGACGATCTGAGTCTCGTAGCTGGGCTCACGTCCCGACATCGCGACCTTCTTCGCGAGTCGAAGATCATGACGATGGGCGCGCTGGGCGCCCTATTTCCGGGCCGCTCGATCGAGGACATCGCAGCCACTTCGCTCGAACGCATCCGGGAGCAGGCGCGCATCCAGTGCGAGGGAAGAGCAGCCAAGTGGGTGCTTTATGAGCTTCTCGACGAAATCGATGCCAACCGCGGTCTCTTGATTCTGCCGGAGCCTTCGCCCGGTGATTTATTCGTCGACATCGAAGGCGATCCTCTCGCGATGCTGGGCGGACTCGAATATTTGATTGGAGTCACGGAATCAGGTCCAACGCGCGGCCGCTACACCGCGTTTTGGGGAACGGACCGCGCCAAAGAGAAGCGAGCGTTCGAAGACTTCGTGCAATTCGTCAAAGATCGGCGAGCGCAGGATCCGAACCTTCGCCTCTACCACTACGCTCCGTATGAGCCGGCCGCGTTCAAGCGGCTCGCCGGGCGGCACAACACGTGCGAGGAAGATATCGACGAGCTTCTGCGCTCGCGCGTTTTCGTCGATCTCTATCGCGTGGTGCGCCAAGGCCTGCGCGCGTCGGTCGAGAGCTATTCGCTCAAGAAGATCGAGGCGCTCTACGGCTTCTCACGAAAGGCAAATTTGAGGGACGCCGGTTCGTGCCTGGTGGCGATGGCGACGTGGCTTGACCGAAAAACGACGGACGAGCCGGATCAGGTCCTGAAAGCCACTATCGCCGCCTACAATGAAGACGATTGCGCTTCCACGTTGGCTCTGCGGGATTGGCTCGAAATCCGGCGCACTGAGTTAGAAACACAGCGCGGCAAGACGCTGCCGAGACCGATCCCGGGCGAGCTCGCCTCGGACGAGCAGACCCAACGCAACGCCGAAGTCGAGGCGCTCGAGCATGAGCTGACCCAAGCGATTCCCGACGATGTAGCGCTGCGCACACAGCAGCGGCAGGCAACCTGGTTGCTCGCGCAGCTACTCGACTGGCATCGTCGCGAGGACAAGTCGACCTACTGGGAGTTTTATCGCCAGTGCGATCTCTCGGACGAGGAGCTCATCGAGGATTCCGCGCCGCTCGGCGGGCTCGAACATCTAGGCGAAGTACGCAAGGAAAAGAAGTCCACACTTCATCGCTACCGGTTCCCCGATCAAGAATACGGCATCGCCCAGTCGAAGAACCTCATCGATCCCGCGACCGGAAAGAGCGCCGGAACGCTGCACGAACTGAATGAGCACGAGCAGACCATCACGCTCAAGCGAGGTCCGAGCTTGGCGAACGAACCGCACCCCACTGCCCTCGTGGGCAAGGACCTCGTCGACAATGGCGTGCTGCGTGACAGCCTGATGCGGCTCGGCAGATGGACCGCCGAGCACGGCATCGGCGTTGCCAGCAAGGATTACGGTGTCGAGCGCGCTCTCTTGCTCCGCGCCCTTCCGAAAGTGCCGGCCGGCGTTCGAATGGGCAGCGCATCCACGTCGGAGATGACGAACGAGCATGGCAAACGGCTCGCCCTTGCCATCGACGGTACAGTCCTCGCGGTCCAGGGGCCGCCGGGGACAGGAAAGACCCACCTGGGCGCCCAGATGATTGTCGCGCTGGCTCGAGCGAACAAGAAAATCGGAATCATTGCCAATAGCCATCAGGTCATCGGGAAACTGCTCAAAGAGGCGTGCGCGGCGGCGGAGAGAGAACACACCGTTCTTCGCTGCATTCAGAAGACCGACGACGAATCGGCCATTCACCCGTTCGTGACGAACGTCAAAACCAATCCGGCCGTCGTTGCAGCAGCCGAAGCGGGCGCCAACGTGATCGCCGGCACGGCCTGGCTCTGGTCACGAGAGGACATGAAAGGCGCCGTCGATGTCCTACTCGTCGACGAAGCCGGCCAAATCTCGCTCGCCAACGTTCTCGCATCGGCTCAGGCATCGAGGGGGCTCGTCCTTCTCGGCGATCCCCAGCAGCTCGACCAACCGATGAAAGGGGTACATCCCCCAGGCGCCGACGTCTCTGCGCTGGCGCACATGCTGGGCGATCGCGCAACACTCGACGACCACGCCGGCATTTTTCTTCACCAGACGTGGCGCATGCATCCTGATGTATGCTCCTACGTTTCCGAAGTGTTTTACGAGGCGAAGCTTGCAGCGCGCGAGAATCTCCGCGCGCAGAAAGTAAACGCAAGCGGACTCTTCGGCGGCACCGGGCTCCGACTCGTCGAGCTCGAGCACTGCGGTAACACCAACGAGTCGACCGAAGAAGCCGCGTGCATCGGCGACATGGTGAACGCGCTGCTTTCCTCCGGCGCCACTTGGACCGACGCCGGCGGGACGACCGCACTCATCCTACCGAAGCACGTGCTCATTCTCACGCCCTACAACGCGCAGGTCGCCGCCCTTCGCAAGCGGGTGCCACATGGGGTTCACGTTGGAACGGTAGACAAATTCCAAGGACAAGAGGCGCCTATCGCCATTTACTCGCTGGCGACTTCGTCGCCGCAGGATGCGCCGCGGGGGATGGAATTTTTGTACAGCACCAACAGGCTCAACGTCGCGGTGTCGCGCGCGCGTTGCGTCTCCGTGATCGTGGGGAGTCCGGCGCTTTTTCGCGTGCAATGCAAGACGCCGCGCCAGATGGAGCTTGCGAATGCGTTTTGTCGATTTGCCGAGACGGCGCAGAACCAAATGCGCTCGGAGAGTTCAGCTCGTGGGTGGTCGGTTGACGCCCTCGGCACTCGGCATCTTCGGCAGCCTACGCGTGATGGTGCGGCGTAGTCGCTGATTCGGCGAAGGCTCTGGGGTTGTGGTGATGACTGTAAAGGGACGAAGTCGTTGTAGGAATCGCGTCTCCACCATGGCTGTCGAGGCGGGCTAGATCAGGGCCGACAGCCCACTTTCGTTCAACGTTTTGGCGAGACTGTGGCCGAAGTCGTCGAAATCAATACTATATTGCACCGCAGCATCCATTGAGCTACTTGACTCGATGCCTGATGCACGGAACTCAGCAGCAAGAGAAGTGCAGTGAGGTCTATCTTCACGCGGTGGCGTCCTCCGTCGGATACGTCCTTGCAAGGCCTGAGCTGGACCACGACAAGGTCGATTGGGTGGTGTCGAGCCGCCAACGCCGGCGCCCGCGCGTTGAGGTGCAACTGAAATCGACGGGGACCCACAATCTAGACACGGACGGCGTGCGCTATGCTGTCGACCTCGAGCTTTACGATCGGCTGCGCATGGTCGATCTACTCGTCCCAATCATTTTGGTCGTCGTCCTGCTGCCCGCGAACCTGGACCACTGGTTGACGCACACCGAAGAGCAGATCGTTCTTCGTCAGAGCGCGTACTGGGCCTCCCTACGAGGTGCGGAGCCGACTATCAACAAGACGTCGGTTACAGTCGCCTTGCCGCGCGCCAATATTCTCAACCCATCGGGGCTCGCGGCTATTATGAATCGAATTTCGGAGGGTGGTCTTCCATGAAACTCTCGGTCGATGTTCTGGATACGCTCGCTCCGCTTCACGTTGCGGGCTATCTGCGGACGCGCGGATGGCGTGAGGTTGAGCGACAGGGGGAGCGAGCTGTTGTCTACGAGAAGGAAGGCGATGAACAGCAGAGCGGGGCGGAGGCGCTCGTGCCGCTTGACCCTAATCTCGGAGATTACCATCTGCGCCTTGCGGACGTTCTTGCGACGCTGGAAGGCGTCGAGTCGCGGCCGCGAGAGGAGATCGCGGACGACATCCGTTCTGTACTTATGGACTCGATTCGCATTCGACTTGCCGGCCCGACGCTCGAGGGCCCTTCGCTTTCACTCGAACGCGCCGAGCAGATTGTAACGCACGCACGCCTTCTTCTGCTTGCGGCTGCGTGCGCCACCATTGACCCAAGGCGGGTTTACCCACCCCGTCGGCCTGATCGCGTGGCGGAGTTCGGCGAACGCCTTCTCCTTGCACCGCCTGCGAAGGGAAGCTACGTGCTTACTCTTCGTTCGCCCGTTCCGGCCGTTGCACAAGACCTCTGGGACGACAGCGACTACGAGCCACCATTCGAGCGACGCGCCATCAAAATGCTCGGCAAGGCTCTTACGGCCGCTCACCGCGTGGCGCTGTCCATGACGTCTGCGAGCGCCGAGGTGGAGCATGGCGTGAGCGCGAATCTGTGCGAGGCGATTCATGGACTGGTGCAGGCGAGCATGGCTCGTCAGATGGACGTATCCATTGCGGCCGCCCCGGCGCGGCCGACATTCGCGACCCATCGAGTTACGTTCAGTGCCGAGGGAGCCGCCGCGCTGGGAGAAGTTGCGCGAAGCTTTCGCGCGACCTCTCCGCGCGAAGACTTCGTTCTAGAGGGCGCCGTCGTGAAGCTCGAGAACCCAAGCGTATCGGTCGGCGCCCCCGGCGAGGCTGTGCTGGCCGCGCTAGTCGACGGTGCCATGAAGCGAGTAACCGTCGAACTTGAGGCGAGCGACTATGCCCTTGTCGTAGACGCTCACCGTCAAGGGCGCATCGTCAGCATGCATGGCGAACTCGCGAAGGTGAAGCGATCGTGGATGCTAAAGAACCCTCGCGCGCTACGTGTTCGGCACCAGGAGCCTGACGAACTCGACTAATAGGCAGCCGGCAATAGCTGTCAGCGGGTAAGTCCTCAGCGGGTTGCGCGTCGCGTTTGATTCGGCTCGCCGCACGAAAGGGCAGCTTTCTGCACCGGTCGAAGAGGAATCCATAGTTGCCCGGCTCGTGCCAACGGCTGAAGCCTCGCGCACCTCGTCGTCGACTCTCTGGCATCCAAACACAGTCGATCAAGTTGGCGGTCCCGACGACTCCCCCGAAGTCCAGCTTCTCCGGGTCGGGAACTTTTTTGCCGAACATCTTCCAAATGTCACGCGCCCGGGCTTCGAACTCTTCGCGTTGAAACCTCTTCCCTGCGTGGATGAGAAGTGGCCCGCGGTATTTGGTTGGCCAGCTTCGGTTCTCGACCTTGCCAAGGTTCACGATCGCCCATGCCCAAGGTTGCTGAACCGAAAGAGCTTTTGTCGGCGTAGACCCTTTTCGCGTCGTTCCAGGCTTCTTGCCTGCCAGCCTTCGCTTTCGTGTCAAAGCTGCCTTCTTTGCAGCTGAACTACGGTCTGCGGAAATTTGCGACATGGTGTTCCCCTCCCTGTCCCGAGTCCTTCATGGCTTCAAGCATCTTCACCGCGCGCGTTCATCGCGCCGTATCCGTTCTCCGCACGGTACTCGTTAGACGAATCGTCGCTTACGTCGTCGACTTGAAGGATCTTCAGGTGCGAACCGTGCACGTCGAAATGCGCCGGTCCGATCAGAACCGTTCGACGTTCGGCGCCAGCCCGCAGCTCCACCTTCGTACCCCATGACAACGACGCAGCGGCCCCAACCGTCATCGAAGTCGGCAAAGGGAGCGTCGTCTGATTACCACGCCCAATTTTGCGAAGCGTAGCGAGCGGCACGTCGATGGCGATCGTGCTCGGCTCGCCGCGACCCAGCGCTTCGTCTCGCGTAAGGACGTCGGCTTGGCACTCGTCGCGATCTCATCAAGCCGCTCGGGGCGAAGGATCGTGTAGACGCAGTGGGGAGGAAGAGCCACGCAGCCATCGTACTCGGCGATAGTGGAGACTGACGAGGGTTTGATTCTCAACTGGGCGGTGAAGGATCTGCACGCCGAATCAAGAGCTGCGTCAATTCGATGACGCCGCTCTCGAGATACAGTGGAACTGACGATTGAGGCACACCTGCTGGTGAGGGAATAAGTGGCATGCTGTACGATCCATGGGACCTATCACGGCGGGCAATCGCTCACGAGGCCGAGTCTGAATGGTAGGCCAGTAGGCCAGTCGCCCCTCCGCACCGCGCTCGTCTACGACTTCGACGGGACTCTGGCGCCCGGCAACATTCAAGAGCACAGCCTCCTTCCCGATTATCTCCGAACGAAGCGCAAAGATTTTTGGAAGCTCGTCGATGATGAGAAGAAGACGGCCGATGCCGACGAGGTTCTCGTGTACCTGCGACTTTTGCTGACGAAGGCAGCCGAACAGTCCGCCCCCATCACGCGAGAAGTGCTCCGATGGCATGGCGCCAAGACACCGCTCTTCGACGGCGTCGTCGAGTGGTTCGATCGGATCGACAGGTTCGCGCGGGAGCGGGGCCTGGCTCTCGAGCACTACGTCATCTCTTCCGGCAACGAGGAGATGATCCGAGGCACGACCATCTTCTCGAAGTTCCGCCAAGTATTCGCTTCGAAGTACGTCTACGACGAAAAGGGGAACGCCGTATGGCCTGCGGTGGCGATCAATTACACGAGCAAGACGCAGTACCTGTTTCGTATCAACAAGGGTGTCGACAATTACTGGGACAACGAAGCGGTGAATCGTTGGCGGCCGCTCCTCGAGCGCCCTGTCCCCTTCTCCCGCATCATCTACCTCGGTGACGGCGACACCGACATCCCTTCGATGAAGATGGTCCGCTTTCAGGGCGGACACTCCGTGGCCGTATTCGACCCGGTTCGTTGGGAGAAGCGCGAGCTGCAGAGCAAGGTCTACAATTTGATCGCGGAGGACCGCGCTCACTTCGTAGTTCCCGCCGACTACAGGGACAACAGCCAGCTCGACATCACCATCAAGGGCGTGCTCGGTCGAATCGCGCGCGACGAGGCCGGTTACGTTGGTGCGGACGATAGGGCCCGGTGATCGCCGCCGTTGCGCGCTACTGCGCCGGTCCAGCGTTCATTCGGCCTTTCACGATCACCTTCGGGATGAGGCGGCCGTTTCTGAATGGGAACATGCGGACAACGGTGCCGCGCGGTTCGCGCGCCCAGCTCAAATGGAATGGCCGATCGGCGTTGTACAAATAGATCGCGTCGAAAGGCAGGTTGTCGATCACCCACTGCGCCACAACCTCGGACGACACACCGGGAACACGCAGGTCGACGGCGATGCCGTCGTGCTCGCAAATGCGCTTGCCGCGACTGTTCAGCTCGTACCCCGCGTGCTGATCGTTGGCGGGGCTGATGTTCGGTAGCCAGCCGCCTGCCGCCGCTCGCTTCTTGACCACCTTGGAGAGCTCGGGGCCTGCAAAGCCGTAGCTGAGCACAACCACGCCGAACCGCTCGTAGAGTGGACGCAACAAGGCGCTCGGCATTGTGCGAATTGCGTCCCAAGTTGCCTCCTGCACCGGTCGATTCGGTAAAACCGTGCCGGCCGCGGCCAACGCATGCCATGTGGCGCAGCAGTGGAGGACCGGGTCCGTGCTCGTCAGGGGGCCAGCGAGCTGCGTAGTGGGAGCCATGACTTTACAATAGACCGATGATCGACTCGCGCCCGACTCCGCGAATCCTGCCATCTGAGTTTAGTCGGCTGCTTGCTCCTTTCGAACGCGCCTACAGTGGTTCTACCCGTATGGTCTCAAGTCGACGGAAGTCCCGTTCCGGTCGCCCCCGAACAGTCTTCAACCAGTTCATCATCCGGTTCAAATTCTAAAATAAGGTGACGATGAGTGCTCTTGCGAACGAACTACAGCGATTTCTCGAGTTCTTGGGCGATCAAGGTCAACAGCCGCCGACGCGGCGGCTGAGGAGCGTTGCGCACTCACGGTATCGGGCAAGTACCGCGGCTTAGCGTGAACATCACGTTTGGGTCGAGGTCGCGCTCTCGACAAGACGCCGGGCACAGCGTGACCGTCGTGACGCCGGACCCCCGCTCGACGGCGAACCCGGGTTCGTCGTCCGCGCACAGCTCAGGTGCGATTTCTTGGAGGCGTTGCGGTCCGCCATCATTCCCGATGCGCTCCACGAAATTCATCCGTGGGTAATCCACCATCAAGGTCCAAGAGCATGCGCCCGGCGGCAAGGGCAGTATGCAGGCCAGGCACGGGCAGCGCCGGCCGAAGCGCTCCGAGCAAACGGTGAACGCTGGGCAGCCGGTAAGCAACGCGGCGCAAGGTCGTGGTTCCTCGCCGGGGGTACATGGAATGATCTCGCCATCGCGAGAATCCACCGCGACAGCGTCGAACCGAGGCCCGCCCGGATCGTCGGCGTCGACCGACGTGTCGGCGCTCGCATCCCGGGTTATCCGATGGCGGCTTTCCCTTTTCACTCGAACAGGACCAATGCAGAGCGACGATCGACTGTGTCGCAAAGAGCGCCCAGGCAAAGCGCCAAGCGCGAAATCGTTTCGAATTCATCGCCGGCCAGTCTTTCCGCACGTCGCCTCCGCGCCTATTATGCTCACGTGGGGCAGCGCAGCCAAACCGAGACCGTCGCCGGCATCTACCAGGCCTTCCTCCAGCAACGCACCTGGAAGCAGAAGGCGCTGTCCAAGGCCCTCGACATCGGCGTCGAGCCGCTGCGCCGCGTTCTCCACGAGCTCCGCGAGCGGGGCATGCCGTTACACCGCGAGGACGACCATCCTCATGTCTACTGGAGCGTGCCGAAAGATTGGTTTCCCAATAGCGTTCTTTTCAAACGGGAAGAAGTTCCGGAGCTCTTGCGCCAGCTCCGCCGCATCCCTCATGGCCCCGGGCGCGCGCGTTTACTCGAGCTCGTCCTCAGTCGGCTCCCCAGCGGCCATGCGCCGGCGGCGCCGGACCTCATCGTGACGCGGGAGACGAGCGATCAAGAGAACCAGTATCTCGGCGTGGTCGAGGATTCGGGCAACGGCAGGGTCGCGCTTCACATGCGCTACTACACCGCGAGCCGCGGCGTGGCGGGCGAACGTCACGCGTCGGTGCATCGCGTCATCGTCGGTCCTCCGGCGCGCTTTGTCGCCACGTGCCATCGTAGTGGGACGCTCAAGACATTCCGCGTGGACAGCATCATGAGTGCGCGTCTCGACGACGCGGTACCCTATATCGCCGCGGACAGCGCGGCGATCGAGGCCTACTGTCGGGCGAGCCTCGACGGGTTCAACGAGGGCGGCGCACCGGTGCCCGTATCCTTTCGTGTGCGCAATCCCGAGGCGCGCTGGGTGAAGAACAACCTCTTGGATGGCGTGACAATGTAGGAGCTCGACGACGGCGTGCGTGTCATCGCGCATACCGCCGCGATCGGGCGGCTCGCGCGTTTCGTGACCAGCCTGGGCGCGGCCGCGATCGCCGAGACGCCGGCGCTCGCCGAGGAGGTCGCCGTGCTGGCGCGCGGCGCGCTGCAGTCCGTCGCGATGGCCGACGCCGGCCAACCGCATGGAATGACGTCCGATCTGGCAACCGCTGAACGGCCGCGTAGTCGCGTCTAAGCGCTGGACCGGTTCGACAGGGAGCTCGACGCATTCTCAGCGAAGGTGGCGCTCATCGCCGCCCTCGAAAGGAAAGCCCGTCATGACTACATCCTCTCTCCTCGCCATCGCGGCTAACGAGAACGCCACGCATCTCCGTCTCGCACTCGTCGTCACCGATCCCGAGGTGGTGCACGAGCTGGTGCAAAATCCGGAAGGTGATCCCCGCGACGTGTATGCCAAGCAGGCCCTTCGTCTCGGGGTACTCGCGCTCCGGCAAGCAAGTGGCGCCCTCGATGCGCAGACGATCCAGCGCGAAAGCGAGCGCATGCTCGACAGCGTGCGCCAGTTGCTCATCGATCGCACCGGACAATTCACCGACGGCGTCACGAAGGTTCTGGGCAGCTATTTGGACCCGATGTCCGGATCGCTGCCGCTGCGGCTCGAGCGCCTGATGCAAGGTGGCGGCGAGCTCGAAATGATGCTCGCAAAACACGTCGACGGCGAGCGGTCGGGTCTCGCGCAAACATTGGCGCAGCATGTTGGCCAGCAGAGTCCCCTTTTTAAACTGCTCTCGCCCGAGCAGAGCGATGGACTGGTCGCGACGCTGGAGGGCACCATCCAGGCTGCGCTCAAGGCGCAGGCGGACCACGTGCTCCAGCAATTTTCGCTCGATCGACCCGACTCCGCGCTGACGCGCCTACTTCACGAGGTGACGACCAGCAACGGGACGCTGCGCAGCGAGCTCACATCGGACGTGAAGGCCATCACCAAGGAATTCTCGCTCGACCACGAGGGTTCGGCGCTGAATCGCCTTTCCGCGACGCTCGACAAGACGTGCCGGGCGGTGCAAACCAGCTTGACGCTCGACGATGCCGCGTCGCCCCTTTCGCGTCTGCGCCTCGAGCTGCGAAGCGTGCTCGACGCGCTGGCGGCGACCAACGCGCAGTTTCAGACCGAGGTGCGGACGACGCTCGAGGGTATCAAAGTCCGCCGGGAGGAAGCCGACCGCTCGCCACGCCACGGGAACACCTTCGAAGCCAACGTCGGAGAGTTTCTATGCGGCGAGGCGAAGCGCCTGGACGACACCTACGAGGCAGTCGGCACCCTCAAGGGCCAGGCCGACCGCAAGACCGGGGACCACGTGCTGACCCTCAGCCCGGACAGCGGCGCGCCCGGCGCGCGCATCGTCTGTGAGGCGAAGGCAAGGAAGGCATACACGGAGAGGGCCGCGCTCGAGGAGATCGCGCTCGCGCGCAAGAACCGCGATGCACAGGTCGGGCTGGTGGTGATGGATCGGGCCACGGCGCCCGAAGGATTGGATGTGCTGCGGCGCGTGGGACAGGACATCCTCGTCGTCTGGGACGCGGAAGACGTCGCGTCCGATCTCAACCTGCGGCTCGCCGTATCCGTTGCGCGTGCGCTCTGTGTCCGCGCGCGAATGGCGGCAACGCAGGACGAGGCCAACCTCGAGCAGATCGACAGCAGCATCGAAGCTATCGCCAATCAAATCGGCGTCGTCGATGAGATCATCCGCAGCGCAAAACTGATCAAGCAACGCGGCGAGAAGGTGACCACCTGCGCCGAAAAGCTGCGCGAAACACTGGAGACCGAAGTAGCCGCATTGCAGAAGCATCTGCTGGCGCTTCGCAAAAAGGATGGGCGTGAGCCGGCTCGGATTGGGTACATCAAATGAGCCATAAGCGAACCAGGGCAGAGATGATCGGTAAGGCCTTCCGCAGGGCTGGCGTCCTCGTGGCCGTCGTCGGCTCGATGGCCATTGCCGTTCCCGAGGATGGGATCACGCTGCGACGGGCAGCCATAGTCGTCGCGGTCGGCTTGGCGCTTTTGGCGGCAGGCCTCTCCGTCGACCGAGGCCGGCCGTGACGAGTGCCGGTGATGACGAGCTAGCTGATGCGGGTGGAGACGCGGAGCACGATCTCACTTGATGCGCTTCGTAGCCAATGCTCTCTTCGTGACATCTGCCAGCAACGCGAAATCGCGCCGCACGTGCCACGCGGTAGCAAACGATCCGTACGCTTTTCGTGCCAACATGGCGGTGGAGAGCGACGGCTCTCTTTCGAGCGCCGCCCATAGGTCTGCGCGATACGATGGTCCTATGATCACGCGCCAGCGATAGGCACGATGACGACGGGCAAGCCTGCCAGACGGGAGGACATCCGCGGGGCGGTCGCGTAAAACGTTGGCGGGAACGCTCAGCGGACCTCCGGCGAAGCGAGCATCCTCTCCGTGGCGTCGCATCTGAAACGCATTGCCTGTCGTAAGCAAATCGACACCCGGCCCGCTGTGCACGTTCGCGAGTCGATTGAAACGGCGATCTTTGGCTTGCCAGCGCGCCAAGGCCGACCAGAACGCTCGTACGCGGTCGGATTTCTCTGCAGCGACGAGCTTGGTCAGGCGATCTGCATTCACGTACGGCGCGTGAATGCCGAACCAGGTGACCAAGACGGCGAGCACGCGAAGGTCGGCATTCTGCATTCCTTCAACGGAAGCGAAGAGCAGCGTGTCTTCGATGTTGGGTTCGGAAGCGGCCGGCGCGGCGAAATTCATCCCGATCCCGACCATCGCCGACGTGAGCGCATTGGGCCCCGCCGGCGCGATGGGCACCATCGCGCGGTTAAACGCCATGGCCGAGCCTCCGTCCCACGTCGGCCAGCGTTGCACGTACGTGGGCTGGCCAATCGGGGTTGATGTCCTGAACCGCAACCCATGGAACGATGGTCGCTAGCTCTTCGGCGGTGGGCGCTAGCGCCAGACAGTCGCCCAAGTCGATCCCTCGGTCACAAAGCGCAAAGAGCTTCGCGCGAAGGAGATCGATGCGACCGACAGCATCAAGGCCAAGGTCTCTGCCAGCCAAGTACCGATCGAAAGCGTCTAGAGTCTCGCGTGGCTGCATAGTATCAGTTTAACTGATACCAGACAGCGACGCAAAGCCACCGCTGGGTTAAGGCGCTCGCACTCCAAGTAGGATGGCAGGTAAGGCGCCTGCTCACACGCGAGCGCCCGACGCCCGCGGAACCCCCTGGGGCGATTACACGACGAGCATCGAGGCCGTCGAGGCCGCGACGGGTTACGATTTCCTCTCCAACGTGCCGCTCACTATGCAAACAGCGATCGAGAGCCGCATCGCCAAAGCGCCTGATCGCGAGACGGACCTGATGCGATCGGACCTACCACCGCGTCGGCGCCTCAGTTCTAGTTGCTCAGTCCTCGGTGCAGCTCAGAGTGTCAAGTCAGCGGACAAGTCCCCCGGTTGAGCGTGAACGTCACGTTTGCGTCGATCTCATGCTCTTGACAAGATGCTGGACATAGCGTGACCGTCGTGAGACCGGGAACCCGCTCCACGACGAAGCCGGGTTCGTCGTCTGCGCATGGTCCAGGAACCATTTCTTGGAGGCGTTGTGACTTGCCATCGATCCCGATGCGGTCGACGTAATTCATCCGTGGGGTATCCACCATCAGCGTCCAGGAGCATACACCCGGCTGCAGGGTCAACATGCAGGTCCGGCACGGGCAGATCAGACCGAAGCGTTCCGAGCAAACGGTGAACGATGGGCAGCCGGTGAGCACCGCGGCGCAAGGTTGTGGTTCCTCGCCGGGGGTACAGGGGATGAAGTCTCCATCGCGAGAATCCACGGCGACTGCGTCGAACCCAGCCCCGTCCGCGTCGTCGGCGTCGAACGACGTGTCAACACTCGCGTCCACGATATCCGATGGCGGCTTCGCCTTTTCACTCGAACAGGACCATTGCAGAGCGGCGATCGACTGTGTCGCAAGAAGTGTCCAGGCAAACCGCCAGGCGCGACAGCGTGATAACTTCATCGTGCGAAGGAGCATCGGTCCTATCCGCTTGGTCTATCCCGCCACTAGGCGGACCTGTGCGTTCCATCCTCGTTCGGCGGGGTGTTGGCGAATCCTTCAATACGTCGATACATCACGTACGAATAGACAACCGGAACTCCAATGGCCACTCCGATGGCGCCAAGCAATGCCGGCGAGCCGAGGCCGAAGAGCCCCGACAGAAAGAGTGCAGCTCCGGCCAGCACGGTGAGCTTGGCTGCGAGGCGGTGCGTGCGGCTCCAGACTTCATCGCTCGCCAGCGTCCACGGCGTTCGGATTCCGATGAAGAAGTTCTTGGTCAGCTTCCCCATGAAATTGCCCATGACCACGAAGAGCAGGCCGGCGCCGGCGTGAATCGAGCGATCCATGGTGATGGGTATCCCCACACCCGACAGCAGCCCCAGGGCCGTCACCCATAGAAGGAAAGCCAGGATGGCAACTTGGAGGATGTCGAAGACACCTTGGAACCGCTCGACGCGATACCCGCGCGGCGAGATCCGCGGCAAGACCGTCAAGAGCAGGTAAACGCCAGCCATCACGATAGGGAGAAAGAAAGGCCCCCACGGCTTCGGCATGAAACCATCCGCCCGACCGTCGGCGTTCCAATGGGTAGGCGTCGATTCCGGCAAACGCTCGTAGAGCGTCGCTGCCCCGACCAAAGCAACGACGACGAGCCCTAGACTCAACCCGTTGGCACGCCTGATTTTCATCGGTGCTTTCCGTTCCGATTGTCGACTCTGAAGAGCTCCAGAAGGAGCGCCGCTACGTCCTCGAACACGGTCGTATTGAGTGAGTAGACGATTTGCTGTCCCCGCCGCTCTGTACGCACGAGGTCGGCAGCTTTGAGAACGTTGAAGTGATGCGACATCGACCCCTTCGTGATGTCGAACGCCTCGGCGAGCTCGCCCGCCGTTTTCGAACCACCCTGTAGGAGCTGGAGCACCTTTCGCCGCGAGGGATCGGAGATGGCCTTGAAGACTTCCTGTGTCCGCATTGCATTTCGAAGATTTGATAAACATCATAATATCAATCGCTAGCCGCTGTCAAGACACCCGAATACCTGGACGGCGGCGCCGACGACGGGTGCGATGGAGCACGGGAGTCAGGTGATTCTCCGAAGGGTAACCTCGCCTGTCCGGTCAGGCTGTTGAGTGGGGCATCGCTACTCCGACGATCGATCGAGCCGCAAAAATCTGACAGAGTAGTGCCTAGCGGAGCCGGAAATGAAATCCTCTCGCCTGCGCGTGGTAGCGACGTTCTTTCATCTTCTCCCCTGGCTGGTCCTCGCCGCTTCGTTGGCCTGGAAACTCGGGAGTCTGCCCATCGATCGAGCGCTGGTCGACATGGCGAAACCGCTCCTTCTGGTCGGCGCGCTCACCAGCTTCCATCTCATCGTGGCGCGGGCACACACGGGTCGCGATTACCGCGCCCGCATGGCTCGGGCGACGGTGGTGGGCGCCGAGAACTTCATGGCGCTGATGGCGTTCATCGAAACGCTGCACGGCCCCTACCCTTCTTGGAGACGGGCCACGGCATGGTTGGCGGCAACGGCGATAATTGGAGCACTCCTGTTGCTGCGTGCGGCTACGGCGAATCGGGCCGTCGCCAAAGAGGACGAGCGGGCGTGGGTATGGGGTGTTTTTTACCGGAACGCGGCGGACCGGGCGCTCTGGGTAGAG
>DATHEQ010000379.1:0-42294 GCA_035318505.1 Polyangiaceae bacterium | reverse complement strand
GTCCTCAATCTCCGCCGTCTTTTCTCTCTCAATCACTTCTTTGGGTTTCATCATGAGTTTCCCCTGGCAAGAAAGGCCGCTGCGCGAGCTCATCCGCTTGGCGTGGCCCATCGCGCTGTCGATGGTCTCTTACAGCGTGATGACGGTGGTCGACACGCTCCTCATCGGCCACGTCGGTCGCGCCGAGCTGGCCGGCGTCGGGCTCGGCGGTGTCAGCGCCTTCGTTCTCCTTTGCTTCTCGTTCGGCCTGCTACAGGGCGCGAAAGTGCTCGTCTCGCAGGCCATCGGCGCGAAGCGGTCGGACCGCGCCATCGCTTACCTCGGGGCTGCGGTCGTGACCGCGCTGATCATTGGATTCATCACGGTCATCATCGGACAAGCGGTAGCCCTCGTCATCGGCCGACTCGCGTCGACCGAGGCCGCCGGGCAGGCAGCGGGGACGTACCTGCGGATCCGAATCCTCGGAGCACCGCTCGCGCTCCTCTACGTGGCCCTGCGTGAGGTGCGCTACGCCGAAGGCGATCCACAGAGTCCGATGAGGGCGACCATCGCCGCGCAGGCGACGAACATCACCCTCGCATTTACGTTCATCTTCATCTTGCACTGGGGCGTGGCCGGCGCGGCGTTCGCCACGGTGCTCGCCCACGGTGTCGAGGCGGGAACTCTCTCCCTCGCGCAGCGTTCGCGCGGATTCGGCTTGCGCGTGGTCCGCCGGCAGCACGTGGTCGAGCTCTTTCGAATGGGCTTGCCGACGGGACTGCAATTCGGGTTGGAGGTGGGTGCCTTTGCGACGCTGTCGCTCATGATCTCGCTCTTTTCCGAGGTGGAGATGGCGTCGCATCACATCGCGATCCAGGTGATTCATCTCTCCTTCTTGCCCGCGATGGCCGTTGCCGAAGCCGCTTCCGTGCTCACCGGCCAAGCCGTTGGAGCGGGTGCCTACGGTTTCGTCAAACGCGTCGCGCACCTCGCGATGGCGATCACCGCGGTGTACGCGGGCGCGTGGTCACTTTTGCTGGCGCTCGGCGCGCCGCTCATCGCGTCCGTCTTCACCGCCGATCCGGGCGTCATTTCCGTGGCGGTGACGTTGCTGCACGTCGCGGCCGTCTTCCAGATCTTCGACGCTTCCAACATCGTCGCGCGCTGTTCGCTGCGCGGTGCGGGCGACGTGCGCTATGCCGCGGTCGTGGGTGTGCTCACCTCGTGGCTCTGTACACCCACGCTGGCGTGGCTACTCGGTCGACATTACAAGCTGGGCGCTTTTGGCGGATGGCTGGGACTCTGCCTGGAGATCATCGTCAGCTCGTCGATCCTGTGGTGGCGCATCGAGCGGCGCGGCTGGCTGGCGGCAGCGACGCTGTCGCGGGCCCGGCTCGTCGCAGACGTTCCCGTGGAAGAGCATGAGCTCGAGACCATCGCGGCATCGGCAATGACTTCGACGAGTGCGTGAGCTGCCACGCAAGCGCGTTCGCTCACGCGCGGCAGCTGACGACATCTGCCCACCTTCTCTGCGCGTGTGCCGCGATCACGTCTCGGCAAAAAGAAGCGAAGAAGCTTGGCGTCTCGCGTGCGCGCCGCGCGAAACTCTTGCCGAGTTTGCAAACAGTCAGATAGTCTCGTCTTGCTAAGATCATGCGCTATCTCAAATCTTCGGCCGTAACGAGCTGCGCCTTCGCTCTATCACTTTGTATTTCGAGCGGGGCCGCCTATGGGCAGTCGGACGAGCAACGCGCGGGCGCGCGTTCTCTCGCCACCGAGGGCGCTTCCGCCTTCAACGACGGTCGCTACAAAGACGCGGTCGACCTTTTCACCAAGGCCGAGTCGCTCATGCATGCGCCGCCTCACCTTCTCTATCTGGCGCGCGCCCACTCCAAGCAGGGCCAATTCGTCAAAGCGCGAGAAGCGTACCTCCGCATCACGAAGGAGCAGCTGGCCGGCAATGCGCCGCCAGCCTTCCGTGACGCGCAGTCGACGGCGCAAAAAGAGCTCGCCGCCATCAACCCCAAGATTGGGACGCTTGAGATCAAGGTCGAGGGGGCCGAGGCCGCCAAGGACTTGTCGGTCAAGATCGACGGCAATGCGATCGCCAGCGTGCTGGTCGGCGTGCCTCAACCGATCGACCCGGGCGAGCACCGCATCGAGGCTTCCGCGGCAGGATTTCGCTCGCAGCCGCAGACGGTGCGCCTGGGCGACGGCGACAAAGCGTCGACGGTTCTGAAGCTCGAGGTCGACCCCAACGCCGCTCCCATTGCGGCACCCGGCGCCCCCGCTCCCGGAGCGCAGCCCGGCGCCGCGCCGCCCCCGGGCGCAGCGGTTCACGATACGTCGGTGTCGATGGACAGCACGAGCTCGGGCGGCAGCGGCATGCGCATTGGCGCCTATGCAGCCTTCGGCGTGGGTGCGGTGGGGCTCGGTCTCGGGACCGTGTTTCTGCTGCGATCAATGGGCAAGCGCTCCGATGCCGATGCTCTCTGCACGCTTCCCAACGGATTTTGTAGCATCAAAACAAAGGCGGAGGTCGACAAGCTCGACAGCGACGCGAAGAGCGCATCGACCTTGTCGGTGGTGGGCTTCGCCGTGGGAGGAGCGGGCGTGGCGGCCGGGGTGGTGATGCTGCTCCTCGCGGGAAAGTCCGAGTCAACGACCTCCAGCGCGCAGACCACCGTCTACCCCTGGGTGGGCATCGGCTCGGGGGGCATAGCAGGGCGTTTTTGATCGGCAGTGTCGAATCAACTCAGCGGTTGAAGCTCGTTCTTGGGAGGCCTATGTCGTGTCGACGCTTTGAAATGCGCGTCTTGAAAGCCCTGCTCGTCTTTGGGGCGTGGGCGTGTGGTCCTGTTGACCGACATTTCATCTCTGACGATGAGGAGAACGATGCTTCTGTCATCGACGCCACCTCGATGCCCGATGGAGGATCGGGTGGGACGTCCGATACGGCGATCGACAATCGTCGGGACGCGACGATCGACGCGCAGGGCGACGCGAGCTTCGACAATACGCCGGCGGATACGGCGCAGGGCGACAGGACGCAAGGCGACACGCCGCTGCGCGACACCCAACCCGATGCGACCCTCGATGTCGTCAGCGACACCGTCGGAGACGTGACGGCGGACCTCGTGTGGGACGCGCTGTCCGACGCCCCCTGCACCGTCGGCGGGTACCGATGCAACGGGACCAACCTCGAGTACTGCAGTGGCACGGATTGGGTCGTACGGGCGTCGTGCGCCACGGCGGCCCTCTGTGATGCCGTCGGTGGTGCGTGCACGCCTCCCACGTGTTTGCCCGGGAAGTATCAGTGCACGGGCGCGAGTCTCGAGATCTGCAACTCCGATCAGAACGGCTGGATCGAAAAGGAGAAGTGCGCTTCGGCTGGTCTGTGCGACTCGGCGCGAGGCATCTGCAGCACCTCGGCGTGCACGCCGGGCGCCTACCAATGTAGCGGCGCCACCCTGCAGCAGTGCCGCGTCGATCAAACCGGCTGGGACACGGTGACGGTCTGCACCTTGGCGGCTCTCTGCAACGCGACGACCGGGATGTGCGACACGCCGCCGGATACGACCATCGATACGTACCCGCCCAACCCGAGCAACGCCGTAAGTCCGAGCTTCACCTTCTCATCGACGAAGATGGGCAGCACGTTCCAGTGCCGTATCGACGGCGCTGCGTTCGTGGCGTGCACCTCGCCGACTGTCGTCGCCGTGGCTCCGGGCGCGCATTCGTTCCAGGTCTATGCGGTGGATGCGGGCGGCGTCGTCGACCCATCGCCGGCGAACTACATGTGGTCGGTCGACACCACGCCGCCGACGGTGAGCATCGTCACCCATCCGGTGAACCCGACCAAGCTCGTCGATGCCTCGTTCAGCTTCTCGTCGAGCGAGGCGGGCACGACCGAATGCCGCATCGACGGGGGTTCGTGGGGCATCTGCTCCTCGTTGACGACGATGCAGTACCTCGGTTTGGCGGCCAACTTCACGCACACCTTCGACGTGCGGGTCACCGATGCGGCGCAAAACCCGGGAAGCGCCAGCTTCACGTGGACGATCGACACGACGCCGCCCACGACGACCATCACCGGCGGACCAGCGGGCACCCTGTACATCCGCGATGCGAACGTCGCGTTTATCGCGAACGAAACGGCGACCTTCGAATGCTCGCTCGACGGTGCTGCCTGGGCCGCCTGCACTTCGCCGCGCGCGATCACGGGTCTCCTCGTCGGGAGCCATTCCTTGGCGGTGAGGGCCACGGACCCGGCGGGTAACGTCGAGAGTCCACCCGCCAGCCGCGCGTGGGGCGTCGCCTATCCGCTGACCTGCACGCGCGCAACGGTGGGCGCGAATAGCGCGGCAGGCGTCATCTCGGGCGCGACGTGGAAAGTTTGTCGCTCGGATTGGACGACCTGGGCTTCAGCCAACACGGGCGGAGGAAACTACAACGCGGTCACCGCGTGCCGATCCATCGGCTACCGCACGGCGGCCGCGTGGGGCGGGAATTTCAATCAGGTTTGCGTGAACGAGTCGTTCAGCGGCGGTGGCGGTACCGACCCCACCGCGCTCAGCATCACCGTCCATTGGCTTTGCGACGACTGCGGAGCCCCGCCCGCCGTCAATACCACGGGAGGCGTCGGCGTTTCGGGGACCGGCGTCGGCGGCGTACCTGCCGCTGCATGGCGGGTCTGCCGCGCCGATTGGGACACCGCCTGGGTTTCGGCAGGCACCGGGGGCGGTACGTACAACGCCGTCCAGGCTTGCCAGTACCTTGGATACAGAACGGCCGACGCGTGGGGCGGGAACGGCAACCAGGTCTGCGTGTCCGAGGCCTACGGCGGCGGTGGGGGTAGCGATCCCACGAGCCTCAGCCTCACCGTCGAATGGCACTGCATCTTCTAACGCAATAAGGTCCACGCGGCCGTGGAGGCGTGCGTCGAGCGCGGGTCGCCTTTGGCCCGCGCTACTCGTGTTCGTGCAATGGCGATGACGGTATGATCGCGCGAAGCTCCGCCATCAGCGACTCGCGCCGCCCCACGACCGAAGGGGCGAATCCGAGCGCGATGGCGAGCGCCGACATCGCCGACGGTGAGATGGCCTGCTCGAGCAGCGCTCGGTAGAGGATTTCTTGCGCGGGCGCGAGATGCGCATCGGCGCGCAGATGCCGCGCCAGCTCGACGAGGAGCGTCGCGGCCCGGATGCTTTCGACGAAGGGTTGGGTCGTCGCGCGAACGACGGCTTCGCGGATCATGTCACCCAGCATGCGGCTGGCGAGAGAACGATCGATCTCGTAGCCCAGCCGTCGAGCTTCATCGGCGATCTCGATGCCCTTGGCGTAGGCGGCGGGATCTGCGCTCGGTTGCGCTCGCTCGATCTCGATGTTGAAGCGCCGTCCGAGGGCCAGCTCGGCGGCGGCGCTCAGCTCCTTGGGCAGTTCGAAGCCCGCTTGCTTGAAATGCTCGAGCTCGCGCTGATGGGTCTCGTACATGCGCGCATAGGCGTCTGCAAAGCTGCTTACGATACCGCCGAGCACGAGCTCGGAGATGCGTTCACGACCTTCGGCGAGCACGTTCTCGAGCCCCCCCTCGTCGGGTCCGAGCTCTTGCTGCAACACACGCAGCATGGTGGGAAGGGAGGCCGTACGAAACGCGGCCCACACGCGTGCGGTGGCGCCCGCGAACTGCTCTTGCCCCGCGTATTCGCGTACCGCGCAGTAGAAGTCGACGCCCCCGAGGTGAATGGATCCCACGGCGTGCTCCTGGCGCCGCCCGGTCGTCGTTTTTTCGATGGCGATATGGGAGACGGCGAGGCGAACCTTGCCGTGGCTCTGCCTTTGGAAGTGAGAGCGGCGGAAACGGTAGTCGCCCACGGCGCCGCTTTCGTCGCCTTCCTCGACCAAGCTGGAGATGGCGAGGTGAGAGGCGATGCGGGCCGGCGTGACCCGCGAGGGCTCGACGAACTTGTTGAAGAACTCCGCCCCCGATCCGATGCCGGGTCGGTTGCTCTTGGCCTCGCCGAGGATCTCCATGAATTGCTGGCGCGGCGGCTCGACCCCGAGCTCCTTGACGAGATCGAGCGCGTGAGCGGCGTAGCTCAGAACCTGCCGCCCTTCCGGTCCCGCGAGATCGGCGAAGAACCAGCCGCAGCTCGTGTACATGAGGAGGATGCTCTTCTCCAGCTCGAGGAGGGTGAAGGCGCGTACTTTCTCGTCGTCGTCGAGCGGCCGCTTGGCGTGCCGGCGCAGCCACTCGTCGCGCGGGCGCGCCGGATCGAGGAAGAAATCGGCATAGCCGTCGCGCGCCTTCCACGGATCGGTGAAGAGCTGCGCCGCGCCTTCTTCGAATCGCTCATGGGCGAAGGCCCGCAACAGATCGAAGGCGTTGCGTAGCGGCGTGCGCCACACCTGGTTCCAGCCGTCTTGCCCGTCGGTCTGACAGCCGCAGTCCCGGTACCAGCGCCCGACGCCGTGCGCGCAGCTCCACGACGTGCCCTGGCCGTCGGGGCCGGCTTTGATCTCCACCTCGCGCGTAGGGGGATTCGCCGCCAAAAATGCGCCGTAGTTGATGAACGACAGATCTTTGTTCGGTCCTTCCACCATGAGCGCATGCGCCAGCGTCAGCTCGCCGTGGCGAAAGTGATGCCCGTAGCTCTCGCCGTCGGTGGCGACGTGGATGATGCGCTCCGATCCGCCGTGACCGCCGGCGAGGCCGGCCACGAACGTTTGGCTAGAAACAAGCAGCCCTTCGAAGGCGATCGAACGCGCCAAGGCTCCGTCGTAAAAAAACAGCGCGATGGACCGGCCGGAGCCGTCGCGGTGGAAGTACTCGTAAGGGACGCCAGAATCGATGCTGCCGTCTTCGACGTTCGTCCAGTCGGTGCCGCGCAGGTCACGCACGCGCGCCGCCTGGTAAGGCGAGAGGATGACGAAGAGGAGCCCTTCGTCGATGAGCGTGCCCAGCGTTTTATCGTCGCAGGCCGTCTCTGGCAGCCACATCGATTCTGGCTCGCGCCCGAAGCGGCGGCGGAAATCGGTGAGCCCCCAGCGCACCTCCGTCACGCGGTCTCGCTCGGTCAGTAGGGGAAGGATGGCGTGATTGAAAGTGTGCGCGATGGCGTTGCCATGCCCGGCGAGCCGCGCCACGCTGCGCCGATCGGCCTCGATGATGCGCTCGTAGGTGGCGCGGTCATGCCCCTCGAGCCAGGAGAGGAGCGTAGGCCCCACGTCGAAGCTGACGCGCTCGAAGTTGTTGACGATGCGTTCGATGCGCCCGTACGAGTCGAAGATGCGCGCGAAGGCGTTGGGCCGGTAGCACTCGTGGTAGATGCGGTCGTTCCAGTCGTGGAACGGTCGCACTTCGGGATCTCGTTCGACGACGCCGGTCCACGGATTCTCGCGCGGCGGTTGGTAAAAATGACCGTGGATGACGAGATCGGTCATCGCACCTTCGAGTCAAGCACGTGTCCCCCGTGAAAGCATCAGCCTTCGTCGGGAATACGCAGGCAACCGCGGCATAAAAACGAGAACACTTCCGAGGTCAGGCGCTCAGCGCTGCCCTCGTCGAAGTCGAGCATCACCGATTGGTAGAGCAGCTCTTTGATCGCTCCCACCGTGAGGTAGGCAAAAACGCGCGTATCTCCGACAGCCACGATTCCGAGCGTTTGGCCCTCGCTGAAGCTACCGGCGAGGAGGTTCAACACTTCCTCGTAGACGGCGCGCAGCTTGCGGTCGAAGTCGGCGTCGAGCCCGGGCGCGTCGGTGAGCAGGATCTTGGTCATGGCGCGGTCCTGCAAAAACAGCGTCAGCACGCGCACGATGTTCTCGCGGATCTGCGCGGCAACGCTGCGCGAAGGGTCGCGCGGATCGATACGCAAGATCGCAAGGTGCAGTCGCGCGAGGAAACGATCGACGAGCTCCACGAACACGCCGCGCTTGTCCTCGAAGTAGAGGTAGAACGTGCCGCGCGCCACTTTGGCAGCGGCCACGATGTCCTCGATCTTGGCGGCGTGGTAACCGCGCTTGGCGAAGACGTCGCGCGCTCTCGCCAGGATTTGGGCTCGGCGCTCGATCTTGTCCATTTTCGAAAGCCCACCTTGTACCTGAGAAGCCGGGCGCGGCGTCGTAATCGCGCGCCGAGAATCGGCCTCGACTGACACGCGTGTCAGTGTGCCGAGGTGCGGCGAACTTGTCGACGATGTTCGCGCGGCCCCTCCCGATTTCACCTGAAGCCCTGGAATCGGGCCTGAGGCGGGGGCGTTTTGGCTTGCCAGCGAAAGCGGGCACCTGTAGTGACGATGGACTGACACGTCAGTTCAGTGGACTCCGGATCCGCATCCGTTCGCCTTCCTCGAGCTCTCCACTGAGAGCGCGTGGGGGGTGAGGAGGAAAACCGCGCGATGACTCGAGAGAGTACACCCGAGAAGCTGGTGATCGGCATGGACGTGGGGTCGACGACCGTGAAGGCGGTCGTCATCGATCCCGACTCCAAAGAGATTCTGTGGAGCGATTATCAGCGCCACCTCACGAAGCAACCCGAAAAGGTGATGGAGCTGCTGGACGCGATCCAGACCGCGTTTCCGCAGCGCCCCTTCGAGAAGGCCGGCAGCTGGCGGATGTTTCTCACGGGTTCCGGATCGGGTCCGCTGGCCAAGCCGACCGGCGCAAAATTCGTACAGGAAGTGAACGCCGTCTCGCTGGCGGTCGAGCACCTGCATCCGGACGTGCTCAGCGTGATCGAGCTCGGCGGACAAGACGCCAAGATCATCATGTTCAAGCAGGACGCGAAGACCGGCTCCAAGACGCCGAACGCCTCCATGAACGACAAGTGCGCGTCGGGCACCGGCGCCACCATCGACAAATGCTTCCTCAAGGTGAACGCGCCGCCGGACATGGTGACGTCGCTGCACTTCGACGACTCGAAGCTCCATCACGTCGCCGCCAAATGCGGCGTCTTCGCCGAAACCGACATCGTCAATCTCATCAAGTCCGGCATCCCGTCGAACGAGGTGCTCTGCTCGTTGGCCGACGCCATCGTGCTGCAGAACCTCTCCGTGCTGACGCGCGGCAACACGTTGCAAGCGCGCGTGCTCTTGCTCGGCGGGCCGAACACGTACCTGCCGTTTCTCCAGGAGTGCTGGCGTTTGCGCATCCCGCAGACGTGGGAAGAACGCGGCTACAAGTATCCGAAAGACGTTCCGATCGAGGAGCTCATCTTCGTTCCCAAGGACGCGCAGTATTACGCCGCCCTCGGTGCCACGATCTTCGGCCTCTCCGAAAGCGCGGACAGCGGTGTTTTCACCGGCATGGAGGGTCTCGTTCGCTACGTCACCCACGGTCGCAAAGAGCGGCTCGGTGAGAGCGCGGGCCCGCCCCTCGTACGCGCGTCGTCCGAAGCCGACGAGTTTTGCGATCTCTACAAAATCCCGAAGTTCACCCCCGCCAAGTTCGAGCCGGGGCAAGTGGTGCGCGCAGCCATTGGTCTCGACGGCGGCTCCACTTCATCGAAGGCGGTGCTCGTCGATGCCGACAAAAACATCCTCGCCAAGGCGTACCAGCTCTCCGAAGGCAACCCGCTGAAAGACATGAAGCAGCTGCTCGCCAAGCTGCGCAGCTACGTCCAAGATCAGGGCGCCACGCTGGAAGTGATCGGCTTCGGCGCCACGGGATACGCCGCCGACGTGCTCGAAGACACCGTGCTGGCCGACGTCAACGTCGTCGAAACGGTGGCTCACATGATGAGCGCCGTGCATTTTTTCGGCGACGTCGACGTCATCTGTGACATCGGCGGGCAGGACATCAAAGTCCTCTTCATGAAGAACGGCGACATCGCCAACTTCCGTCTGTCCAACTCGTGCAGCGCCGGCAACGGCATGCTCTTGCAGGCCATGGCCGACCAGTTCGGTCTGCCGGTCACGGCCTACGCAGAGACGGCCTTCAAAGCCGAGCTCGCGCCGAAATTCAGCTACGGCTGCGCCGTCTTCCTCGACACCGATCGGGTGAATTTCCAAAAGGAGGGCTATTCCAAGGAAGAGCTCCTCGCCGGCCTCGCCCAAGTGCTACCGAAAAACGTCTGGCAGTACGTGGTGCAGATCCCGAGGCTCGCCGCGCTCGGTACGAAATACGTTCTGCAGGGCGGTACGCAGTACAACATGGCGGCCGTCAAAGCGCAGGTCGACTACATCAAAGAGCGCGTCCCCGGCGCCGAGGTGTTCGTTCACCCGCACACCGGCGAAGCCGGCGCCATCGGCGCGGCCATGGAGACGCTCCGCGTCATCAAGCGCACGGGCAAGAGCCGCTTCATCGGCATGGATGCCGCGATCGACCTCGAATATTGGACGAAGAACGACGAGGAGACCGTCTGTCACTTTTGCCCCAATGAGTGCAAACGCACCTTCATCGACGCCAAACGCCCCGACGGCTCGACCAGCCGCTACATCGCCGGTTTCTCGTGCGAGAAGGGCACGGTCGAATCGAAGGATGCGATGATCGCGCTCGTCGCGGAACGAAAGAAGATCGCCAGCCAGTTTCCCAACATCGTCGACTACGAGTCGAAGCAGGCCTTCCGCCATTTCTACGACCCGGTCCCCATGCCGGAAGCGGGCTCGCCCATTGGCGACATCGAGGTGAGAAAAGGGCTCTTCGGTATCCGCCGCGTCGAAATCAAGCGCCCCTTCGTACGCTCCACCGAAGAGAGCTGGAAGAAGCGCAAGTCCCTCCGTATCGGCATCCCGCGCGTGCTCAACATCTACATGACCGCGCCCTGGTTTCGAACGTATTTCGAGGCGATCGGAATTCAGAAGCAGAACGTCGTCTTCTCCGATGCGACGACCGAAGAGATGTGGGTCGAAGGCGGCAAATACGGCTCCATCGACCCCTGCTACCCGTCCAAGGTTTCGCAGGCGCACATCCACAATCTTCTGTTTCATCACCACGCGCCCGACGAGAAAAAGCCGCTCCACTACATCTTTTTCCCCATCCTGACGCACGTGAACTCGTTCGTGTCGGACACGATGGACAACGCCAGCTGCCCCATCGTCGCCGGTGCGCCCGACGTCATGAAGGCCGCCTTCACCAAAGAGGTCGACTTCTTCGCGGAGCGCGGCATCGAATACCTCGATCCGGCCGTGTCGATGATGGAACCCGTGCTGCTCGCGCGCCGCATGTTCGAAGTCTTCGGCCCGCGCCTCGGGATCACCGAAGACGAGAACGACCACGCCTGCCGCGAAGCGTGGAAGGCGCTCACCATTCTCGAGAATGACGTGCAGGACAAGGGCCGCGCCATCCTCGAGACGGTGGAAGCCGAGAACCGCGTCGCCATCCTCCTCATTGGCCGCCCGTACCACTCCGACCCCGGCCTCAACCACGGCATCCCGGAAGAGTTCCAGGTGCTCGGTTATCCCATCCTCTCCATGCGCTCCATCCCCAAGACGCGGGAGTACCTCGACCGGTACTACAAGGAGGAGCTCGCCAACGGGACCATCAAGAGCCCTCTCGAGCTCAATCACGTGTGGCCCGAGAACTATTCGGCCAACAGCGCGCAGAAGGTCTGGGCGGCCTCATTCGCCGCGCACCATCCCAACGTGGTCGTGCTCGATTTGTCGTCCTTCAAGTGTGGTCATGACGCGCCGACCTACGGGCTCATCGATTCCATCATCGATGCGTCGAAGACGCCCTACGCCGCGCTCCACGACATCGATGCCAACAAGCCCGGCGGATCGATCAAAATCCGCGTGAAGACGTACGCCCACTCCTTGAAGCTGCACGAAGAACGGCTGACGGATTCGGCCCGGCGCAAAGAGCAGCTCGCGGTAGCCCTCGATACGAAGCGGCTTGAGCTGCTCGAGTTGAAGAGAAAACAACTCGAAGGCCTGAAGCAGACGGACTCCGCGCTCCTTCGTCAGATCGAAGAGCTCGCGGCCAAGGTCAAAGCGTACCAAGCTCCGCCGCAGGCCCCGGAGCTCCCCAAAGGCATCGTACAGCTCGGCAGGAAGCGCGAAGACGGTACCGTCGTTCGCGTGCAGGCACCCTAACCAACCAGATTCGAAGTTCGAATGACACCGTCCAGCAAGGGAGAACGACCGTGACCCAAGCCACCCTTCACACCGAGAACGGCAGAGCCAAAACGACGGAAGTGACGGCGAAGAAAAGCCTCCCGCTCGCGTCGGACCTCGACATCGAAAACGAGCTGGCCAAGTTCGAAGCCGAGGAGCGCGCGCGCCTCGGCCTCGACAAGCAGGAAAAACAGTGGCTCGAGACGATGACCAATGCCCAATTTTCGGCCGCTGAGCGGCCGAAAATTACCCTCCTCATCGCCGGGCTCACCATCGCCCACGACTTTCTCATCGAAGCGGCGCTGAAGGGCCTCGGGTACAACGTGCTCACCCTCGATTGTCCGACCAACGAAGCGCTCCGCTTCGGCAAAGAGTTCGGCAACCGCGGGCAATGCAACCCCACCTATTTCACGGTCGGCAACCTCGTCAAGTTCCTCTGCTACTTGCGCGACGAAAAGGGCATGAGCTCCGAGGAAATCGTGAAGCACTACTGCTTCGTCACGGCGGGCGCTTGCGGTCCGTGCCGCTTCGGCATGTACGTGACCGAGTATCGCAAAGCGCTGCGCGACGCAGGCTTCGAGGGATTCCGCGTCATTCTCTTTCAACAGACGGGCGGATTTTCCCAGGCCACCGGCGACGACATCGGTCTGCGCATGGATTTTCCGTTCTTCACCTCGCTCACCAAGGCCGTTCTCGCGGGCGATGTCATCAATGCCATCGGCTACCGGCTTCGTCCCTACGAGGTCGAGGCGGGCGCCACCGATCGCGCCATGGAAGTCGCGAAGAAGGCTTGTTACGAGGCCTTCACCTCGAAAAAATCGATCCTCTTCGCGCTGTGGAAAGCGAAGGACGCGTTTGCCGAGGTCAAGCTCGACCGCCTCATGCCCAAGCCCAAGGTGAGCATCATCGGCGAGTTCTGGGCCATGACCACGGAGGGGGACGGCAATTACCAGTTGCAGCGCTTCCTAGAAGGGGAGGGCGCCGAGGCCGACATTCAGCTGGTGGCGGCATGGCTCCTTTACATGCTCTGGGAGAGCCGCAACGACACGAAGAACCGCAAGATGTTGCGCGGCGTCGACTTCTCCAAGTACGGGCTCGCCGAGCTCGGCACCTGGGGCATTGCCAAGCGCGAAGCGACGCTATGGGCCGCCGACATTCTGACGCGCATCGTCTTTCAGACGTTCGCGCACGCCGGCGGGCTTTACGGCTATCACCTTCCGGACATGGACAAGATCGCCCACGTTGCCAACGACCACTACAACAACGACCTTCGCGGCGGCGAGGGGCACATGGAGGTCGGCAAGCTGATTCAGAACGTCGTCATGTCCAAAGCCCACATGACCCTCAGCGTGAAGCCATTCGGCTGCATGCCGAGCGCGGGAGTCTCCGACGGCGTGCAATCGCTCATCACCGAGAAATACCCGGGGACCATCTTCTGCGCCGTCGAAACGAGCGGTGACGGCCGGGTCAATTTCTATTCGCGTGTGCAGATGTACCTGTTCAAGGCGAAGGTCGCCGCCATCGCCGAGCTCGAACGCGTCTGCCAAGAGCGCGGCATCAGCGTCGATCAGGCGCGCGCGTTTTTGGAAGCGAACCCGCGCTACTCGGCCGCGCTGCACAAGGCGCCGCACGCCGCCGCGGGATCGGCCGCCGATCTCGTATGCGAGATCGCTCCGCTCATCACCTCGACGCGCATGGAGCGGACGGTGAAGAAGGCGAAGAGCGCCGCGTCTGCGAGCGCCAAGGTGCTGCGTCGATCGCCGCAAACGTTGGCCATCACGGCGACGCGCGCCGCCAGTAAGGCGCAAGAAATCGCCGGCTGGCTCAAGGAAGACATCAGGACGTACCGCGCGACGCGCGCAACGGCGTAAGCACAACGCGACCCAACCAACAAAACCCCGTCGGATGTACTCCGACGGGGTTTTGCTTTGTGCACGAGAACGCCGCTCAGTTCCCGCGAAAAACGCGCCATTTGCCGGCCTTTTTTGCATGCACGCGGCGCAACGCCGAGCGATTCGCGCCGATGTAAGTGGCATACGCATTCGCTGCGCCTCTCGGGTGCGCATGTCGGATAGCCGCGCAGCGATTATTCGAGATGTTGCAATGACTGCCGCGCATTTCTCAAAGAAGCGTATGTTCGAATTTGCGACGGGGGATGCCGCGGACCGTCGAACCTCTGTCGACCACTGCGAACGACCTCACGAACTCTCGTGTACTCTCCTTCTTCGTCCCGCTTCGCTCGGCTTTTAGCGGCTCTCGTCTGCCTGCTCATCGTGCTGGCGAGCGGTCCAAGTCTCGCCGAAGAAGCGGCTTTGCCGATCGCCCTCCAGGTCGAGCTCCTCGTCAAGGTTGCCTCGTACGATCGCAATTTTCAGCAACGCGCAGGCGATCGAGCCCGCGTCTTCATCATGACCAAGCCGGGGAACGGAGATTCCGGGCGCGTCGCGGCGCAGGTCGAGGCCGGCCTCGGGCGCGCGCCGCTGATCGGAGGTCTCCCGCATGACGAGGTGGTGACGCCGTATCGCGGCGCGACGGAGCTCGCCGAGCTATGCCGCGCGCAGCACGCCGCTATCGTCTATTTCGGACCGGGCTTCCGTGACGACGTGGCCGCCATTCGAGAAGCGCTCGACGGCGTTGACGTGCTCTCGGTGAGTGCCATTCCCGAATACGTCGAAGCGGGCATCGTGCTCGGGTTCGATGTTGCCTCTGGTCGACCGGAGTTGCTCGTCAATCTCCCGCAGGCGCGCCGTCAGAAAGTGGCACTGCGGGCCGATGTATTGAAACTCATGAAAGTATTTCAATGAGGAAGAAACATACGCTGTGGGGGGCAGCCCTCGTTCTTTGCGCCAGTACGGCGGCGCGAGCGGACGAGACCGCCGATCTTCAGAGCTTGCTCAGCGAGACCGTGGTGGTCGGCGCTTCGAAATCCGCGGAGAAAGGCTCGACCGCGCCCGCCGTGACCACCACCCTCACCGCGGACGACATGCGTCGTTACGGTATTCGAACCATCGACGAGGCCATCGATTTCTTGTCGCTGGGGGCCGCCACTTCCAACGCCTTGCGCTCTCCGGAGGTCGGCAGCCGCGGTGTGCTCGTGACCAACGACCAAGGAAATCACTTTCTTTTGCTCGTCGACGGCCACGCGGTCAACGAGGCGCTCTACGGCGCGGCACGGTTCGGGCGCGGCGCCGGCATTCCTCTCGAAATCGTCGATCGCATCGAGGTCATTCTCGGGCCCGGTTCGGTGCTTTACGGGTCGAGTGCCATGCTCGGCGTCATCAACGTCGTCACCAAGCAAGCGCGCGATTTTGCGGGCACGCACCTCATCGTCGAGTCGGAGGTGGCCAAATCGTGGCGCGTTTCGGCCGGCGGAGGCTACGAATTCGATCTTCTCAAAGAGCAGGGATCGGTCACGTTCCAATTCGACTACTACCGGCAGGATGGACCGACATTCAGGGTAGGGACGCAAAATCAAGGGAATAACAGCATCGATCAGCGTCCCTGGTCCTTCAAGCCTGGAGAGTACACCGGGACGTGGGGGGGGCGCGCGAGCCACTCACATTATGCCGAGGTGCCGTCCGGCCTTCTCACGTTCCGTCTCCAGAACTTCGAGCTCCGGCTGCATGGATCGATCTACAAGCGAGCTGCGCCTTTCAACCACGACTTCGTTTGGCCGGATTCCGATTTCGACGATCCCGACAATTTCGAGCGCGACCGCTCATTGTTCGCCGACGCGCGTTACAAGATCCCGCTCTCTGCCGTCGCCCAGATCCAGACGCGGGTTTACGGCGATACTTTCGACTACCAGCGCTTCGCCAATGCTTCGGCTGCGGGGCCCACCTGCGCGTTCGGCGTCGCTACTTGCCGCAGGGTTGCGACGGGTGCCTCGCGCTGGGCTGGGTCCGAGATCTCCGCGTCTTTCGATTGGCTCAAAGACGGCAGCGCCGTCACGTTGATCGGCGTCGACGGGCGGCTTCGCTTCGTGGCTTCCCAGGTCGATGTGCTCGACGCCGCCAGCGAGCGTCCCATCGCCAATAGTGACAGCGTCATGCGCGTCCATGACAAGGTCTTCGGTGCCTACGCGCAGCAGACTTGGTCGCCTACCGGCTGGCTCAGTTTGAACGCGGGCGCGCGGCTCGACGTCGACCAGCGATTCGGTTCGCGCGTGTCGCCCCGTTTCGCCGCCAGCTTCCCGATCTGGCAGGGCGGCACCTTGAAGGCAATCTACTCCGAGGCATTCCGGGCCCCGTCTTGGCAGGAGTCTGCCTCGGCAGTGGACACGCAGCTTCCGTCCGACAACTTGAGGCCGGAAACGGTGCGCTCCATCGAAGGCGCCATTGATCAGCGACTCGGCTCCCATCGTCTCCTCTTCGGCGTCTTTCGCTCGCAGTGGCGAGATTTGGTCGAGCTGCACGTCCTCAATCAGGAAGAGGTCAAGGCGGGACAGCTCGCTGGCTGGCTGCCTCTCTACGTGTCCACCTCTGCGACGCAGTATCGCAACGTTTCTTCCATCGAAAACTACGGTTTCAACGCCGGTTTCGAAGGCAGCTTCGCGCAAAACCGATGGCGCTATGGTTTGAACGGGACGGGCGCGATCGCCCGGCGCGTGGAGAAGGGGCTTGCCGATTCGCCCCTCGTCGTCGCGCCGCGGGTCTTCGGTAACGCGCGCATCGCCTACGACCTTTCGGGAGGTTTCCCCACCATCGCGCTGGCTGCGCACTACCAAGCTGCGCGCCTCAGCGATCATGCCTTGGCCTTCTCGCCCCCGCCCTACGCGCCTGCCCAGGTCGAAATCCGGCTCACCATCTCCGGACCCTTTCCTGGCCTCAAAGGACTGACGTACCGAGCGTCGGCCAACTACGCTTTTGCCGGCAAAGGACCGTATAACATTGGGCCTGCCCAGAGCGGAACCTCCACGGGGGAGCGCGACTCGACCAACGGACAACCGATTACCTTGTATCGCAACCCCGAGCTCATACCCGTGGACCGCTTTCGCGCCGGGGTCGGGCTACAATATGATTTTTAGTGAAAAGGATTTGTAGCTGTCATGCGTTTCACCAAAGTGTTTTTGCTGCTCCTCAGTGCATTGCCCGGTGCTTGTCTCGATATGCCCATTACGCAACTCGCCAAGAACGAAGGGCCGGTCAGAATCGACGCCGGCGACGATGCCGACTTGGGGCCCGCATCGGCGTGCAGCGCTTGCCTCAAGGCGGCCGAGGACCCGGGGCCCGGATGTCAAACCCCCTTCGAAGTTTGCAAGCAAGATGCGAAGTGCAGCGTGATCATCGATTGCGCCTTCGAGCGGCAATGCTTCCAGGGATCACGCCGGGCATTTCTTGCGTGCGGCCTGCCGTGCCTTCAGGTTGGCGGCGTGCTCACGAGCGACGATCCTGTGTTGGTAATCGCGTCGAACTTGTTCCAGTGCTCCGCCAATGGCGCGTGCGGCAATATCTGCTTCTCCAGCGAATGAGAGAACGATGAAAAGGGCCGGGGTCATCGCTTGTCTGCTCGTCGCTGCACCGCTCACTGGCTGCAGTAGCGAGGGCGATATTTTGCCCCGGAAAGAGCGGTTTACGCCCTCGGTCGTCGACTCGGGCGGCGGCAATGACTCCGCACCCGACGTCGATAACGACGGAGGGGCACCGCGCGATCCCAACGCCAATTGCGTCAAACCGGGCACGCCGAGCAATGACCGCGGCGTGGGCGGCTATTGCGAAGTAGGGCCCGTCGACTGCGTCTACGAAGGTGGTCCGCGCTTTTGCACGGCCGACTTCAAAGAGATCGCGGTCGTTCCCGACAATCAGTGGTTTTGCTCGACCGTCTGCACGATGGACGAAGAGTGCGGCATGGGCGCGCTTTGCTTGACGAACGACTTCACCAGCGGGTGTGTGCCGGTGATCTGCCGGCTCGACGCAGGCAGCTCGTCCGTTACGGCGCTGGCCGGTAAAGCCCCTTGGCGGTAATGAGCGGGAGATCGAGCGCCGACACCAGCCCCGGCGCGGCGCGATAAACAGCGGGAATGGCGTTGACGAGGCGGGTGGCCGTCAAGATGACGCCGCCCACGGCATGGTCGCCGCGCTCGTCTTCGAATTCGAATTCGCAGCGCATGGCCGGAAATCCCTTGATGATGACGCGGTAGGAGCCGCGGCCTTGGGGCCAATCGGGCGCCAGATCGTCGTCGAGGCGCGTCACGTGCTCGACCACGATGGCGGCCTTGCCTCCCACCATGCCGCACACCTCGAAGCGCAGCGCCCCCATCGTCCCCGCCTCGACGGTGTGGGCGCCGATGCGAACCGGCTTTTTTGCTGGCAATTTCTCGTACGACGACGTGATTTCGTCGAGCTTGACGCCGAGCCCCTCGGCGAGGAGGTTCACCGTGCCCCCCCAGGCAAACTCGAGAATGCCGGGGGAGAGGAGCAACGGCGTATCGTCCATGTGCTTGCCGAAACCCATGGTTTCGAACAGCACCTGCGGTTGATCGTAGGTGGCGTAGTTGATGATCTCGAGGACGCGCACCTCGTGCCAGTGGCCAGAGAGGCCGCTCAAAACGAGAGGGAGCATGTCGTTGGCGAATCCGGGGTCGATGCCGGACGTGAGAAACGACGCGCCGCCCTTCTGACAAGCTTCGGCCAGCTTGTCCCTTAGCTCGGGGATGAACGACGCAGGGTGCACGAGCGGCACCACCGAGCTCGAGACGACGTCCTTGCCGGACTCGAGGATGCGACAGATGTCCTCGACGGCTTCGAACGGACGAAGATCGGCCGTGGCCGTGTAGCAAACGCAGTCCGCGTCGAGCGCGAGGATGGCGGCGATGTCGTTGGTGGCGCGCACCCCGACGGGGCCGCGGCCGCAAAGCTCGCCGGCGTCCTTGCCCGATTTGGCGTCGCTGTGCACGCAGACTCCGACGAGCTCGAGCTCGGGGTGCTCGATGATGGTGCGAAGGCTGAACGTGCCTACGTTGCCGGTGCCCCACTGAATGACGCGGTATTTCATCACAACCCACTCGGCATTTTGAGAGGCCAATTGGAGGCGACCGTGCCCCCGTCGACTTCGACGATCTTACCGGTGACCCAGCTGGAAGCGGGGGACGCCAGGTAAAGGATGGCGCAAGCGATGTCCTCCGGCGTGCCGAGCCTCGCCATGGGCGTGAGCGCCACCATCTGCTGCCGCAGCTCGTCGGAAGCGTTGAGCACGTACGAGAGCGCGTCCGTTTCGGTGGCGCCGACGGCGAGGGCGTTGACCCGGACGTGGGGCGCGAACTCGTAAGCCAGGAGCCGTGTCATGTGGCAAAGCGCGGCTTTGGCAGTGCCGTAGGCGACGAACCCCGGCTCGACCATATGCGAGAGTGCGCTGGAGATGTTCACGACCGCGCCGCCGCCGCTCTTGACCATGTGGGGGGCGCAGAGACGCGTGAGGAGAAACGCGGAGCTCACGTTGAAATGAAAAGCCGCTTCGAAGTCGTTCACCTCGAGGTCGAGCGCCGCCGTGGGGGGCGTGCCGCCGGCATTGTTGACCACGATGTCGATGCGCCCGAACTCGGCCATCGTGCGCGCGACCACCTGCTGGATCTGCGCAGTGTCGTTGACGTCGCAGGGAACGGCGAGCGCGCGCGAACCACGTTCGCGAACCTGGGCGGCCACGCGGTCGAGGGTCTCCGGCGTGCGCGCCGCGCATACAACGTGGGCGCCGACTTCCGCGAACGCCAGCGCGGCCCCCCGTCCGATCCCCGCGCTGGCCCCGGTGACGATGGCGACTTTGTCCTTCAGGCGAAATCGGTCAAGAATCATGTGGTTCGAGTAGCGAAGGTAGAACACGTTTCACATGCCGCGCAAGACCTTTGCGTCCTGGCGATCGCGGTCCGGCGCTTGGCCGGCGATCTTTCTGGTAACCGTTCGCGTGCGAGGTGCGTATTAGGGACGATGGACATGGCGGGCGCTGACGGGTGCGATCGGCTGGGGGTCGAGTCACTTTTTTCTACCCTCTACGAAGAGCTCAGTCGTCTCGCCCAACGTGAGCTGGCGATTCGCCGCGGCGCCGACGAGACCATTGGTCCCGGCTCGCTTCTTCACGAGACCTACATGGTCATTTGTGAGCGAAACGGCGCAAGATTCTCCGATCACGGGTGCTTCATGGCCTACGCGGCGCGCGTGATGCGGGGGCTCATCATCGACCACGCGCGAAGCCGCAGCGCGCAAAAGCGGGGCGGAAAGTTTCTCATCACGTCACTCGACGAGGTCGCCTCCTCCGCCAGCGATGGTGAGCTCGAGGTCATCAGCGACGCCCTCGCGGAGCTCACTCCGCCTCTGGCCGAAATCGTCGATTTGAAGTTCTTCTGCGGATTTTCCTTCGCGGAAATCGCCGCCATGCAGGGCGTTTCCGAGCGAACCGTGCAGCGCACCTGGGACAAAGCGCGATTTCACCTGCGCCACGCCATGCGAGCGCATTCCCCCGACTGAGGCGGGTTAGCCCGCGACGCGTACGGGGCCGGCGGGCTTGCGGTCCGAACCAGGCGCCCAGCGGCTCGCATCCGGCAGCGAGCCTTGTCGGCGGGGCCCGCCATCGTCCGTCAGCATGACCGGCGGCATGACGAATCGGAACATCGTCCCTTTGCCGGTCTGACTCTCGACCTCGATACGACCGCCCAACTGCCGCACCAGCGCCCGCACCGCGCCGAGCCCAACGCCGCGTCCGGAGACGTCGGTCACTTCCGCGCGTGACGTGACGCCATCAGCGAAGAGCGCCTCCTCGAGGTCGGCCCTCGTCTCGTGGGGCAGACCGCGCTCTTGCGCCACGGCGGCGATTCTTTCCCAATCGATACCTCGACCGTCGTCGCGGATCGAGACCACGACGTGCTGACCCTCGCGCGCGACGCCGAGAGTGACCGTAGCCTGTTCCGGTTTGCCGGCGCGCAGGCGCTCGCTGGTCGTTTCGATACCGTGATCGACGGCGTTGCGAATGACGTGGGCGAACACCGACCAAAATGAACCCCATTTGCGGGGCGGTAGGCGGAGTAGCGTCGATTCGCTGGCCACCGTGACTTTGGCGCGGCCGAGCCGCGTTGCCAGACGTTGCACCTGCTCGCCGATCAGGCCCATGCGCTTGGCGGCCGGTTCGAACTTCCACGACGCAACCGTGGCGGCGAGCAGCATGGGATCGGCGTGGCCTCGCAGCGCCTCCTGGAAATTGTCGTACTCTTCGCGATCGAGCTCGATGAAGCTGTCGCCGCGGGCGAGCAGGGCGCGCACGTCGAGCACCTTGGCCCACAGCGAGCGCAAGGCTTCTTTTTCTTTGTACCCGATCGGCTCTGACGATTCTTTCATCCGGTCTTCGAGGGCGTGGCAGAAGGCGCTCACGCTCTCGATGCCGAAAAGAGCACAGTTGCCCTTGAGCGTGTGTACGTGGCGCGTAATCAAACCGTGGTCGGTGCCGTTGGAGGTGATGACGGCATCGACGAGCGTGGTGGCTTCGGTGAAGAACTCCTCGAGGGCCAGCCGGTCGGAAAGAATGTGGTGGAAGATGCTCATCATCTCGCGTTGCGCCTGCTCGGCGCGCTCGCGCTCCACGCGGGAGGTGACGTCGGTGATGACGACGATCGTCTTGTCGAGCTGTTCGCCGCGTAGAATGGGGCGGTAAGCGAGCTCGAAGGTCTGCTCGTCCTTGTGCACCACGCGCGGGAGCTGGTCGAGCGAGAGCGCCAGGGGAAGGATGTCCTCGCGGAGCGACGTCCAGCCGAGATGGAACCACTGCCCTTTGGCGGGATCGACCCGCGACAGATAGTCCCAAAATCGCATGGCACCCTCGGGCACGCCGAACCATTCGTCGACGATCTTCGAGTGCTCGTCGGACATGGTGCCCTCGACGTCGAGGGTGATGAAACCTTGCCCAACGTTGTCGAGGACCAGCCGCATGTCGCGGTTTCGCGCGTTGATTCGCTCCTCGCGCTGGCGAATGGCGGTTCCCATGCTGCGAAAGGCGGAAGCGAGGCGACCAATCTCGTCGTTGGTGTGAACGTCGACTTCGCCTGCGCCTCCCTCTTCGAATTTCTTGGCGGCCACGACGAGCTTGGCCAAAGGTCGCACGATGGCGAGGCGCGCCATGAACATGAGGACGACGGTGAGGCCAATCGCTACGCCGATCGACACGAGCAGGGTGCGGTGTTCGACGTCGGCGATGGCGGCATTCTCGCGTGCGAGAGAAAATGTGATGGTCGCCACGGCGACCGCCTGGCCGTTCTGATCGCGCACTGGCGAATTGAGAACGACGCGGTCGGGGTGACGCTCGAGCGTCACGGCGGAAGGCAGGCTGGTGGGCGCGTCAATCGCCTTGGAGTTGCGCGAGAGCTCGCCGAGCTTTTGTTTGACGTGCCCGGTGCGGTCGACGCTCCACACGGTGGCGGCCTGGATTTCTTCGTTGCGCCCCAGGGTGGCCAATGCCTCGTTGATGGCGGGGTCGTCGTTGAAAACGACCGGCGCCGCGCACGAGTCCGCAAAGAGACGGGTCACGGCGGACGCAGCCAGCTCTTTGGAGCTGAGCAGGTTTTCTCGCTGGTAGCGACTGAGCTTGACGTAAATGCCGGCGGTGACGACGAGCGCCAGTGCGATGGTCGCCGCACTCAGCTTGCTGCCCACCGAAACCATGCGATTCAGCCTTCCGTCTTGGAGATTCGGCCCGAGACAGTGGCGCGAATCTCGAACTTATTTGAAGTGCGCGCAATCATCTGCCTATTCGTGGCTTACGGCGAGCGTCGCCAAGCCTTGAATAAGAATTGACGATCGCCGCCGCCGTTTCCAGTCTTGTCGTGTGCAGATCGCATCGGCAGACTCGCCGGCCGGCGGGCTTTTTCTCACCTATCGGCAAAGGTGCGAGGATTCGCCACAGCGGCCCCAGGTCTTCCGGAATTAAAGCTAATTGGGAAAATGCCGAACTTGGGTTTACATGGGCACGAGTCAGGTAAAGAACCTAGTGATGCGGACTCGTTCGCAGACAGGAGTCCTTTGATGGAAGATGACCAGTGGTCAAACTGGCGCTTTCTCTTGTCGAGCACGGCGATCGAGCTTTTCGAGCACTATGGCGTGAGCCTGCACGACGAGCCGCACTGGACTCCCGTCCTCGGCGAAGGTGAGCACGTTGCCGGTTCGGTTTACTTCGGCGGCGATCGCATTCAGGGGGCGCTCACAGTGTGCGCCACGCGTGAATTGCTCGGTCGCGCCACGCCTGTGCCGCCCGAGCTGCCCATCCCGCTCTCCGACTTCGCGCGCGAGATCGCCAATCAAATCCTGGGGGGTCTCAAAACGAGACTCATCCGCCACGGAATCGATTTCTCGTACGAGTTCGCCGATCCTGCCGCGCAGTTGCCGCAATCGCAGCTGGGCGGGGACGCACGGACACTCGTGCTCCGCTCGGTGGGCGGCGAGGTGGCGCTGATGTTCGTGGTCACGTCCAATGTCGATCTCGCGCCCGTGGACGACTCCGTTTCTCCAGAGGTGCCGCAAGGCCCAGGCGGTTTGATTCTCCTATGACCATTCCCGCAAGCATGTCAGTGAAGACCGAAATGGGTCACCGGGGCGCCAGGACGGTTCTCGTCATCGATGACTCGGAAACCATCCGAGCCCACGTCGGTTCCATCCTGCGCGGAGCGGGCTACGAGGTGCTCGAAGCGGCGGACGGGCTGATGGGCGCGTTCACCATTCGCGAACGCGCCGCCGATCTCTGTCTCGTCATCTGCGACATCAACATGCCGCGCCTCGACGGGCTGGAGATGCTCGAAATCCTGCGCGGACAATACCCGAAGCTCCCCATCCTCATGCTCACCACCGAGTCGCGCGTCGACAAGGTGGAGCGCGCTAAAAAGGCGGGTGCCAAGGCCTGGATCATCAAGCCCTTCAAACCCGAGCTCCTCGTCGAGGCCGTCAGCAAGCTCACCGCCACGCCGGAATCACCGTCGCGCATTCCGAGCCAATAGGCCGTCGACAGAAGATCTTCTAGCGATCCCCGCTGAGGCGGGACCAACCGATGGAACCCGAGATCGCGGCGCTTTTTGCGCCGGCGACGCGCGTTACGCGAGGTGCGTGGCTCTCGGCAGAGTTCGGGATTGGCCTGGCGGGCTCGCTGGCTCGTGGGGATTCGATCCGCTAAGTTGGCTCTCGTGAGCGAGCTGCGCCGCACGACCTGCAATCGCGATTGCCCCGACGCCTGCGCCATTGTCGCCACCGTCGAAAACGGCAAAATCACCCACTTGGCGGGAGACCCCGAGCATCCGGTCACGCGCGGGTTCTTGTGTTATCGAACGAGCCATTTCCTGCCCACGCAATATTCGCCGGACCGGCTGCTCTCTCCCATGTTGCGCCAGCCGAACGGCGAGTTCGCACCGATCGGTTGGGACGAAGCGCTCGATCTCTGCGCCGCGCGCTTGCGCCAAATTCGGGACGAGTCGGGCGCCGCCGCGATCTTCCACTATCGCAGCGGCGGGTCGCTCGGGCTTTTGAAGCACCTTACCGACTACTTTTTCGAGAAGTTCGGGCCGGTCACCGTGAAGCGCGGGGACATTTGTTCGGGAGCCGGCGACGCCGCGCAGCTGGCTGATTTCGGTGACGAGGATGCGCACGATCTGTTCGATCTGCTGGCAGCAAAAAGCATTCTGCTCTGGGGCAAGAACGTCTACGTCTCGAGCCCCCACACATTGCCCGTGCTGCGCGAGGCGAAAAAGCGCGGCACGCGTCTCATGCTGATCGATCCCGTCCATCACCAGACGGCCTCGCTTTGTAACGATTTCGTGCAGCCGCGGCCGGCGGGCGACTTCGCGCTGGCCATGGGTGTGGCGCGTCTTCTTTTCGAGCGCGGCTTCGTCGATCCCCAGGCGGCGACCTTTTGCGATCACCTCGATGAGTTTCGCGCGCTGGCCATGTCGCGTCGGGTTGAGGATTGGTGCGCCGATGCCGACGTCACGGTGGCCGAGGCGCTCGAGGTCGCGACGTGCTTCGGTCCTGGTAAGCCGTGCGCGATTCTCGTGGGCTGGGGCATGGGTCGGCGCAAGGCGGGGGGCGCTGTGGTGCGGGCCCTCGACGCGCTCTCGGCCATTTCCGGCAACATCGGCATCAGCGGGGGCGGCGTCAGCTACTACTACAAGCGGCGCGGGGCATTTCACCTCGGGTTCATTCGCGGCAAAGCGGCGGCGCCGCGAACGCTGTGCGAACCGCTCTTCGGCCAGGAGGTCCTGGCCGCCAAAGATCCCCCGGTGCGCGCGGTGTGGATCACCGCCGGAAACCCCGTCGCCATGCTCCCCGATTCGATGAAGGTCGCAGAAGCGCTGCGCACGCGCGAGTTCGTGGTCGTCGTCGATACGTTTCTCACCGACACGGCGCGTCTCGCCCATCTGGTGCTGCCCACGACGACGCTGCTCGAGGAGGACGACCTTCTCGGCGCGTATGGTCACCATTATCTCGCCACCGCGCGTCCCGTGGTCGCGCCGCCCCCGGGCGTGAAGAGCGATCTCGCGATTGCGCAGGCGCTGGCGCAGCGTCTTGGCCTCGCCGAGGAGATGGCCGGTACGCCGCAGGAATGGAAAGAGCGCATGGTGGCGCCGCGACTCGCTCGGCACGGCATTACCGTCGAAAGTCTGGACGCCGGCGCAATCAAAAATCCACTGGCAACCAAGGTTCTTTTCGAAGACCGCAAGTTCAAGACCGAGAGCGGGCGCATGAACCTGATGACGTCGCCGCCCCCCGCCGAAGCGCTGGCCGGAGCGCGCGTCGACTATCCGCTTTGGCTCATGTCGCTTTCCACTCCCGACTCGCAATCGTCGCAATGGACCCGCATGCCGGAAGGGCCGCTCGTCGCGACGGTACATCCCGACGGCGCCGCGGGCATCGAGGACGGTGGGCTCGCGCGGCTCGAGTCGCCGATCGGAGCGCTCGAAGTGCGCGTCGTCTACGACGCGAAGCAACGTCGTGACGTCGTCATCGTTCCGAAAGGCGGCCACTTGCGCGACGGCCGCTGCCCCAACGTCCTCGTTCGCGCCGCGACCACCGATATCGGGGAAGGCGGCGCGCTCTACGACGAGCGCGTGCGGCTCGTTCGCACGGGCGCCGAGCCTTCGAGCCCGTTGTGACGGGGCTCCCCTGGCGGTAGGGTGCCAGCCATGGCGGCCACGACTTATGCGAAATATTTGAGGCTCGGCGAGCTCCTCTCGCTGCAAAGCCCGCTATCGGAAGGGCCCGAGCACGACGAGACGCTCTTCATCGTCATCCACCAGGTCTACGAGCTCTGGTTCAAAGAGCTGCTGCACGAAATCGACTACCTGGTGACCGTTCTCGATCGCGGCGAGGTGGCTCGCGCGCTCCACACGTTGAAGCGGGTCCTCACGATCCTCAAAGTGGTGGTGGCTCAGGTCGACGTGCTCGAGACGATGACGCCGCTCGAGTTCTTGTCGTTTCGTCATCGCCTCGATACGGCGAGCGGCCTTCAGTCGTACCAGTTTCGCGAGCTCGAGTTCGTCATCGGAGCGAAGAACCCCAAGGTGCTCGAGCGCTACGTCGCGGGCTCGCCGGAGCGAGAAAAGCTCGACGCGCGATTCAAAGCGCCGACCCTGTGGGACGCCTTTTTGCGCTACCTCCAACGCGAGGGCCACGCCGTGCCCGAGAGTCAGCTGGCGCGCGATCCGACGGAGCTCGTCACGCCCAACGCAGAGATCCAAGCCATCCTCGTCGAAGCGTATCGAGCGAAAGCCGTGACCGGCGAGCTTTGCGAACGCTTGGTCGACCTCGACGAAGGGCTGCAAGAATGGCGCTACCGCCACGTGAAGATGGTGGAACGCACCATCGGTTCGCAGATGGGCACCGGCGGCTCGAGTGGGGCCGGTTATTTGCTGGCGACGCTGAACCGCCCGGTTTTTCCCGATCTCTGGGCGATTCGATCCAAGCTTTGACGGCGCGCCCTGCGCGCTTCGCCGTGCTTGCCGCCAACCCTTTACGAAGGTCAGAGCCATGAACCCCGCCGACCTCTACCGCACGCCCAACGCACTTGCGCCGCATTACACGCGCTTTCGCGTCGATCAGCGCCTCTTGCTCACGGGCCACTCGCATCAAGCGTGGCCCGACTGCGCGCTCGCCGGGCAGCTCGATGCGTGGGCGGATGCGGCGGAGTATGTCGACGAAAAATGGGAACGGGCCTTCACCCAATCCGCGCGGGTGAAGAAGGGTTTCGCGCGCTTGCTCGACGATCGCGACGGTGTCTATGCCCTCGCTCCGAGTACGCACGATCTGCTCGTGCGCTGGCTGTCGGCGCTCGATTTGCGACGCCGACCGCGTCTCGTGACGACCGATGGCGAATTTCATTCCGTGCGGCGACAGCTCGACCGTCTCGCCGAGGAGGGGGTCGATGTGGTGCGCGTGCCGCATCGACCTGCGGACGGGGTCGCCGAAAAACTGGCCGCTGCGGTCGACGATCGAACCGCCGCCGTGATTGCGTCGGCGGTTTTTTTCACGAATGCGCACATCATGCCTGGCCTCGGCGTCGTGATGCGGGCGTGCGAAGACACGGGTACCGAGTTGCTGGTAGACGTCTATCACGCGCTCAACGCACTGCCGTTTTCGCTCGCTGAGCAGGGGCTCGGCCGCGCCTTCGTCGTCGGCGGGGGCTACAAATACTGCCAGCTCGGGGAAGGGAATTGCTTTCTGCGCTGCCCCCCCGACGCTGCGCTCCGTCCCGTCGTGACGGGCTGGTTCGCCGAATTCGACGCGCTCGCCGAGCCGAGCGGTTCCAGTCGCGTTCCCTACGGGCTGGGGGGCGGACGCTTTGCGGGCTCGACCTATGACCCGACCAGTCACTACCGGGCCGCGAAAGTCTTCGACTTCTTCGAAGCGCAAGCGCTTACGCCGTCGCTCTTGCGCGAGGTGAGTCAGCACCAAATCGCGCGATTGGCGGCGGCCTTCGATGCACTCGATGCCGATCCCCAAACCATTCGGCGGGATCGATCGACCGCGCTCGGCGGGGTGGCGGGCTTTCTGGCCCTCGATGCGCCGCGTGCGGGTGACTTTTGTCGCGAGCTGCGAAAGCGCGGCGTACTCGCCGACTACCGGGGCGAGGTGCTGCGCCTCGGTCCAGCGCCCTACCTGACCGACGACCAGCTCGATTCGGCAATGGCGTGCCTCAAGGACGTGATCACCGCCAGCGCCCAGCTCGGACGCGCAGGCAGCTGATATTGCGCGAGCCGTCTGACTGGATAGCTTCACCGACGGACGGATTTCGCTGTGGCCGGTCCGCCGCTCGCGTGCTTTATCGCCGCTCGAGACGATCGATCTGGCATCGAGAAGCCGATGCTGTAGCGATAGGGGTGCAAAGGCTCTCTCAAGCTTGGTACGCTGACCACCCCCCCCCACCTCCCAGGTGTTTGTGCGCATCCTGGGTTCGGCGGAGCTATGGCGCAAGACACCAAATTTCGCTCCAATCGGCCACCGACCCGCCCGCCCACGCGTCCTCCCACTCGCTCTGATTCGTTGGCCACGGGCCTGCGCGCCAAACTCGAAGACGAGACTCAAGTGCTCGACACCTTGGTGTCGAGCCTGTCGCGCGGGCAGAGCTCGCCCGAGCTTTGGGACTTGCTGCACGAAGCTGCCGTTCGAGATGGCAGAATTCCCAATCTCGCTCTCGCCTACGAGCGGCTGACGCAGGACCGCAAACTGAAGTTCTTGCCCACCGCGCTGCAGTGCGAGGTGCTGATGCGCGCGGCCGTCTTCTTCGCCGACGTGGTCGGCGATCCGACGGGCTCGGTGGGATATCTCGACCAGGTGCTGGCGCTCAGTCCGGGCCACGCCGAGGCCTTCGACAAGATCGAAGCGGTACTGACCGCGCTCGGCAATGGTCTGAAGCTCGCTGACGTCTACGCACAGGCCGCGGCGCACCGCCAGGACAAAGAGGAGCAGCTGGCGCTCTTGCGTCGCGCCGCCGAGCTCGCCGACGGTTTTTCGGAAGAGCACGACCGCGTCATCAAGATCTATCAGCAGCTCCTGCGCATCGAGCCCGGCGATGAAAAGGTGCGGCGCTCCTTGGAAGATCGCTTGCGCAGCGCGGGCAAGTTCCGCGAGCTCGGGCGGCTGCTCGAACAGCAGCTCGCCGCGCCCGAGGTCAGCGCCGAGGAGAGCCTGAAAATGCGCGAGCGACTGATCTCGCTCTACGCGGGGGACTTGGTCGAACCCGATCGCGCCTTGCCGCACATCGAGGAAGTTCTGCGCGCAACGCCTGCGCACGAGCTGGCGCGAGGGGCCGCTCATCGACTCGTGTCGCACAAATCGTTCGGCGGGCGTGCGGCGACCGCGCTGGCCGATGCCTACGAGCGACTCGAGACGTATCCCGAATCGGCGGCCATGCTCGAGATGTCGATGGAGGCGCTGCGTGGGCCCAAGCGAGCCGAGGTGCAAAAGCGGCTGGGGATCATGCGCCAAGACAAGCTCGGCGACGCTGCTGGGGCGTACCCGCTCTTCGAGGCTGTCGTCGCGCTCGATCCGAGTGACGAGGACGTGCGCCATCGCTATCGCGTGCTGTCGATCCAACTGAACAAGCAGCTCGAAGCGGCGCGCCTCTTGTCGCGAGCCGCGATCGGGGTGCGCGAGCCCACGTTGAAGGCGCGGCTCGGCGTCGAAGTCGGTGACGTCTATCTCGCGGCGCGAGAATTCAAGCTGGCGCGCAGCGCATTTTCGAGCGTGGTAGATGCTGACCCGGGCGATCCCGATTCGGTGCTGCACGCCGCTCGCGCGCTGGTCGATCTCTACGGTGAAGCCAAGGAGCAGAAGCCGCTCGCGCACGTGCTCGAGCTCTTGGCGCGCATCGAACCGATCGAAGAAGCCCGCCACCTCGCGGTGCAGAGGCTGGCGCTTCTCGCCGAGAACGAGCTGTCATCGAATACGCGCGCCATCGACGCGTGGCGTTCGCTCCTCGACACACCCTTCGAAGGTCGCGCCCTCGAAGCGCTCGATCGTCTTTACACGGCGAGCGATGCTTACGAAGACTTGGTCGACGTTCTCGATAAGCGCGTGGCCCGCGCGAACGATCCCACCGAAGCCCAGGCGCTCGCGTTCCGCGCGACCGAGCTGCGCGCGGCGCAAACCAAAGACCGGGCGCACGCCATCCGCGGGTGGACGGAGTTTTTGACGACCTATGGTCCCTCGCGCGAAGCGCACGCCAAGTTGATTCCGCTTCTCGAGCAAGAGAAGAGGTGGTCGGATCTTGCCGGAGTTCTCACCGAAGATCTTGCCCTGGCCGCGCCGGGCGATCGCATGGGCGTCCTTTTGCGCCTGGCGCAGCTGCGCCTCGTGCGGCAAGAGGACCCCGATGCCGCCTACGAGCACTATCGACAGGCGTGGGCCATCGATTCGACCGATGCGGCGTGCAAGCAGGGGCTCGAAAAATTGCTCGCATTGCCGGCGACGCGCCTGCGGGTCGCGGCGCTGCTCGAGCCGGTCTATCGCGCCGATGGAGCCAGCGGACCGCTTCTGCGCGTGCTCGAGGCGCGCGCGGAAGGTGCCTCCGATGTGGCGTCGCGCGTTGCCCTTCTCGACGAAGCCATCGATCTTGCCGAACGCGAGCTGCGCGACCCTCGTCGCGCGCTGATGCTGGCCGGTGTGGCCTTGGCGGTCGCGCGCGACGCCGATCCGGCGGCGCTCCCGCGGCGGCTCGACGTGGTCGAGCGGCTGGCCGGGGCGACGGGAGATTTCGCCCTCCACGCCAAGCTCCTGTCCGAAGCGCTCGCCGAACGGGCCGTCGATAGCCCAGCCCTGGCCGACCTGGCGCGGCGGACGGGAGCGGCACTCGTTGCCGCGGGCGACCCGAGCGCCGCACTCGCCGTCTATCGGCGCGCGCTCGCGTTCGAACCTTCATCGCAAGAGCTGCTCGGCAGGATCGACGGCTTGCTGGCGGAGGGCGGGCGACCGGAAGAGCGCATGGCGCTCTATCGCGCCGCGCTCGGGCAGGCCGTCGCACCCGAACGCCGGCGCGAGCTTTTTCACTCCATCGCCACGCTGCAGCGGCGCGATCTCAAAGACGTGCGCTCCGCCATCGAGACATGGCGTCAGGCGCTCGCCGAGAACCCCGCCGACAGTGCGGCGCGCGCCGCGCTGCTCGATGCCTACGAAGCGGCCGCCGACTGGAAGGCTCTCTACGACGAGCTCGCGCGCGCTTTGCCAGAAACCGACGGCGAGCGGCGCACTGCCGCTCTCACGCGGCTCGCCGAGGTGGCGAGCCGGCGCGGCGATGACGCTCGCGCGCTCGAGCACTATCGCGAGCTGCTCCAGGGTGAGTCAATCGCCGAGCCCATCCTCATCGCCGCCAGCGACGCCGCGGAACGCGCGGGCGACTTTGCCACGCTGGCGAACGTCCTCGAACATCGTGTGGGGCACGCCGCCGATCCGCAGGAGCAGTGCTCGTGGCTCGAGCGTTTGGCCGAAATTCGAGCGGTCCGCTTGGTTCACGCGGCGGCCGGCGCATCGGCCTACAAGCGTGCGGCGGCCATCGCCGAAGGCCCGCTCGCGGACGATGAGCGCGCCATACGGCTCTACGAGCAGGCGATTGCCGCGGCTCCGGCCGACCGCGAGGCGGCCGAGCACCTCGTGAAGCTCTACGTGCGCGGACAGCATCTCACCAAGCTCCCGGCCGTCGTCAAAAAGTTGGTCGACCATGCAAGCGACGAGGGGGAAGCGGCGCGCCGTCTGCTCGAATTCGAACCGTACGTGACGGCGAGCCGCGGCATCGAAACCTGGCTCGCTCTCGCCGAGCCGCTCCTCGCCAAGGGCGCTCATCAAGGTGAGCTCGGATTCGCGCGAGCGCGGATATTGGCGGCCGACCCAGCCCGCGCCGATCTCGCCGCGCGCGAGTTTCGTGACCTCATCACCGCCGCGCGCGGTCAAGGCGGCCGTCTCGTCGACGCGTTCGACGCTTTCTTGGCCAAGATGGCATCGACCGATCGCAAAGACGATCGGCGCTTTCTCTTCGCGTGGAAGGCGGATCACGCGCCGGACGGACAACGGATCGGTGCGCTGGTGGCTTGGGCCCACGCCGAAGAATCGACCTTTGGCGATCCCAAGGCGGCGGTCGACGTCTATCGCCGCGTGCTCGCGCTGGAGTCCGAGCACGGGGACGCGCTCGAGGCCACGGTGCGCCTGCTGCGACAGTTGGGCGACGTGGAAGGCGCGCTCTCCGCGCTGGTCGCGTTGCGTGACTCGAGCGAGGGGGCTTCGCGGCGAGAGCGCGATCTCGAGATCGCCGATCTGCTTTTGTCGGCGCTCGATCGTCCCGAAGAAGCGCTCTTGCGCGTAGCCCCACTCATCGAAGCAGGCCCCACCGACGCGGGCGCGCTGGGCGTCGTCTATCGCGCGCTCGAGCACCCGCGCGGGCAGGAGAAGGCGGCCGCGCTTTTGGAGCGCGCTGCGTCGCTCGCCGAGGACCAGGGGCAAGCCGTCCTCATCCTGCGCACGCTTTTGGCCATGCCCAAGGCTCCCGCGCTGGCCGCGGCACGCCGCCGATGGTTCGAGAGTTTGCTCGACCACTACGAAGCCGAACCCATCGTGGCGCTCGAAACCGCGCTCTCGGCCGTGGCGGAAATGCCCTCCGACGAGGGGCTTTGGACGCGCGCCGAGAAGCTGGCTCGTTCGCTCGAGCAGCCGATCTTGGTGGCAGAGGCGTACGGGCGTGTGCTCGAACAGCCGCTCGCCCCCGATCTCGCCGCCACCATCGGCCGCCGTGCGGTGGATTACCGCGAGGAGTGGTTCGACGACCCCGAAGCCGTCATCGCTCTACTGAAGCGCGTGCTCGAGACGTCGCCGAAGTCCGACTGGGCGCGCGATCGCCTGAAGCTCGCCTTCGGCTCGGGGGAACGGTGGGAAGAGCTGTTCGCCCTCTACGACGATGCCATCGAACAAGCGTCGGTCGATGCAGAACGCGCCGATCTCTTGGCGGAAGCGGCGCAGGCCGCCAAGGATTTTGCCGCCGATGCCGATCGCGCCATCGGTTATTTCGAACGGCTCTTGGTGCTGCGTCCGGGCGACCGTCGCGTGGGCTCGCTCTTGGAACGGCTTTACGAGAAGCAGGGCAAAATCCAGCCGCTCATCGACCTGCTCTCGCGCGACCTCGCCACGTTGACGGGCGAGAAAGCGCAGCAGCTGCGCTTGCGCATCGCGGGGCTCTTCTTGCGCGAGCGGCGCCACGATGGTTCGGCGTTCAAGCTGATCGAAGAGGTGCTGCGTGACGACCCCGAGCGAGCCGAAGCCTTCGCTCTGCTCGAAGAGATCGTTCTTCATGCGCCCCCCGAGACCGCGGCGACCAATGGAACCGGGCCGGGAGGGATGGAACGCGCCAGCGTGCCGCCCGATGGCGACGCAGAGACGTCGGGTGGCTCGATCGTGCCGGGGGCGGGCGAGGAGACTCCTTCCGCAGCGCCGCCCGCGCTCTGGGCCGGGCAAGTCGTGTCCAGCGGAAAAGGACGGCGCAACAAAAAGCGCCCCCTGCAAGTGCGTGAACGCGCGGCGCTGCTTCTCAAAGAGAGGTACATCGCCGAGGGTAAACCGGCCGAGTTGGCGCGGGTCCTCGAGGTCGAGCTCTCGCTCGCGCCGGCGCCCAAAGAACGCGCCAAAAAGCACCAAGAGCTTCTCACGCTCAAGCTCGAAACGCTGAAGGACGATCGCGGCGCTTTCGAGCATGCCGCTGCGCTCTTGGCGCTCGAGCCGAGGTTCGTCGGTCACCGCAAGACGTTGTCCACTCTGGCCGAGCGCCTTTCCGCGTGGGAGCGCTTCGGCGAAGTTCTCGTCAGCACCGCGGAGAGCTCGTCGGACGAGCCGCTCGTCACCCATCTCCTCGTCGAAGCTGCGGAAATTTACCGCGACCACGTGCGTCGCGACGACCGCGCCATCGAGCTTTTTGCGGCCGCGCTGTCGCGCGCGTCCAAGGACAGGGATCTCGCTCTCGCCACCGCGCGCGACCTCGACATGCTCCTCGATCGCGCAGGTCGAGCGGAGGAACGGTGCGGCGTGCTCGAAAAAATAGTGGCACTCGAGACCGATGCCGGCCGTAGGCGCGCCGCCTTGTCCGAGCTCTCCGCGACGGCGATGGTCAAGGTCGGCGATCCCGACCGCGCCATTCGCGCGTGGCGCAAGTACATCGATGACGGCGCGCGCGAGATCGAGGCATGGGAAGGGCTCATCGCCGTTCTGCGACAGGCGGAGCGCTGGGCCGATCTCGTCGATGCGCTCGAACGGCACGCGGCGATGGCGGATAGCGATCGCGCGCGCGAGGATTTGGTGGAAGCAGCGCGCATTCACGGCGGAAAGCTACGCTCGCCGGAGCGGGCTGTCGAAGCTTGGCTCGACGTGCGCAAGCGGTTCGGCGTTGGTGAGGAGACATTTCCCGCTCTCGCGCATCTGTTCGAGTCGATGGATCGCTGGGAAGACCTTGCCCGGCTCGTGCTCGACGAAGCCAAGGAGCTTCTCGCCACGCCCACCGTGCCGGCCGCAGAAATGCGTTTGGTGCAGCAGAAAGAGAAGGCCGAGCTCGCCGTCGCGCACGTGCTCGATCGGGCCCTTGCCATCAGCGTCTGCCAGCAGCTTTTCGACGTCTCCATCGCGTGTTGGGTGCCGCCACTCTCCGATGACAACGCCGGTCGCGCGGCGGCCGCTTGGAGCAAAGCCGCCTTCTGGGCGCTCGATCAGCTGGTTCGCATGGCCCTCGAGGACCACGACTACGCGACCGCGGTCGACCACATGCTCGGCGGGTCGCGCTATGTTTTCGATCGCCCCCGGGCACGGCAGATGCGCCGGCAAGCGGGGCTCGTCTGTTCCGAGAACCTCGCCGACGCCGAGCGCGCCGTCGCGGTCTATCGCGATCTTTTGACGGAGGACGACCACGACGTCGTCGCCGACGCGGTGGTGCCCGAGTTGGCGCGGCTTTACGCGCAGCTCGGCGCGTACAGCGATCTGACCGAGCTCTGGGAGAAGCAGGCCGCCCGTCACGGCGGGGCGGGCAACCGCGAGCTCGCGGCGGAGCTGTGGGCCAAGGGAGCCGAGCTCTGCGAAAAACGACTCGACGATGTCGATCGCGCCATCGCCGACTATCGCAAGAGCGCGGACGCGGGGGGCCAAGAAGGATTGCGCGAGTTGGCGCGCCTCTATGGCCAACGCGGCGAGAATCTCAAGGCTGCCGAAGCGCTGGAACGCTTGACGCAAGCTCGCTCCCCCGACCACCTTGCGGCCGACACGCTCGCCTTGGCGAGCGCGTACCTCGCCGCGGGCAATCGAGAGCGCGCGCTCGAGCGCCTGGAGAAGGCGGTCTTGGGCGGTGCGCAGCCGCGCGCCATTCGCGCTCGCTTGCGCGAGCTCTATCGCGAGGAGCGCGACTTCACCAAGCTGGCCGAGCTCTTGCGCGTCGAGGCGGAAGAGGCCGACAACCGGACGACGCGTCTCGAGCTCTTGCGCGAAGCTGCCCATCTGCATCTCGATGAGCGTCACGATCCCAACGCGGCCATCCCGCTGCTCGATCAGGCGCGCCGGCTCACGATCGACGATTCATCCATCGGGCTCACTTTGACCCGCGCCCTCGTGCTCGCGTCGCGTCTCGATGAGGCGGCCGGTGTCCTTCGTTCGGAGCTCGAACGCTACGGTCATCGCAAGCCGAAGGAACGAGCCATCGTGCATTTCGAGCTGGCGCGCGTACTCCTGCACTTGGATGAACGCGCTCTCGCCTTGGCCGAGCTCGATTTGGCGGCCAAGATCGATCCGGGGCATGCGGGTATCCTCTGCATGCTCGGAAAACTCTCCGCCGAAGAGGGGCAGCTCGAGCGCGCGCAGCGCACGTTGCGCGCGCTGCTGCTCGTGCTGGGGCGCTCCGCTCCCGGCACTGTCGTCGAGGTGAGCCGGGGCGAGGTGCTGTTCGAGCTCGCCATCATTGCACAGAAGGAGAACGACACGGAACGCGCCGATGAGCTCATCGAATCGGCGCTCCACGCCTCGAGCGAAAATCCCTTCGAAGCGGAGAGTTTCGAGCGCGCCCTGCGTAAGAGGGGCAATTTCGAGCTCGTCGGCCGCTCCCTCGAGGCGCGGCTCTCGGCATCTCCGTCGGCCGAGACGCGCGCCGCCATTTTGCGCGATCTGGTGTTGCTCTACGAAGAGACGCACAAGCTGGAAGGCGAGAAAGCGCGCCTGCAACGGCACGCCGACCAGGCGCTACGCGAGCTCAAGGAATCGCCCCCTGCGGGCGGCGCAGCATGGGCTGCGCTGGAAACCCTTTACGAACGAATTGGCGAGCACGACAAGCTCGGCGAGCTGCTCGCCTTGCGCGTGGCGGCCGGCGCGGAGGCAGAATCGGCCGACTACGCCGACGTCCTTTACCGCTTGGCCAAGATCCGGCTCGCTCGGGCGGAGACGGTCGCCGAAGGGATGGAGCTGCTCGAACGCGCCCTCGAGATCGCGCCGCAAGCGGATCGCGCTGCGGACGCTCTTCTACCTGCACTCGAGAGCGCGGGGAAAAGTGAACGTGTGGTTCGCCTTTACGAGCGCGTCACGCGCGGCCGCGGTCGAGAGACGGCGCACGCCGATGCCCTCTTCCGTCTCATCGCCTTGGAAGCCGCTACGATCGACGAGCAGCGGGAAGGGGTGACGCTCGCTCTGTCGGCTGGCGACGAGCCCTTGGCGACATCGATTCTCGCCAAGCTGGTCGAGAGCGACGAGCTCGACGAACCGCACACGTCGTGGGCACGCAAAACACTGGCCGAGCTCTACACCAAGGCCGGCCATCTGGGGCGCGCCGCCGATCTGAGAGAGCAGGTTGCCGATGCGGCGGCGGGCGAAGAGCGGCGCGGTATGCTGCTCGAAATCGCGGAGATGGCCCGAGGCACGCTCGGCGATCTTCCGCGAGCGGCGCGCATCTACGCCAAGCTGCGCGATTACGAGCCCGCCGATCGCGGTATCTGGGAGCCTCTCCTCGAAATCTACCGAAGTCTCGGTCAAACCGAGAACCTGGTCCTGCTCATTGCCGAGGCGTTGCCGCTCATCGAGTCGCCCGAAGAACGCAACCGGCTGCGCTTCGAACAGGCAGAGCTGCTCCTTGCACGCCCCGACACCGAGGCGCAGGCCGCAGAGCTTCTCCAGGGTGTCCTCGAAGAGGAACCGACCCACCTTCGGGCGGCGGTGCTGCTTTCCGATCTCCTCGAGCGACGCGGCGACAAAGATCAGCTCGGCATGCTGCTCATGCGTCAGCTCGATGCCGCAAAAGACCGCAGCGATCTCCCCTCGATTCTGACGCTCTCTAGGCGGCTCGGTGCTCTTTTCGAAGAGAGCGGCCGACTGGCGGACGCGCTCGATATTTACCACGCCACCCTCGATTGGGATCCGCAGGCCAAAGGCTCGCTCCAGGCCATTTTGCGGTTGTCCGAAGCGCGCGGCGATTCATTCGAAATCGCCGAGGCGCTCGAGAAGCTCTTGCCGGTCGAGACGGGCGAGGCCGCAGCGAGCATTGCGCGCCGGCTTTACGCGCTCCGCAACGAGCAGGGAGACGCCGAGCTCGCCGAACGCGCGCTCGAGGCCGGGCTCCACGCAAGTCCAGAGGATACCGAGCTGTCCGAGCTGCTCACTCAGCGGTACCAGGCGCGCGGCGCGCACCGCGAATTGGCGGTTCTTTTGCGGCAGGCCTTCGATCGAACGCCCGACAGCGCGGCCATCTTGTTCGCGCTCCTCGAGAGCTATCGCAACCTCGGCGAAATCGAGGCGGCGGTCGAGACGGTGGGCATCGCCTTGGAAAGGGCGCCCGGTTTGGCGCCGCTCTATCGCGAGCGGGCCACGCTCCTCGAAGCGCTGGGCCGCACCGGTGAAGCGATCGGCGACTTCGCGCGCGCCTACGAGGTCGGCGGCGTGGCGCACTTGCAGGACTTCGTGCTGGCGCTCGAACGCGAGGCCGCCCAAGGCGGGTCCGGTGGAGACCGCGGAATCCGGCTGCGTCTCGCGCAGCTGCTCTGCCAAACAGGTCTCACCGATCAAGCGCGCACCCATCTCGAAGGCCTCTTGGAGCAGAACCCGTACGACGCCGACGCGCTTCTCGCTTTGGCCGAAATCGAATACGGCAGCGAACAGTGGGAGAGCGCGAGCGCCCTTTTGAGCCGACTAGCGTTGCTCGTCGAGGGCGAAGCAATCGTCGAGGTCGCGCTGCGTCTCGCCGACGCCTGTGAACGCGCGGGTCGACCCGCCGAGGCCCAAGCGGGACTCGAGCGCGCGATGCAAGTTGCGCCCGAAAACCTCGGAATCCGCGCCCGGCTGCACGAGATCTACGAGAAGAGCGGAGCGAGCCCGCAACTGGCGCAGCTGATCTTGGAAGAGGCAGCCCTGGAAGCGGATGTAGCGGCGCGTTTCGGGCTCCTGCTCCGCGCGGCTGACCTTTTGATGGCCGAGGACGGGGACCCGATCAAAGCGGTCGACGTGCTGGAGGAAGCGCGCGCGCTTCGGCCGGACGACGACGGCGTGGTGCTGCTGCTGGGGCGCGCCTATGTCGCGAGCGGGCGCGCGCCCGAGGCGCTCCTTCTCTACCGTTCGACGGTGACGCAGCGAAAGGGGCGGCGCTCCAAGCAACTGTCCGCGGTCCACCGCGAAATTTCGCGAATTCAGTTGGGAATGGGCGATCTCAGCTCGGCGCTCGAGGCACTCACCCGCGCCTTCGAAATGGATTTGCAGAATGGGGAAGTTGCGCTCGAGCTCGGTCTGCTCGCCAAGGACCTCGACGATCAAGAGCTCGCCGGCCGAGCGTTTCGTTCGGTGACCTTCATGAAAGCCGCGCCGCCCGGTGGCGACGGCGCGACTCCGGCGGCCAAGGGCCTCTCTTATTACTTCCTCGGCCGCATGGCGAAGGAGAGTGGCGACATCCGCAAAGCGCGGCTCCTCGCGCAGAAGGCTTTGATCGAGGATCCCAACCTCGATCAGGCGAAGGCTCTCATCGAGGAAATGAAGAGCCTGCCCTGAGTTATCTGCCGATTCGCCTTATCCCACCGCTCGCTCCAAGCGTCCGGTCGCGCCAGCGTCAATCGGCGCCAATGTAAGCTATCGTGGGTAAGTGTACTCCGCGGTTCACGCGTTCAGGACGAATTGGCAGGGTCAACGCGAAGCGCGGCGTGAGCGGTCGTTATCCCACCAAGGACCAACACCTTGCCGCGCGGTCTTGATTTCGTGCATGCTAATCTTTTCACGGGTTCATGCCATCCCCGCTCAGCGACGACGTCCCTTCAGAATTACCGCGCGTAGGACGGTACGAGCTCCTGATGGAGCTTCAAGACGAGGCTTTCGTTTCGGTGATGGCCGCGCGCGTGCGCGGACCGAACACGGGTACGAGCATCGTCGAGCTGACGAAGGTCGAGCACACGCTGGCGCGACAAGCCGAGGTGAGAGCTGCCTTCTTGGCGGAGGCCCGCGCTGCGGGGCGCGTGCGCCACGCGAACTTCGTTCAGCCTACCGATACCTTGGTCCATGAAGGGGATCTCTACGTCGCGACGGAGTTCATCCTCGGGGTGCGGCTCGATGAGCTCTGGCGCGCAGCATCTGCGGCCCGTTTCGAAATTCCGCTGCCCGTCATGCTGCGCATTCTGCTCGATGTGGTGGCGGGTTTGTCCGCTCTGCATGCGCGCCACCCACGCGGTCAAAATGTCGGCGGCACGCGCTCTATCGTGCACGGTGACATTGCCCCGACCAATATTTTGGTGAGCTACCGCGGTGACACGAAGCTACTGCACTCGGGATTGTCTTGCGTGACGAGCCTCCCCGGCGCGACTGGACAGCGCAATCGAAGACTTGCCTACAAAGCCCCCGAGCAGCTTCGCATCGGGGTCAATGCCGTACCCATTGGTCCCGCCGCAGACGTGTTCGCCATGGGCGCATTGCTCTGGGAAGTGCTGCAGGGTCGGCGCCTCTTCGAAGCCGCCACCGATGTCGAAGTCGTCGAGCGCATCTTGCAAGGGCCGCTTTCCGCCCTCGAGGCCGGCGAGCGGCGCATCCCGATCGCGCTTCTCCCTCTCGTGGAAATGGCGCTCGAGCGAACCGCTGAGCGCCGCATCCCCAACGCGGCGCAACTCGGCGACGCCATCGAGCACGCTCCCGGCGTGCGTCTCGCGACGAGCGACGAGGTGGCCCTCGTCGTCGATCAGCTGGTGGGCCCTCTCATCGAGCGCCGTCGCGAACGTGTCAACGAGCTCTTCGCACTCGCAGAATCGCGATCGCCTTCCGACAGCACGCTGCGACCGGCCATCATCTCTCACCTGCGCCAGGCGGGCGCGATGAAGACCCCGGTGGGGCTCGTTTATCCACCGCCCTCGGGTGCGCCCCTTTCGTATTCACCATCGTCGTCCCAAGCTCCTTCTTCGTTCGTCCCGAGCGATCGTTGGATCGATCCGTCGCTGCCGACGACGCCATCCCAGCACCCGTCGGACTCCCGCTGGCCTGCGCCGCCGTCGTCCGGCAAACAGGAGCGCAGGTGGGACCGCTCCGGCAGCATCCCGTCCGAGAAAGCGCGCCAGCTCAACGCCAAAGGCGTTCTCGGCAGCGGCTGGCTCTACTACCTGGCTATCGGCGCCGCTATTGGCGGGCTCGTTTTCGAGTACTTCATCGAAGCCGCCCCGGTGGCCGTTCCGCAGCCGACGACGGTGCTCGCTCCACCTGCTGGCGCTGAGCTCCCGGCGGCCCCCGCCGCAGGCGCCGTCACCACGGCCGTGCCCTTCAATTCCGGATCTGCCAGCGACCCAGCTGGTGGGCCGGCCGTTGCGCAAGAGCCGCCCGCGACCATCCGAACGGCGGAGCCGTTGCGCGTGGAACGTGCTCCTGCGCGACGTGCCGCGCCGCTACCGGTGGCGCGTCCTGTTGCGCCCCGCGTGCGCAGGCCTGCTCCGCCGCCGGCGACAACTCCTGCTGGGTCCCTGCCGGCCCCCGCCCAATCGACCCCCGCCGAACCTCCGCCGCCCCAGCAGCCATCCGAGGACTGGGGAATCTAGTTCGCCGCGAAGTTGGCCGCACGACGCGGGTAGAGACACGATTCCATTTGCCGCGACCACCAGAGCTTGCGGCATTGCAGGGAGGAAAGCATGGAACGTCGTTTCGGCCTGCGAGGACAGGTGGATTTACCCGCCCTTCAGCACCTTGATGGTTTTTGCCACGAGTGCAGGGTCATCGATATCTCGGCTCGCGGCTTGGTCGTCCAGCGCACGCGAGCGCTCGCCGAGCGGCCATCGCGACTGATGTACCGGCTCGAGTTGCCCCTCGACGGGCGCGGGCGCCATATCCAGGCCGTCGCCCGCCCGGTTTGGACCGAAGGTTTGCTGCAGGCAATGCGCTACGTCGCTGTGGACGAAGTCGACCGGCTCGAAATCGCCGAGCTGCTCGATCGGCTGGGCCGGCAAGGCTCCGTCCTGCACTAGCGGACATTTCGCGGCTCGATGTCGCCCGAGCGGCGAACTTGCTCGCGTGACTACGGGCACTCGGCCCCGCTTTCGTTATTCTAGGCGCCATGGTGAGAGCGGGCCCTGTGCAGGCGTTTCTCCTCGCGGCCATTGCGGTCGGAGTTCTCTTTCTGTCGGCGCCGGGCTGCGGGAAGAAACGCACGCCGACGAGCGAAGAAAACGTTCCTTCGGGCACGATCGGCAGCGCGGCGGCGCCTGTTCAGTCCGCGCCATCGTGGGCGCCTCGCGCCATCGCCAAGCTCGACATGCACACGCACATCGATCCCGAGATCGCACTGCCGGCACGGCGGTTCCTCGAAGCGCAGGGGCTCGGCAGGGTCGTCAACTTGTCGGGCGGCTGGGTCGGGGAAGGGCTGGAAGAGACGCTCGGGGCAGCGAAGGCGACGAGCGGCTACTACATCGTTTTCGCCAATATCAATTTCGAGGGAATCGGCACCCCCAAGTGGGGGGCGCGCGAAGTGGCCCAGCTCGAGCGGGCCAAGGCGCTCGGGGTGCGGGGCGTCAAAATCGCAAAAAACCTCGGTCTAGGCGTGAAGTTCCCCGACGGCCGGCGCGTTCCCGTCGACGATCCCGTGCTCGACCCCGTGTTCGATGCGATGGCCAAGCTCCATCTTCCGCTCGCGATCCATACGGGGGATCCCAAGGCCTTCTTCGATCCCATGGGGCCGGGCAACGAGCGCATGGACGAGCTGGCGTCGCATCCCATGTGGAGCTTCGCCGATCGAACGCGTTTTCCTACGTGGGAGGGGCTCTACGGCGAGTTCGAGCGGCGCGTCAAACGTTCGAAAGACACGACCATCATCG
>DATHEQ010000378.1:0-43139 GCA_035318505.1 Polyangiaceae bacterium | reverse complement strand
GGCAAGCCCGCGTCGCCGTATCCTTCCGGCTGCGGCGCCGGCAAGGGCGCCTCGTCCGGTGCTTTCCACGCCTTGGCGTTGGCGGGCGGTAGAGGCGCGTCGACGACGATGAGCGCCTTGGCCCCCTTCTCGCGCGCCGTCCACGCTTTGTGGCGGATGTCGCCGTAGCGCCGTTGCGCATCGCGCTCGGAGAATTTCTCACCATCGGGCACGAATCGGCGCACGAGCACGATCTTGCCTTTGACGTCGAGCTTCTCGTAGTCGTCGACACCGAGCTCTTTGGCGACGATCCCGTAGCCCGCCAGCACCACGTCCCCCTTGGCCTCCCCACTCGCCGAAGAACCGACCGGCGCGATAGCGACCAGCCCGATGGCAGCGTTGTCGAGCTTGAGCGACGTCTCGGGGCGCACCTCGACTCCCGTCGTCACGGCAAAGGCTTGCCGGAAAGTTCCCCCATCGCCGGCAGGAGCGAGACCGAGCTCGCGATAGCGCCGCTCGAGGTACTCACCCGCCGCTGCCAGACCCGCGGTCCCCACGCCCCGTCCTTCGCGCGCGGGGTCGGCCAACCATTTCACGTCTGCCATCAACCGGTCGGCGCCGGACACGGCCAGCGTCTTTGGCGGCGCGTCCACCCAACGCGCGACGAACACGTTGGTATCGTGTGCGCCCGGCGCCGTCGCGCGATTCGAGGAAAAGGCGAGGTAGTGCCCATCGGGCGAGAACATGGGAAAACCGTCGAACCCCGGCGCCGAGGTGACCCGCTCGAGGTTGGTGCCGTCGATGTTCACCGCGAACAGGTCGAACTCGCGTCCCTTGGGATCACCGTAGTTCGACGCAAAGACGATTCGCTTTTGCGACGGATGCCAGAACGGCCCGAACGAAGCGGCGTCGAGGTACGTCAACTGCACCGGTTCGCTGCCGTCGGCATTGGCAACGTAGATCTCGAGCTTGCTCGGACGCACGAAGCCGCGCGACAAAAGCCGACGATATTCGTCGAGGTCTTTTCCCTCTTTGGGCCGCGACGCTCGCCACACGATTTGCGTGCAGTCATCGTTGAAGAAGGCGCCGCCATCGTACCCGGGCGTGCTGGTGAGGCGCCGCACGTTCTTACCATCGGCGTCCATCCGATAGAGATCGAGATCGCCATCGCGCACCGAGGTGAAAACGATGGACCCATCTTTCTTGCAAACGGTGCCTTCCGCGTCGTAACCGGGCGTGTCGGTCAGTCGCGTGAGACCGGTGCCGTCGGCGTTCGCACGAAAGATGTCGTACGTGTCATAGATGGCCCACACGTACCCGTGGGTGCGATCGGGGCGCGGCGGACAGGCCGCGCCACCCAGGTGGGTCGAAGCGAAGATGACGCGCTGATTGCCCGGTAAAAAGTACGAACACGTCGTTGCCCCTTGGCCGCTCGAGACGGGCACGAGCACCGGCGGGTCGTCGCCCATGCGCATGCGGAAAATGCGATCGCAACCGGCGCCCGTGGGTCGCGCTTGCAAGACGAGCTCGCGGCCGTCGAATGACCAATAGGCCTCTGCGTTTTCACCGCCGTGCGTCAGCTGACGCAGATCAGCGAGGTGCACTTCATCGGCGAGGCTGGTGGCCTTGGGTTCGGCTTGCGCGACGGCGCGCCCGTGGGTGGGTGTCGATGCGCCGCTGCAACCCGCGATGGCAAGAGCGCAGACGCCGGCGGAGGCGAGGATCAAAACGCCGCTGCTTCGCGCCCGCGTGGCGCGCGGCCGTCGATCCACAGACGCCGCCAGCATCGACTTCGAAACCCGAGGTGGCTGCATCTTCCCGCTGCCGGCCTTTCTCCGTCGGGGACCTTCGCGCATGGAAGAAGAAATAGCTTCTACTTTCGAAAAGTTGTCCGGCCCAAGGGCCGCCAAGTAAGGTGATGTAGGACAATGAGGGTGCTGCCACGAATCATCGCTTGGGTTACGGGGCTTTGCCTCTGCCTAGCGGTGGCCCCGGCGGCCGCTTGGGTCGAAACCCGGCTCGTCAGCGACGATGTTCGGGTGGAGATCGACCGATCGGCGTCGGCCGTGATCGAGCACCACATCACGATGCGTGTACACGGAGGCCCACTCAAAACGTTCGATTTCGCCACGGCCGACAAGGACGTGACCCCGCTCGACAGCACCGTTGCACCCGCGGGCGCGGACGGTTCATCGGCGGCGAGCGTTCCGTTGGAGCTCGTAGCGCGCGAGGCGGGAGGACTGCGGATCAACATCATGGCGCTGCGCGGTCTTTCGCGCGGCGTCTTCGTCTTTCGCATTCGCTATCGCCGCGCCCTCCTCCCTGGCGCCGATATTCGGCGCGATGGCGCCTTGCTGCGTGTGCGCTGGACAGGTCCGAGCTGGGTCGAAGGTCGCGACAACGTCGGCTGCGTCTTCGTGTTGCCTTCCGCGCCGACAGAGCCCCGCGCCGCGACCCCGCGCAACGATCGCGCAGATGCGCTCGACACGAACGAAGGCGTGTTCATCGCCGAGACGAAACGAGCGGCAGATCACGACGAAGTCTTCCTCGTTCGGCCTCACGTCGCGCGCGGCGAATCCGTGGTCTGGACGGTCGATGTCGATCCGCGCGCTCTCGGTGACGTCGACGACCCCGGTCTGCGCCCTCCGCCGCCGCGAGCTGCGCGCGTCGAGCAATCGCCAGAGAAACGAGCAGCCTACGCCGGAGGCGCGGCTTGCTTACTTTTCGGGTTCTCGTTGCTCGTCGCCATCAAAGCCCGGCAAGTGGCGCGTCATGCGCACGGCATCGCCGCGCCGCGCCCGGTCGTCCCACTCCCCGCGTCGCTGCGCGCCTTGCTCGCGGGGCCCGCGCTCGCCGGCGGCGTCGTGATGCAGCTGCGCGTCGATGACCCTCGGTGGGGCACCCTCGCCGTTCTTTCGGCCCTCGGGCTCGCCGCGTACCGGCGACCCTTTTGGCGGCGGGCTCCCCGCGGACCAGGCCGATGGCTGCTCGTCAGCGATGCCGAGGCTTTTGCGCCGCCGGGTAACGTGAAGGGAGCATGGCTCGACGCGGGAACGGTCACCGGCCGCGTGCTCTTGGTGTCTTCGCTAGCGAGCGCCGCCGTGCTCACGTACGCGGTGAGTCGCGTGTCGGCGTACCACGCTTACCTCGTCGCCTTCGACGCGACGGTGCTTTTGGCCGTCTTTGGGACGGGTCGCTTGTCCGACCTCCCGCCGCACCCCCTCACCGGCCCAGGACCTCGTCTCCGGCGCGTCGCGCGCGACCTCCGTGCGCGGCCAGGCATTCGCGCCGTTGCTTGGGGACGCTTGCCCGACGGAGGCGATGGGTTCGACGAGCTGCGCCTGCTCTGCGCTCCGAAGGTTCCTTTGCGCGGCTTCGTCGGCGTCGAGGTAGGGCTCGTCGCAGCCACCGGCGCGGGAGGCATTTTTTATCTACCGGAAGTGTTGGTCCGCGTCATCGATGCGAGTCCGTGCCACGACGCGTTTCGCAAGCTGCGCCCAGGAGCACGCTGGCTGCGCGGCCGGCGCGCCGAGGAGCGCGTCATGAGCCTCGCGCCTCGCCTTCCGAGCTTGGCCATGGCCTCCGCGCTCGCGATTCGATTGGTGGAGCATGCGCGTGACCTCGCGCCACCGAGCATCGCTTTGCGCAACGTCTCTTCCGCGAAAGTGGAGCGGTGCCCGCCCCCTCACCGAGACGGCGGCTTCTCCGCGCCAAACTCGGCGAACGCGGGAAACGCGGCGATGAGATCGGCAGGCAGCGGCGAATGCGCTTCGAGCGCCGGAACGACGGCGTCGCCCCTCCACCCGACGTAGCTCGCGTGCAGAGCGTGTCGCGCTAGAGCAGCCGTCGAAGGACCGCCGTAAAGCGAATCTGCGGCGAGAGGGTGTCCGATGGCCGCAAAGTGAACGCGCAATTGGTGCCGCATGGCCACGCCGGCACGCGCCTCGACGAGCGCCCACTCTCCCGCCGTGCGCAGCACGCGAAACGTGGTGTTCGCTTGGCGCGGGCGGTAACGAGCGACGTCGCGCGGATGTACGCAGGGGTACATTCGCTTCTGATCTTTGGGGTGGTGCGCGATGGGAATGCCAATCTCGCCCGAGGTGGCGAGCCCGGCACCGTGACACACGAGCAGGTAGCGCTTTTCGACTGCGCCCGCCTTGAGGCCTTTGGAGAGCACCTCGAATGCCGCTTCGGATCGCGCCGCGAGCACCACGCCCGAGGTGTCGGTATCGAGTCGATGGACGAGGCCCGGCTCCCGCGGCGAATAGCCGACCGCTGCCATTTCCGGGTAGTGCCCTACGAGCGCGTTGGCGAGCGTGCCAATCTCACCGTCTTCGACCGGGGCCGTCGGTTGGCCGGCGGGCTTTTCGACCACCACCGCTTGCGCGGTCTCGAGGCGCACGACGAGGGACGCGGTCGACTCTGGCACGGCATTGGGCCCGCTCGTGTCGGGCATGGCGATGACGACGTGATCGCCTTGTCGCGCGAGATCGCCTTTGCGCGGGCGCTTGCCGTTGATGCGAACGCGCCCTTCTTCGAACAGCCGCCGCGCCCCTTTGCGGCCGAGGCCCGGAACGACGGTGATGACGAACTTGTCGAGGCGCTCACCCGCTTGCGAACCTTCGACGACGAAGCGCTGATCCGACATGAGATGGCTATTCTCGATCTCTTACCTGAAATCGCAGGTGGAGCAATTGCTGGCGCGCCGAGTTCGCGATTCGCTGTAGGTCAGGGTAGCGCTCCGGAGACATCGAGCCCGACGACGGGCTGACTCGGGCCAAAACCTGGCAGCGACTCGGCGATGACGCCGACGCCGAAGCGCGGCAGTGACAGTGCGGCCGCAGGCGCCGGGGCAGTTTTGCGCGTCCAGAGCCACGCCGCGATGCCGCCCGCCACCGTCGTGCCCATCGTCGTCAGGAGAAACGCGCGGTCTCCTCCTTCTGTGCGATCGCGCACGATGAACGGGCTCGCCGCGGCAGCCCCTGCGAGCCCTCCGAGACCAGCACCGAGGTCGATGATGAGAACCCGCGACGGTTCGACCTCGAGCCGCGTCGCCGCGGCGCCCGCGATCAAGACGCCCGCCGCGGTGCCGATCCCGAGCCCGCGATGCGGCGTCTCGCTGGACCCGTTGCGGATGGCAAGCTCGGTCATGCCGCCGAGCACGAACCCGAAGGCGCCCCCAGAGTGGGTGAGGAGCGCGCCGCCCTCGCTCATTCCGCCGCCGATGGCGAGAGACGCTGTCGTGAGGCCGAGTCCGGTGAGCGCGCCGACGATGGCGTACCCGTATTCGCTGGAGGGGTCGACTTGGCGGCGGCTCCGCGCGAGAAATAGGCCAGACATGGCCGGCCACCACGCGCCGGCCGAGAGGTACCACGCATCGCCGAGCCCCACGTCCCACTCTTCGGCAATAATGGCGGAAGCGCCCAACCCGAGTCCGGTGCCGAGCGCCATGAGCGGGAAGAGCAGACGCGGGTCGTCACTGCCGCTCCCCCTCTGCACCGAATATCCGACGAAGCCGCCGAACAGCGCGGAGTTGAAGGCGAGGGTCGCGCGTCCCTGTGATCGCGCCGGCACGGCGAACGTCGGCACCGGCTCGGAGCGGGCAGGGCGCGGCGGGACCGTTTCCGACGCCGCCGGTGCCCGCTTGCTGACCACGTCGCGGAGCATGACGACGGTGCGCACCGCGAGATCGGCCGCCTTGACCGGCTCGGCGCGCACGATCACGGTCTTGGTCCCCGGTGCAACCGCGGCCAAACGCACGACCGACTCCGAACCGCGCGCGTCGACGCTGGGGTAAATGACCCAGCGGCCGCCCTTGCTCGCGCGCGCCACGAGCTCGACGTCCGTGAGCTCGCGGGCGTCTTGGGTGGAGCGCTCGGAGAGGTCGAGCGTGAGACCGAGATCCTGAATAGCGTCGCTCAGCAAAAGATCGAGTTTTTGGGCCTGCGCGCTGGCGAGCAGCTCGCGGCTCGTCGGTCGCTCGATGGTGCTCGCCTCTGCTCCCCCGACGATCGCCGTGCGCAACAGGAGGACCTCCTCCATCGCGCGCGGCGCATCGGTCACCGATGACACCGACGGAGGTGCCTCGCCGGAGCGGGCGACCGGCGGCGCAGCGGAATTGGCGGGAGCAGCGGGCGGCGGCTCTTCGCGCGCGGGCGGCTCGGCGTCGGCGCGCGCTGCCGCGGCCAGGAGCGACGCCGCAGCGAGCGCGCGAAACGAGCGTTGGCGGTGGGAGGACTTCACCGGGAGCATCAGAACATCACGATGCCCATGATCCATGCGTCCCACAGGTTGGAGTCATCCGTTTTGAAACGCCGTCCGACGGCATCGATGGTGGGACGATAGTGCGGGTTGGGAATGCCGCTCGCGCGAACCGAGCCGGGCGTCGTGGCAGTGGCCGGGGTTTCGACGCGGCACGGACCGCTTTGCCCGATGTTGCCGCTGAAATCAGAGTTGCAGGCTTGATCGGCCGTAATGAGATGGCTCTGGTCGCGCGTGAGCCCGCCGCCGGCGGTGAACTTGATGTATTCGCCGGCTTGCCAGGTCACCGAGACAGAAGCGCGGATCGACGCATACGCCGAGACGTCGGTGATGCCGGTGAAGTAGACGCGTTGCGAGCCCGCATCGACAACCGTCCCACCGGGCGCAGAGGGATCGGCCTTGTAAGCGGCGTAGGCGGCGCGTCGCAGCGATAGCGCGCTCGAAGAGCCGAGCGCGTCGAAGAGCTCGCTGTAGTCGCGCCCCTCGGATCGGTACGAGCCCGCGACACGGCCGTCGAAGGTCACGCGCTGAAAGCTCTCGCGCTGCTCCCAAGGGATGACCTGCAGACCGACATACACCCACCCCTGCAAAGGCGGATGCGCGACGAGCGCGCCTTTTAGGTCGGTGGAACCGAAATCGCTTTTGGCTTGGGGAAACTCGAAGAGGGCACGAAAGCCGGTGTAGGGCTCGATGTACTTGATGCGCTTCGAGATGGTCGAGTGAAACTCGAGAGCCGTGGTGCCGCGCGTAATTCCCGGCGACCTCCAACCTTTGACGTTGCCTTCCTCGACACCCGGCACGTCGCCGGCAACGCCGTTGCGGTTGACGTCAGAAGGCTGCGCGCAGCGGCCAGGACCCCCGTTGGTCGGTTCCGACGGGAGCGATCCGTTGCAGGCGTGCATCGGTTCGCCGACGCTGAACCTCGCCTCGAAGCCGCCCATCCAAGTGGGTTTACTGGGATCGCGGTGTTGGTTCATGAAGCCGAAGTCGAGGCCGACCGCGAGGTACTCGACGCCGCTGCGCTGCGGCGAGTTGAAAGGCAGGGTGAAGATCGGCGCCCCGTCGTTCGGTCCGCCGGCGAGCACGACGTTCTGCTGTCCAGCGCTGCCCTCGAGATCGGTGAGCTTGCGATCATTCGATAGAACGATCGGCATGCGCAGGAAGAGCGCAATGTCGTGGTAAAGCCCGATGTCGGCGCGGGTGTTGAGACGCGACGTATTTTCCTCGTAAGTCGCGACGTTCATGTTGGAGGACGTGAATCCTCCCGTCGAAAGCCCGGGATTCGCTCCATTTCCGATGGTGCTCTCGCGGCGGATGTGCGCGCGCTTCCAGGCGTACTGGTAGCCGAGCGTCAGGTGGAGATCGAAGACGTCATCGCCGTCGAAGGCGTCGATGACGTTGGTGACCTCGCCAGGCTCGGAAAGCATGCGCGGTTCGCCCGCCTGACGAGGCTCGTCCGCATGAGCGGACGATGCTGCCGCCACAATGGCGAGCGTGCCCGCGGCGAGACGATGCCCCCCAATCCACGCCCGCGAAACCGCGCGGGACGCACGCCTCGCCGCGCTCGGCGAGACGATTGTGGTCCGAGACCCGGTCGAGGCGCGCGATGTTGCTGGACGGCGGCCGCTCTTGGCTGCCGGATCCCTCATCGCCTTCTCCCGCTGCGCTCGGTCCGCATGCGCTTGCCCGACAGGGGACGCTAGCGGCGCGCGGGCAAGGGTGTCAATTGATAAGCTCTCCCGCCACGCAGCCGCCCTTTTTGGGCGAGTCTCGCGTCCGGCCCACAGCGCGCCTATGGCGCGCCCTTCCATGTCGCGTCCGCCCTCTCGAGATCGGCGCGATCGGCGGCATGGGCAGCCGGGGCGAGCGCCCCCCCCGCCCACGCCGCCTCACAAGCAGCCCGAGCCTGCTGCCTTGCGCGAACGTGAGCGAACGCGAGATCACCGAGCTCCCCGCGTGCCCCATCGCGGGGTAAGCCCACGCGCTGAGCCGCTTGCCGCGCGGCGGCTGCTCGGCGAATGCATTCCGCCACGAGATCCCCGATCCAACGAGCGATCGTACCCTCGGGTCTCTGCACCGCGAAGGTAACGCCCGGCGCGAGCGCGATCGCCTCCCCTGCGGCAAGCCGATGACCGCGCGAAGCGTCTTGGCCAGCCCCCCCGGGGGCGGCCGTGACGCCACCATTTGCGGCGAGGAAGGTGGCCTGCCCAGTGATCACGGCGATCGCCACTCGGGCCGCATCGCGATCGGGGACCGTAATCTCGATCTGCGCATCGCTGAATCGCACCACACCGAGCGGTGAGGCGATCCATACGTCCGCCCCGGGCCGCACACCTGCCCCGGGAAACGCGGTCACCTTCCCATACGACAGCCGGACGGCTTCGTCTCCGCCCGGACACGCTTCGGCGAGGGCGGGTCCGACCAGCGTGATCTCGCGGGTGCTCACCGTTGCCTGCACCGTGAGCTCGGTGTCGGGCCCGAGCTCGAGAAGGCCGCCTTCGGGCACGAGATCGCCGCGCGCGAGTGGCGTCCTTGCCGCAACATCGCCCAAGTCGCGCTCTCCCGGGCCGTGGCGCTCCTCTTTTTGCTCCGAGTGTCCCGCAAAGCGGGGCATTGCGGTTGCGGTGCCGCGCAAAGCCATGACGCGACAAGCACGGCCCACGGCCGCCCTGAATCCGCCCACGTCGGCAGCAGCCACGACCAACGGCGTGTCACCGTGCGCGATCCCTGCCCGTGGGTCGATTGGGGACGCCCCGCCATCCGCTTCCGTCCGCTGGTTTCGGCAGGACGAGAGCGCTGCCGCGCAGCACCACCCGGCCAAGGCACCGTACCGGCTCGCGACGGCGAGCCAGCGTCGGTTCGTCAAGGCGAGGCCGGGCCGGGCGATCCGCCACCTGCCGCGCGATGCCGTGTGCCGTACGGATCGGTGGTCTCTTCCTCTTCTTCCACGAGATCCGGGAAGATCTCGGCCGTGACGTCCTCGGCGGTGAGCTCGGCGCGCGCGACGCGCAAATCTTTGGACGTCTGATCGAGACGATCGGCGAGCACGCCGAGGAATTGCCAGAGGAGCTTCACGGCGAGCTCATGCTCCTTGCGGAGGATCTCGAAGAAATCGCCACGGCGAATGACGATGAGCTCGCAGGCGCCTTCCGCGTGGATGGTGGCGCTGCGCGGAACGCTGCGGATGAGTGCCATTTCGCCGAAATGCTCGCCCGAGCCGAACGTCGTGAGCACCGCCTCGCCGCGCGACACCCTGACCCGGCCGGAGAGCACCGTGAAAAGCTCGTCGCCGCGATCGCCTTCTTTGATGACCAGCTCGCTCGCGGCGTACGCCCGCACATCGGCGACCTGCATGACGCGCAGCATCTCGCGCTCGGAAAGCCGCGAGAAAAGCGGCATCTTGGCGAGCACCTCGCGCTTCAACGCGAGCTTGCGGGCCCGCTCAGTGTCGTCATGCGTGCCCTCCCCAAGGCGCACGACGATGCTGGTGATGTTGTCTTTGCCGCCCGCGCCATTGGCAAACGCGATGAGCTGGGCTACGGCGGCATCGCCGTCCACTTCGGAAAGGTAGGGCGTCAGGTCTTCGGGCGCATGCACGTACCCGTGCAGACCATCGGAGGCGAGCAGGAACTGGTCGCCCGGTAAGAGCTCGATGAGCAAGGTATCGATCTCGACCCGTTCGTACACGCCAACTGCGCGCGTGATCGCATTCTTGTGGGCGACCTTTTCGATTTGATCGCGGGTGAGCTTGCCGCGCTTGATGAGCTCGTTGAAGACGGTGTGGTCCTCGGTGAGCTGCTGCACCTTGCCGCCGCGCATCATGTAGATGCGGCTGTCGCCCACGTGGGCAATGAATCCCTTGTTGCCGACGATGAGCAGCGACGAAAGGGTCGTTCCCATGCCGCGCTTCTGCTTGTCGCCTTGCGCCTCTTCGTGAATGCGCGCGCACGCGCGCTGCACCGCGAATTCGAGGAGGTTCAAGATGTCGCGGGCCGTGACCTTGGCCGCGCCGGTGGCGCCGTTTTCGTAGTCCTCGATAAGCGGCTTCTCTTTTTTGACCTCGTCGTGGACGGTGCGCACCGCGAGCGCGCTCGCGACCTCGCCGGCCGCGTGGCCCCCCATGCCATCGGCCACGACGAAAAGGCCGAGCTTCTTGTCGACGAGGTAGTTGTCCTCGTTGTGATCTCTGACTTTGCCTACGTCGGTCGCGGCGAAAAAACGGATGTTTTCTTCGAGGCCCATTCGCGAGAGACGCTCCCGACACGAGCATATCCCAAGCGTCTAGCGCGCCGCACGCTCAAACGGCAGCGCACTCCGAGCCGCCCACCTCGGCGACGTTTCTCGGCCACGTTCCCAGCCAAGACCGGCTTTCCACCGAGCGCGCGCCCGAGGTCGGAGATGGTAGACTCCGCGCGCCTGGGCCGAACGGCTCGCGCACACTCATCCATCATGCCAGAAGAGCGAGCCTCGGAATCCCGCCTGAACGAGATTACACGCCGTGCCCTGGACGGCGACGTGGAGGGCGCAGTGGCCGAGCTGCGTGAGGTGCTGGCGGGCGCGCCCGAGGACGATACGGCGTGGCTGACGCTCGGCATGGTGCTTTCCTCGGGCGGCCGATGGCGCGAAGCGAGCGAAGCCCTCGCCGAAGCGGTCCGGCTCGACGGCGAGGTGCTCGCGGCACGGATGGCCTTTGCCCGCTCCCTCGAAAAGAGCGGAAAGCTCGATGACGCCGCGTTCCAGCTGCTCCAAGCGCAAAAGCTCGCCCCCGACGATCCACGGCCGCTCAAGGAGCTCGGCGCCGTTTTCTACAAGAAGGGGCTCTACGATAAATCGGTGCAGTTTTTGGTGCGTGCGCGCGGCTTGGCCCCCACCGATGCACGTATTTTTTATGCGCTCGGCCTCGCGCAAGAAGCGCGGCGCGATCCGGGGGCGGCCATTGCCTCCTATCGGGACGCGATTCGGCTCGATCCCAAGTTCGCCGATGCCCGAAAGACGCTCGCCGACGTGCTCGCCGCCATGGGGGAGCACGAGCAGGCGATCGGCGAGCTCGACGCGCTTTTGATGCTCGAGCGAACCAACGAACAGGCGGCCATCAATCGCGAAGTGCTCGCCAAGGCGCTCGAGGAGATGAGCGCGCGCCGCCTCCTTGGCAAGACCGAGCGGGAGCTAGAAAGAAGCGCGCTCGTCCAAGAAGGACAGCTCAAGCGACGCGGCGAGATCCCAAGAGCCGACGACGATCCGCCGAGCGTCGCGCGCGTCGTCCGTTACGGGAAGGGTCTCGCCGAGGTCCTGATCGGGCTCACGACAGAGGGCGCCATGGAGAGACTCATGCTCGTCCTCGTCGACCCCGAAAAAGCCGCCAAAAAGAGGGACGACGTCTTTCGCGTGACGGTGGTGGGGACGAGCGGGCGCCGCGAGCCGGCCAACTATGCCACGGCCGTGACCCTCACCTTCTTGCGCGAAGCGCTAGGCGCACCCATGACCCAGGCCAGCGAGCTTTATGCGCGCCTCCTCGGGGGCGAAAAGAGCATCGACTGGAGCGGCGCGAGACTCGCTTTCGCGTCGGTGCCGAATCCCACCGGCAAGGGAGAGCCCATGCACGGCGTCTCGGTCACGCTCTTGTCCGCGGCACCGTAGTCGCGACTACCCGCAATCTTTTTCGCACTGCTGGCGTTGGTTGGCGCACTCGAACTTGCACGTGACACGTGACTTGTCGTCGTTTTTGAAGCGCTCTTCGCACCCATCGAGACAATCGGACGCTCGACGATTGCACTGCTCGGTGCAGGATGGCGTGCCGGTCGGGGGGGTGGTGGGCACGGGCGCCGTCTCGGAGGAGACCACCGGAATCGCGATGTGAAGCCCGCCGAAGAACGTGAGCGCGGCGACGATCGCTTGCAGCACCGACGGCATCCGTTTCCTTTTCATGGTTAGGCCGCGACCGGCGCCGTCGCCAGCTTGACCCCGTCGCCCCCCGTCTCGAAGAAGTGGAGGCGGTTGAGATCGATGTGCATGGGGCGCGTTTCGTTCGGCGAAAGGCCGCGATGGGCGTCGATGTGCGCGACGATGCGGCCGTGGCTCGCGGTCGAAAGATAAACATCCATCTTGTCCCCGAGCGGCTCGACGACGCCGACCTTCATGGGCAAGACGTTGTCCTTCATCCCCATCGCGCCGATGGGTCGGTCGCTGATGGCCTGGGGGCGCACGCCCATGACGACCTTGGAGCCCACCTTGGCATCGAGCGCGTCTTTGGCCCAATCGGGAACGGCGAGCTTGCCCGACCCTTCGTCGAACCAAAGCTTCTCGCTTTCGCGGGCGATGGTTCCCTCGAAAAAGTTCATGGCCGGCGTTCCCACGAAACCCGCGACGAACCGGTTGATAGGGCGGTGATAGACGTCGAGCGGCGCCCCGCACTGCTGAATGACGCCGTCCTTCATCACGACCACGCGGTCACCCAGCGTCATCGCTTCTTCTTGGTCGTGGGTCACGTAGATGGTCGTGCTCCGGAGATCCATGTGAAGGCGTTTGATCTCCGCGCGCATCTCGCCACGCAACTTGGCATCGAGGTTGGAGAGCGGCTCGTCGAACAAGAAGCACTTGGGGTCGCGCACGATGGCGCGACCGAGCGCGACGCGCTGCCTTTGGCCGCCGGAGAGCGTCTTCGGCTTGCGATCGAGCAGCTGCTCGATGCCGAGGATCTTGGCGGCCTTCCTCACCTTTTGCTCGATGACGTCGCGCGGCGTTTTGCGGAGCTTTAGCGCGAACGACATGTTCTCGAACACGCTCATGTGTGGATAAAGAGCGTAGTTCTGGAACACCATGGCGATGTCGCGGTCCTTGGGGGGCACGTCGTTGACGAGGCGCTCGCCGATGTGGATGGTGCCCGCCGTGATGTCCTCGAGACCCGCTACGCAGCGCAGCGTCGTCGACTTGCCGCAGCCAGAAGGGCCAACGAAAACAACGAATTCCTCGTCGGCGATGTCCAAGCTGAAGTTCTGCACGGCCTTCATGCCGCCGGGGTACACCTTCTCGACATCCGTCAGTACGACACGTGCCATGGCTTCCGCTCGCTCGTCTCGGACCGCGGCTACTGCTCGTGAGTCGCTCGGGCCTTGGCGAGATTCTTACCAACTTCTCGCACCCCGCTCAAGCAAGGGCCCCCTCGGGTCGCCCCTGGCGGCGGCTCACGCGCTTTCGAGGAGGCCCAAGTCGAAGAGGGACGCGTGTCCCCCGCCCCCGACAATCACATGATCGACGAGAGGTGTGCCGAGCACCGATGCCGCTCGTGCCACCAGTTGCGTAAGGCGGATGTCTTCGTCGCTTGGGGCGGGATCGCCGCTCGGATGGTTGTGTACGAGAACGAACGCGCTGGCGCCGTCGCGAAGCGCGGCCCGTAAAATGTCGCGGGGGTCGACGGCGCAGCCGTGCAGACCGCCTTCCGCGACCCGCCGTGCTGCGCGAAGCCCATTGCGGCCGTCGAGCGCGAGCATCCACAGCTGCTCGTGATCGAGGCTCGAGAGCCTTACCCGTGCCCAGCGCGCCACCTCATCGGACGACGCCAGGTTCAGGCGCGGCCCATGGTTCGACCGCATCAGGACGCGGCGACCGAGCTCGAATCCAGCCGCTATCCGCGCCGCCTTGGCCACGCCCACCCCAGGCGTGTCGGCGAGCGCGTGCGGGCCAGAACGCGAAAGCCCCAAGAGCCCTCCCCACTGCTCGAGCAGATCGGCACTCACCCGCTGCACGGGGCGCCCTTTTTCACCGGTGCCGAGAAGCACCGCCAAGAGCTCGAAATCGGCCAACGTGTCGAAGCCCTCGGAAAGCCCTCGTTCACGAGGGAGCAGCGCGAGCGGCATCGTTCCTGGCGTCACGTCGGTCATGAGCGCCCACCAAGCACGTCCTGGACCAAAGGTCAGTTGCGGTGATCGTTGCGCGGAGGCGACCCTCGCGGACGGCGGAGGTGGCGACGGCCCGGCGCGCCGCCAAACGACGACCCGACGCGCAAGGGCCATCCTTTCCGGTGTACGCTGGACCTCCCCCGCGGAAACAAGGAGCGACCATGGCTGCGAACATTCCCGATAAATTCGTCGATCTTTTCACGAAAAAGGCATTTGGCAATCTCGCAACGCTGATGCCCGATGGCTCGCCGCAGGTCACGCCGGTGTGGATCGATTACGACGGCAGTCACGTGATCATCAATTCCGCGCGCGGGCGGCAGAAGGACAAGAACATGCAGCGCAACGCCAAGGTCGCGCTGTCGATCCTCGACCCCGACAACCCCTACCGTTACCTCGAGATTCGCGGGAAAGTCGATGCCATCACCGAAGAAGGCGCAGACGCGCACATCGACAAGATGGCTCAAAAATACATGGGCAAGGACAAGTATCCTTGGCGGCGTCCTGAAGAGGTCCGCGTGCTCTACAAGATCCTCCCCACCAAAACCACGCAGATGGGCTAGTCGATCCGCTGCGGTTCACCCGCGGGCAGCAGCCGCAAGAATGCGTCGACGGCGCGGCCGACGACCTCGGTTTCCTGTCCATCGAACGTGAGCTTGGTGCGATAGCTGGGATCGGACCATTTCGGGTAGGAACCCACCTCGACGTCGGGGTGGGTTGCGACCACGGCGTCGAGCAACGGTTTGAGCTCCCCCTCGTCGAGCTTAGTGTAAACGGCGCGACTCACGAACGGGCGCCCTCCCCCGAGCCGCTCGCGCACGTGCGTGAGCTTCATCCGGAAAACCTCGGGGATGCCGGGCAGGAGCCATACGTTGCGCATCACGATGGTCGGCCACGCGACTTCGGTGTTGCTCGTCAGCTCGGCGCCCTCGGGAATCAGCGCCATGCGCAAATGGGCTTCGTTGCACCGCTCGCGGTAATGGCCCCGCAGCATGGCGGCCATCGCGGCGCTCTCCACGACGGCGACGCCAAAGGCGCGCGCCACACCTTCGACAGTCAGATCATCGTGCGTCGGGCCTACGCCGCCGCTCGTGAAAACCACGCTGTACGCGTCGGCAAGGGCCTTCACCTCGGCGGCGATGACGTCGATTTCATCGGGGATCGTCACCACGCGGCGCAGGCGAATACCGAGCTGTCCCAGCGTCTTCGCCAAGACGAAGAGGTTCTCGTCCTGAACTTTGCCCGACAGCAGCTCGTTGCCGATGAGGAGAACCGCGGCGGTCTTCGCGGTCGACCTATCCGCCATCGAGCTTTGCCTCGAAGGGGCGGGTCAAGGGCTCACCATCGGGGTCGACGCCAAGGAGCTCCTCGATGCGCCGTTCCGCGCGATCGAGTCGGCGCTGCGATACGCGCGCCAGCCCCACACCTTCCTCGAACAATCGCAGGGAAGCTTCGAGGGGCAGGTCACCGCGCTCGAGCTGCTCGACGATGTGGCCGAGCCGCCGAATCGCGTCTTCGAACGACATGTCCGCGGCCGCCGTAGCCAAGTCGCCAAGCCCCGTTGCCGGGTCCGATGAAGGCTCGGCCGCCGCGTACCCGGCTCCGTTGCCGGCAGCGTGGGCCGTCGGTTCAGCGGGGGGGTTCGGCTTCGGCTCCCTCATGGCCCTGAGCGTCATACCAGAGGGGTGAAGATGCAAGGCGGAACGACGCTGCGCCCGCGGAAACGCCGGGGACGACGAGCATGCCGTCGGGATCGGCTACCACCGGAAGCGCGAGACCCCCGGCATCGAGGAGACGCCCCGCACGCTCGTGCAGCGCGGCGGTGCCGGCGGCCGAGCTCGGAGCCAACGTGATCCACGCGGCATAACATCCGCCGACACGCGCTTCGGTCCCTGCGCATCCAGCTCCGAACCGGCCGAGCGGCAGAGGGAGCTCACCGCGGAGCGCCAGCCGCGCGGTCTCGCGCACTTGCTCGTCGGGGTCGAGCTTGGCCGCGAGGTCGAGCGTGGCGAGGCGCTGCGGCTCGCGACGGTGCCCGAGCGCGACCACGATGGCCCGGCGAACACGTGGCATTTCTTCGAAGCGCCACGCGCTCGCCAAGCGCGCGACCGCGTCGGCAAGGGGGCTCAGTGCGAGCCCGAAGGCGGCATGCGCACGCAGTACGGGGTCGATGCTGTCGAGCGCCCGACCGAGACGCCGCTTTTCCAAAAGCCGCTCGCGCGGACCGAGCGCGACGACGGCGAGAGGCGCGAATGGTTCCTCCGATTCGGCCCATTCCGCGAGACGCAGCGTGGAGACGGGAGCCGAAGCGTCGGGCGAAGCCGCGAGGACGATGGCGAGCGCAGTTCTCGTCAGCGGGTCGCTCTCGGTCGCCAGCCGCGCGCGGCACGCTTCGAGCGCGCTCGGGCGTGCCACCAAGGAGGCTCGTGCAGCGGCGCGAACGATCACCGGATCGCGTGAGCCAATGAGCTCGCGCGCATCGACCTTTCCGAGGATCGCGAGTCCGAAGGCCCCTGCCGCCCGATCGGCCGCATCGCGCGAACCGAGCAGCTCGTCCAGGCGAGCCGCGAGCCCACTCGGTGCGTCGCCGAGCGCGAGCGCCCGCACGCTGCCTGCGCGCGCGACCAGCCGCGCGAGGTTGGCGTCGTCGGCAGCTTTTTCGAGAGCACGGCGAGCGTCGCTTCCCGGAGCGCGCGCGAGCGCGAAGGCCGCGTCTCCGGCGCGCTCCGGATCGCGGAGCGCCTTCTCCAGCAAGCGCACCGCTGGCTCGCCGCCGAGCCGACCGAGCAAGACGATCCCTCGTCTTGCCCCATCGCCCCCCGCTTTCACCGATTCTTCGAGCCCGGGCAAAAGCTCGACACCAGGAGACTGCGCCGCGACACCCAACGCCACGTCGCGCGCTTCGGGCGCTGAAAGCAGCGGCAACAGCGCGAGTCGACCGCGGGGTGCCCCGCTCGCGAGGAGCACCTCGATTCCGCGCAGCTTGAGGTACGGATCGCTCGAGGACGCCCAGGTCTCGGCGATGGGCACCTGCTCTTCGTCGCCGAGCCGAGCGAGCGCCATCGCCGCCGCGGCCCGCGACCGTTTGCTCTCTTCTGCGTCGTCGGGCGTGTCCGGACGGTCGGACCCACTCGCGGCCGAGGCGCGCAAAAGGCCACGCGCCAGCGTGCCCCTCAGCAGCGTCATCGCGCGCACATCGCCGAGGCGCCCGAGGAGCTCGCAGAGCGGCGCGGGCAAACCTTCGCTTCCATTTCCGAACGAAGCGAGCGATCGCGGTGGATAGGCGAGAAGCGCGCGCGCGGCAGCGTCGCTCGCGGGGCCTCCTTGTCGCAACGCGCCCACCAAGACGTCGACGGCGCGGGCATCGTCGCTCGCCGCGAGGGCCATGGCGGCCGTTGCGCGCACGAGCGCGAGCAGAGGCACGCCCCCCGCCTCTACCGCCAGCTCCTTGGCGAGATGCTGTCGCACGGCCTCGCGCGAGGCAAACGGCGCGAGCCCGCGCACCGCCGTCAATCGTGCGCGCACGTCGCGAAAGACCGGCCCACCTTCGGCGAGCGCGCGCAAAAGGCGGTCCACCCCCTCGCGCTGTCCCGAGCTCGTCAGACGCTCGACCCCGCGCACTCGGTCCTCGGAACTGTCGGAGAAAATGAGCCGCTCGGCAACCGTGACGGCCAAGCGGCTCTGGAGCGACCCCACGCGCTCGCGATCGGGCGATGCGACGACGGCCGCGCCCGAGGGGCGCCCCGTCCCGACAGGTTGCGCGTTCGCCGCCGTCACGACGCCGGCGATGAATCCGATCACCAGCCTGGCGACGGCCCGCCGCTTCATGGTTTGGGCACATCCTCTGCGTTGGGTGGCGCGCCCGAGGCCGGAGGCGCGGGTACCGCCGAGTTTTGCGGCGCGGGAGCGGGCGCGGTCGGTCCCGGCGGCGCTGCATCGGGGCTCGGAACGGGCTGCCCCGGACTCGGCTGGGTCGGCGCGGGGACAGGCTGCGTCGCGCCGGGCAGAGCCCCGGATTCGCTCGACGGAGCTGCACTCTGCTCCGGCGCCGGTTCCGGCTGAACGAACAAGAGCGCCCCGAACCCATTGGCCCACACGCCGGGCTGTGTCGCTACCGCTTTCCAACCGATCGTCTCCGCTACCCCATCGCGCAGCGAGAAGCCGCGCACGGTTTCCACCGCGGCGAAAGCCTGGGCGAGCGCGGCTTGCTGATCGAACGTCGATTCCGTTTTGGGGCGAACGCCGATGGCCACGATCCAACTCGGATGATGATTGAGCTCGACCGCGAGCGCTCGCAAGAGGAGGATACTCGCTGGATCGAGCTCGGGTGCCTCGCGCGAGCCTTTGAACTTCATCGCGCGTGCGAACCTGATGGTGCGATCGTTTCCCTTCTCTTGGATGGATACGAGCGGCTTTCCGCCCACGTCGGGACACCCGTCTTCATCGGTTACGCCGTTGAAAACCTCGGGCTCTTCTGGACATTTGTCGACGCTGTCTTCCCACGTATCGCCGTCGCGATCGGTGAGCGGACAACCGAGCCGATAACCCGGAGTCTCCCCGGCGGGCAGGTTGGGGCACGCGTCGTCGGCGTCGGGCACCTCGTCTCCGTCATTGTCAGGATCGGGACAGCCGTCGGCGTCCTCGAAACCATCGATGTCTTCCGCCTTGCCCGGACATTTGTCGAGCTTGTCGACCCGCCCGTCGCCGTCGGTGTCGGGACAACCGGTGATGCTGGCGTCTTCTCGCGGCTCGCCCATTTGGTTCGGGCACGCGTCTTCGGCGTCGGGGATTTCATCTTCGTCGTTGTCGGGATCGGGACAGCCGTCCGCGTCCTCGTAACCGTCCTGGTCCTCTTTGTCGTTGGCGCAGTCGTCATCGCCGTCTGGCACGCCGTCGTCATCGTGGTCCTCGACATCCGGACAGCCGTCAGCGTCCTGCACGCCGTCGCGATCTTCGGCGAGCTCGGGACACTGATCGATGTCGTCCTTCACGCCGTCGTGATCGGCGTCGTGCGACCGTGGCGTCCATTGCGCGCCCGCCACCACTTGGAGTGGAGCGCCCCCCCACGCCTGCGTCAACGACGTCTCCACGCCGAGCAGCACGGAAACGTCGCCGAACGCGACCCGGGACGAGAGCCCGGCGAAAGCGACCGATGCGGGCCTCTTCCCATTGGCGTCGCTCACGGTGAGCGACGTAAACCCATGCACCTCGGCGACCCACGTGAATCGCCCCTTGGGATCCCAACCCAAGATCTGCGGGCGCAGGACGAGCGCCGCCCCCCATGGCACCTCGTTTTGGTAAGTGCGATTGAGGACTTCGCGCTGCCCCGAGCGAAACTTCATTCCGAGCGTGCCCTGTAGCGCGACGGCGATGATCTTGTACTCGCCCAGTAGCCTGAGCTCTCCGGTGGACATCCCCTCGCCGAGGTAAGACGCCGTACTGCCGGTGGCGGCCGTGAGGCGCATCAGCATCGACAATCCGAAACCACCGTGTTCCCCGTACGAAATCAGGTTGCCCTTTGCCGTCACCGCGACGTCGCCGAGCGCTTGCGCCGGCGGCCCGCTGCCGACGAGTGGTCGCGCGATCGGCTTGTCCTCGCCTGTTTGATAAAGAAGCAACGGCACGTCGAGCCCGAGAGCGATCCTTTGTCCGATGCCAACGCTCCCGGCGAGATCCGTCGTCAGCTGGTGCGAGACCAAATTGGCCACGGCGATGCCGTTGACGTCGCGCAGAACATCGGGGCGGAGGCTGTAAACGAACCACGCCGCCGTGTTCCACACACCGGGACCGGGGGTCGGGGTCGGCTCGAGGTAAAGCGAACCGACCTCCGACATGGGCGGCTGAAAACGTCGCGTGTTCAATGCCGGGAAGTCGGCGTTCGCGAGTCGCACGAACGCCAGCGAGCAAGTTAGTAGGAGAAGCAGGAACCAAGAACGCATGGCGGCGCGAGATTACCTTGAAGGTCCGCTAGAGAGCGAGATCCGTCGCACCCTCGCCCTTTCGCCCCCCTCGCCGGCGCTACTTCGTCACGGAAACGTACGCGAGTGAAGTGCGCTGGCACGGCGAAGAAGCGACACGGTATGGTAGGCGCGGGCCGAGATTTCGCGTTGACCTCCCCGCCGAACTGAAGCACCCATTTGCACATCGATACACCACAGAAAGAGCGAAAGACGCCGGCGCGCGACATCCTCGGACCGTCGGGGCGGCTCTCGCGCGCGTTTCGCGGCTATGAAGATCGCCCTGGTCAACTCGCCATGGCCGACGCGGTCGAGCGCGCGCTCGCCGACGACCGCGTGCTCGTGTGCGAAGCGGGCACCGGCACCGGCAAAACGCTGGCCTACCTCGTACCCGCGATCCTCAGCGGTCGCAAAATCATCGTCTCTACGGCGACCCGTGCGCTGCAAGAACAGATCTTCACCAAAGACATCCCTCTCATTCGCGAGACGCTCGGGCTGCCCGTGAGCGCCGCCCTCATGAAAGGGCTCTCCAACTACCTTTGCTTGCGACGCTTCGCCGAGTTTCGCACGAGCCCCGAAGCGACCGAGCCCTCGTTCGCCCGGGCGCTGGGGGTGCTCGAGGATTGGGCCGCCCAGACGCCCGCGGGCGACGTGGCCGAGATCCGCGCCATGTCGGAAGACGAACCCATCTGGCGCGAGGTCAGCTCATCGAGCGAGACGCGCATCGGACAGGGATGCGATCACTTTTCTCCCTGCTTCGTGACGCGCATGAAACGGGAGGCCGAAGCAGCCCGCATCGTCGTCGTGAACCATCATCTGTTCTTCGCCGATCTCGCTTTGCGCGGCCCTCACGCCGGTGCGGCCCTGCCCGACTACGACGCCGTCATCTTCGACGAGGCGCACCAGCTCGAAGACATCGCCACCGATTTCTTCGGTGTACGAGTTTCTTCCACGCGTCTCACGTCCATGCTCCGCGACGCCGAGCGCGCGTTCGTCGTGGCGGGGCTTTCCGACAAGCTTCTGCGCAAAGGGGAAGGCGCCGTGCTGATCGAGGTCGTGCGCGACGCCGGCAGCCGTTTTTTTGGCGAGGTGGCGCGATCCCGAGGGCAAGAAGATCTGCGCGCCCGTCGGGGCACGTTCACGTCCGAAGGCAAGGCCGCCATCTCCGGCGATTTCTGGGTGGGTGACATGCTCGCCGCCTACCACAAGCTCGACTCCACCCTCGATGCACTCGCTGCCTACGCCGAAGCGCGGCAGACCTCGGAAGCGGTGGAAGTGGTCACGCGGCGCGCCGTGCAGCTGCGCGAGGATCTCGTCGCGATCGTCGAGGGCGCCAACAACCAGGTCACCTGGGCCGATGTGCGCACGCGTTCCGCCGCCATCGGCGCATCTCCCGTCGATCTCGCGGATACGTTGAAGGGGCGACTCTTCGCCCAAGTGCCCGCCGTCGTTCTCACCAGTGCAACGCTCACCGCCAATCACAGCTTCGCGTACCTGCGCTCCCGGCTCGGTCTCGAAGGTGACGATTTCCCCGTCGACGAGCTCGAGGTCCCCTCCCCCTTCGACTACGAGGCAAAGGCTCTCCTCTATCTGCCGCGCGATCTCCCGGAGCCCACCGATCCCGCCTGGCTCGGCGCTGCCGAGGATCGCATCGCTGAGCTCGTCGCGGCGAGCGACGGCGGGGCCTTCGTTCTTTCGACATCGAAGCGGGTGATGCGGGCGCTGCACGGCGCGCTCGCCCGCCGCGCGAAGAGACCGGTGCTCGTACAAGGCGAAGCGCCGAAGAGCGCGCTCCTCGACAAGTTTCGCGCGACACCGAACGCGGTGCTCGTGGCGACGATGAGCTTTTGGGAAGGGGTCGACGTCCCGGGAAAGGCGCTCCGCCTCGTCATCATCGACAAGATCCCGTTTCAGGTGCCGTCCGATCCCGTCGTTCTGGCGCGCTCAGCCGCCATCGAAGCGCTCGGTAAAAATCCGTTCGCCCACTACCATGTCCCGAGCGCTGCCATCACCTTGAAACAGGGCTTCGGCCGTCTCATTCGCTCGCGCAAAGACGCGGGCATCGTGGCCCTGCTCGACAAGCGCGTGCACACCAAGGGCTACGGACGCACGCTGCTCCAGAGCCTGCCTCCGGCAAAACGAACCGACGACATTGCGGTGGCGATCGCATTCGCCATGCGGTTGGCGCGTGCGGAAGATTGAAGGGGAGCACCCACGCGCGAGCCCCGCGCCGCGTTCACGAACAGGAACGGCAGAGCGCGCGTTTTTCGGGGTGCTCGCGCATGTAGCGGCTCGCCTCTTCGATCGCGCATCGAAGGACCGTGAGCTCGCTGACGCCGCTGACGCCCCATGCTTCGTATTCTGCGAAAGCATGCGCGCACGCGGGTGACCAGCTCACTTCGACGATCGCACCGGGCGGCGATGCTTCGATGTGGATCGCGACGCGACCCAGAGCATCCGTGGTAGGTTCGCCAACCACCTTGTAATGCACGGCAACCATACGTGACCCTGTATGCCATGGCGCATGTGGTCAGGTCAAGTAATCGGCAAGGACGGCCAATGTTGTCGCCAATGCAGCACCGCTGCCAAGCCTTCGATTTGGGCGCTCTTTTATCCTATTCATCCCGACATCGGCGCACAGTTCACGGCGCGTTCACTCGTCGGCGAAACCGCCCCTTGTGACGTGCCGCGCGCCGGGCTAGTGGCGATGCCTCCATCGCGCATCGTCGTTCCCGCATCCGAGCATCGCTATCGATAAGGAGTCATTCCAACATGTCCGAGATCACCGCAGTCATCGCGCGCGAAATCCTCGACTCGCGCGGCAATCCCACCGTCGAAGTGGAAGTTCAAACTGAGAGCGGCCACGGTCGCGCCGCCGTGCCCTCGGGCGCGTCGACGGGCGAGCACGAAGCGCTCGAGCTGCGCGACGGCGACGCCAAGCGCTACCTGGGCAAAGGCGTGACCAAAGCCGTGCGCAACGTGGAAACGGTGCTCGGCCCCGCCGTCATCGGCATGGACTCCCTCGACCAGGCCGCGGTCGACAAGATCCTCCTTCAGGCCGATGGGACCCCCACCAAATCGAAGCTCGGCGCCAACGCCTTGCTCGGCGTTTCGATGGCCGTTACCCGCGCCGCGGCCGACACGATCGGGCTTCCCTTGTGGCGCTACCTCGGCGGCGCGCATGCCCGCACCCTCCCGACGCCGCTCATGAACATCTTGAACGGCGGCCAGCACGCCGACAACGGTCTCGAAGTGCAGGAGTTCATGGTCGTCCCTCTCGGCGCCCCGAACTTCGGCGAAGCGCTGCGCGCCGGCGTCGAGGTCTTCCATTCGCTCAAGGCGAACCTCAAAAAGGACGGTCTCACCGTCGCCGTGGGGGACGAAGGCGGATTCGCGCCGCGCCTCGCGTCGATCGAGGAAGCCATCCAGCGCATCATCCGCTCCATCGAGGCCGCTGGATACAAGCCGGGCGCCGACATCAGTCTCGCTCTCGACGCCGCGGCGAGCGAATTCTACGACGCCAAATCGGGCGCCTACACTTGGGACAAGAAGCCGCGCACGCGCGAGGAGCTCGTCGGCATCTACGACGCGCTGTCCTCCAAGTACCCGATCGTCTCCATCGAAGACGGCTTGGCCGAAGACGATTGGGAAGGGTGGCGGCTTCTCACCAACAAGGTCGGCAAGCGCGTTCAGCTCGTCGGTGACGACCTCTTCGTCACGAATCCCACCCGCCTCGCGCGCGGCATCGCCGAAGGGATCGCCAACGCGATTCTCATCAAGCTAAACCAAATTGGTACCGTCACCGAAACGCTCGACACCATCCGCGACGCGACGAATGCCGGCTACCGATCGGTCATCTCCCACCGCTCCGGCGAAACCGAGGACACCTTCATCGCCGACCTCGCGGTCGCCACCAACGCCGGTCAGATCAAGACCGGCAGCTTGTCTCGCAGCGACCGCGTCGCCAAGTACAACCAACTGCTCCGCATCGCTTTCGAGCTCGGCAGCGGCCAAGTGTACGCGGGCAAGGCACCCTTCGCGCGCCGCTAAAGGCAGCCACGACTGTGTCTTCCCGTGCCGGAGGCACGGTGGGGGTGGGGCCCTGTTCCGGTGACGGAGTGGACGGAGTCCAGGAACTGGACGGAGTCCACGGAGGCCCGCGGAGCGAAGCGAAGTGCCTTGCTCCGGCGGGGCGGGGGCGAAGCCCCCGAACGGAGACGAATAGAGCACCGACGGCACAGCCGTTCGGTGCTCTATGGCTCTTCCACCGGCGTATGCTGCGGGCTCGAAGCGAGGTACGCGCCCCAGCTTACGCCGACCAGGGTGAGCGCCGCGCCCGGGATGGCGAGGCCGGCAATCTTCTCGCCGAAGAGCGCCCATCCGAGCGCGAGCGCCGCCAGGGGCGTCAGCTGAATGATGATCCCCGCGCCAGCCGCACTGACGAACCGGAGCGAGTAGGTCAGCAGCAGCTGCGCGACGACGGAGATAAGGCCAATGGCGAGCAAAGCGCCCCACTCGAGCGTGCTTGGCGTGATCCAGGTGGCGACGGTGGGCACCGCCGTCATGAGCCCGCCGCCCAAGCAAAACGCGGCAAAGATTTCCCAGGAGCCGTCGGTCTTGCGCACCTCGCGAATCGTCGCCACCGCGGCGCCCGAGAGCAGCGCGGAACCGATGCCCACCCATTGCCACATGCCTAGGCCGAATGAACCTGGCGGCGCTGTTCCCTTGAGCACGAGACCCACGCCGACGGTCGTCAATCCGAGCGCCCCGAAGGTTGCCAGCGTCACGAGCTCGTCAAAAAACGCGACGGCGTAGAGCGCAGCGAAGACGGGAGCGGTGTAGTTGAGCAGCGTGGCGACCCCGACCTGCAGGTGCTCGATGGCCAAAAAATACAGGAGCACCGCGCACCCACCGAAACCACCTCGCATCAGAAGCCCGATTTTGTTCTTCGCCTCGAGCTTGATGCGCGTCGCGGCGAGCGCGCACGCGACGAGTCCGATAGAGAAACGGACGAATGCCACCTCCGGTCCGGGCAGGCGGCTCGAGATTCTCTTGGTGAGAACGGCCATCACGGCAAAGAGAAGGGACGCCAGCACCAAAAGCGCCGGCGCCGGCGCGAAGGGGCGAGTTCTATCTGGTCCCCCCTCCGTCAAGACGGCCTTTGGACGCTGCATAGCTCGGTCGACTGCGCGTGTTAGCACGTCCCGAAAAATTTCTCGCCATCGGGTCATTGCCAGGAACCGATGGATGGGCCAAATGGTGCTCATGAAAGCCAAGGTCGCCGCCCTCAAAGTCAAGCCCGAGACCATCCTCGACGACATCGATCGCCTTTGCGCCCTGGCGGAGATGCCCACGGCGCTCGCGCGCGGCGCGACGACCATCCTCAAGGACAACATCTCCTGGCACTACCCCTTCCCCGCCGCCAACACGACGCCGTGGCAGATGGAGGGGACGATTCTGGCGCTCAAAAAAGCAGGCTTTGCCGACGTCAGCTGCGTACAGAACAAGACCGTCGTTACCAATGCCTTCAAGGGTGAGGACTTGAATCACTACGTCCCGCTCTTCAAGAAGTACGACATCCCCGTTCTCTACAACTTCAAAGAGAGCGACATGCGCTGGGTGGAGTACCGGCCCAAGGCCCAGATGCACGTGCTGCATCGGATCTTTCCCGACGGCATTCTGGTCCCCGACTACTTCTTCGGGAAAAACATCGTGCACCTGCCGACCGTCAAGTGCCACATCTACACGACGACGACCGGCGCGATGAAGAACGCCTTCGGCGGCCTTCTCGCCACGCAGCGCCACTACACGCACTCCTGGATCCATCGCACGTTGGTCGATCTACTGGCGATTCAAAAAGAAATTCACACCGGTCTCTTCGCCATCATGGACGGCACCACAGCCGGCAACGGGCCGGGGCCGCGAACCATGTTCCCCGTCATCAAGAACTACATGCTCGCGTCGAAGGATCAGACGGCTATCGACGCCGTAGCCGCGAAGATGATGGGGTTCGATCCCATGAGCCTCGAATACATCAAGGTCGCGCACGACGACGGTCTTGGCGTGGGTGACCCGCGCGACATCGAGATCGTTGGCGACGACATTTCCCGCGAAAGCTGGGGATTTTCAGTGGGCGACAATTTCGCGAGCACGTTCGGCGACGCGATGTGGTTCGGCCCGCTCAAGAAATTCCAGAAGCTCTTCTTCCACACGCCGCTCGTCAACGTCTTCGTCGCAGGCAGCGAGCTCTATCACGACTACTACCGCTGGCCGCTCAAGGATCGCAAGACGTTCGAAGACTGGAAGGCGACGACGGAATGGGGCCGTCTCTTCGATCGCTACGGACGCGGCGAAGCAGGACCCACGCGCCAGCCCTCGGCAACGCACGCTACGGCGTGACGGTCGCAAGCGCTTCGTTTCGGTCACGCGCGCGAGACCCGTCGATTCGCTAGGAGTTGATCGGAAGCCGGCCCCAATTGCGGGTAGCGGAGAGGCCGAGCACCGTGAGTGACTCCGGCGAGCGCCGGAACACCAGCTGATCGCCCATCTCGATATCCACGAATTCGTGCGGGCCATCGATGAAAAGGCGCGCCTCCCGAATTTTGCTGCGCACACATATCTCCTTGCCGTCGGGCACGAGCACCCGCGTCAAGCGCAGCTTCTCCCCCTCGGGCGTGTACGGCTCGCGAACGACGAGCTGCATGACCCGCGAAGTCAGCGGCAGAATTTTGCCCCCGCCCGAGCGCTGCGCCGCCGTGGATCCGGCGGCAGGCCCGATCCAAAAGCCGCTCGATTTTTGCTCCTCCGCGACCCGGCCGAACGTCACGATGTAGCGCGACGTCGCGGCCGGCGAGCGATGGCAAAAGAGCGCATCGTTCAAGACACGCGTCGAGACGAGCGCGCCGTTGACGAGGACCGCCATTCGCGCGAGACGCACCGCACGCATGTTTCCGGAAAGTGCGCGAGGAATGGCAGATCTGACCTGCCCCATTTTCACTCCGCAGAAAAAGCCGACCGAATGGGAGGGCGCGCTGTTCACCCCGAGCAGCGGGGTTTTGCCGACGCGATGCGAGGCGGCGAGGAGCGTTCCGTCCCCTCCCACCGTGATGACGAGCTCGGCCCCGTCGGGGTCGAACGGAGCGTGCCCGCGCCGCACCCAGGTGACGCGTACCCCGAGCCGGTCCAGCGTTTCTCCCACTTCGGCCAGCGTTCGCTCGTGCTCGTCGTGCGACCGCCGCATGCGACGCACGGTGACGTCGTTCTTCTTCAGGAGCCGGGTGATGCGTTCGTCTTGTTCTTCCTCGACGAAGAGTCGAAACGCCGTTCGCTTGACGATGACGACGACCCTGGAGCCCAAAGTCAGATCTCCGCGAGACGACGCAGGGCGAGCTCCGTCTTGGCGTCTTCGATGTCTCCCGCGCGCACGAGGTCGAGAGCATCCTGCAGCGTCACCGTGACGAGGGTGGCCTGTCGCTCGAGCACCGAACCGTCTTCGATGGGGGGCACCAGCGCCGTGGGGTCGATCTCGGCGTGAAAGTAAAAATGCCGCTCACCGATGATGCCCGGGCACGGAAACACCGATGGACCGAGCGGCAGCATGGCTTCGATCGCCACCTCGGCGCCCGTCTCTTCGTAAAGCTCGCGCGCCGCGCACTTGCGCAGCCCCTCTTCGCTGCGTTCATCCGGCTCGACCAAGCCTGCCGGAAACTCCCAAAGACCGCCCAGTGTCTCCCGCTCTGGAATCGGCCAGGCGCTGCGTGGCCGAAACACGACCGGGGGCCGCAGCGCCGAACGCAGCAGAACTTTTCGCGCCCCCGACTCGTCACGGAAGTGAGGCGCGACGACGACGGCGTCGAGCGCTTTGCGCTCCACCAGATCGTAAAAGAAGGGTTCACTCACGGATCCGTCCGGAAATTGCGCGCGAAGCTCGAGACGGCGGATGGTGAGGTACGCCCTCGCCGGCGCGTGCTCGGACCGATCTTTGTCGATCGAGAGCTTGATGCCGGGCAACGGCGGAAGAGCCCGCGGGGAATAGGCTTTCGGCATGGTCGGAACGGAGCGCAGGCGCAGCCTAACCTCGCCGGCGACAAGAATGGCAAGCAAAGAGGCGCCCCTGGGCGTCGGTCATGAAGAAATCTCGAGCCGGCCGAGCCCGCCCGACGCATTTATAGAACCTGCCTCGCTACTTGCCTCCGCCCCCCCCCCGCGAGGGTGCGATCATGAAAAATGCAACCCCTCGCCAATCCCCAACCGCTCACGGACAGCGGAGAAAGCGACCCTGAGCTTACCCGTAGCGCCATCGCCACGTAGGGACGCGGCATATACTGTGGGTACGGCTGATCCTCGCAGCCGATCCAGGTACTTGGCATCACTTTGGGGGGCAGCTATCAACCCAACGTAGCGAAAAAGATCACATCTCACTAAGCACAAAGTCCACGATAGGTGTTCTTTGCATTTCGAAAACGGCAATGATTGCGGCAGCGCGTCGACACTTACAATTGCGACCGATTGACTTGCCCCGAAATGTTCTCTTTTTTCCGCTTCTTGAAGTAAGACGAGACTCGTGTCAAAGTAGGTGTCTTCGTTGCAGACAACACTACAATTTCGATTGGCCCTTTCAATGATAGCCAGCTGCTATTGGCATGGACGGGCGGCCCACTCACGGGAGGAGGAACCATGAGGTTAGGACGCACCTCGACGATTTGCTTTCTTTCTATTTCGGCTGCCTACGCGGCGGCTTTCGCGGCCTGCGGCGGGGAGACCGGCGGTGACAGCAGTGGCACTCGGACGACGAGCACCACCAACACCACCAACACCACCAACGCCACGACGAGCACCACGATCGTCATCACGGGCGCGGGCGGAGCAGGTGGAGGAACGACGACCGGCGGCACCGGCGGCAACGGTGGCGGCGTCGTCATCGACGGTGATGCGGCTTGCGTAGCCGAGCCGCGGGCGGGCGAGCAGATTCCCCTCGACCTGTTTTTCATGGTCGACAAGTCCGGCTCCATGGGGTGCCCCGTCGGCCAACCGGGCATGAACTGCACCACACCGCCGAATCCGCCGCCCGCCGTCAACCGGTGGACGTCCATCAAGGAGGCGCTCGTCTCTTTCGCCAACTCGCCCGCCAGCAACGGGCTCGGCGCCGGAATGGGCTTCTTCCCGCAGTACAGCAACCCCAACGGCACGGGCATGTTGCGCTGCAATCCTCAGGACTACAGCACGCCCGCCGCCCCTATCGCGGCTCTTCCGGGCGCCGCCCCCGCGCTGCAAGCAGCGCTCGATGCGCAGACGTCCAATGGCAACACGCCTACGGTGCCTGCGTTGAGCGGGGCCATCCAATATTCCACCAGCTATGCGCAGACACACCCCGGCCGCACGGTGGGCGTTGTCTTTGCGACGGACGGCGCGCCAACGGAGTGCACGCAGAACGACAACACTGTCCCCGGCGCCGTCCGTGTGGCGCAAGCCGCGGCCATGGGCACCCCACCCATCCGCACCTACGTGCTCGGCGTCGGACCGAACCTCGCCAACCTCAATCAGATCGCGGTCGCGGGCGGCACACAGAAGGCGTACCTCGTCGAAGGCGGTGGCTCGACCGAGCTCATCACGGCCCTCAACGAGATCCGCAAGAGCGCCCTGACCTGCGACTATCAGATTCCGATCATTCCCGGTAAGCCGCTCGACCTCGACCTCGTCAACATCAAGGTACGCGTCGGTCCCCCTCCATCGAGCGAGCAGCAAATTTACCGAGTCGACGGCGCGGCGCAATGCGGCCCCCAGGGCGGCTGGTACTTCGACAACCCCAGCGCCCCGACCCGCATCCAGCTCTGCCCCACCACGTGCGATCCCTTGCTCAAGACGACGGGCAGCGGGCTCACCGTTCTCATCGGCTGCAGGGTCGTCGTCAAGCCGCCCAACTGAGCGAACCGCGCGTCGACTAGCCGCTCGTGCCCTGGCGTTGCGGCACGAGCAGGGGGGGGCGACGCGCGCTACGCAGCCGACGTTTTGCGCAGCGCGCCCCAGGCCGTGCTTCGATTGCGCCCCGCTCGTTTGGACGCGTAGAGCGCGGCGTCAGCCGCCTTGAAGAGCGCTTCCCAGTCGCGCCCCGCTTCGGGAAACGTCGCCACTCCGACGGAGCAAGTCACTTTGAGTGGACCGCCCTGGGCCGCGAAGACCTTGTCTTCGACTTCCTTGCGTACCCGCTCCGCGAGCAGCATCGCGCCCTTGGCGTCGGTCTCCTCGCAGATGACCACGAACTCTTCCCCACCAAACCGCGCCACGGCGTCGGTGGTCCGCTTGGCGCGACGCAAAATCTCGCCGAGACCGCGGATGACGAGATCGCCGACGTCGTGACCATGGACGTCATTCACCTTTTTGAAAAAATCGATATCGACGACGAGCACGGACAGGTGTCGGCTGAATCGAACTGCGGAGGCGACCTTGTCCGAGGCAACGTCGAGCATGGCGCGTTTGTTCAAGAGACCCGTCAGCCCGTCGGTCGTGGCCAGCTCTTCGAGCGTCTTCACCATGCGCGCGTTGGCGAGCGACACCGCCATGTGACGCGCCAAGACCTCGAGGGTGGGGCGCACCGCGTCACCGAAAGCCGATTTTCGTTTGGCTCCTAGGACCAGCGTACCGAGCGCGCGCTCGTGCACGAGGAGAGGAAGAACGAGGATCGATGGCATGGCCGGTACATGGAGCTTTTTGGCAAAAAGCACTTGGTGTGCCGGGTCGAACTCGCCCTTGTAAGGCAGCGCGTGGCGATTCTGGACGACCATCGAGCAGAGGCTCGCGTTGTGGGGAAAGTGCGCGCCGAGCAGCGCGTCGCAACCTTCTCCGCTTACCGCCCTTACCTCGTGCGCCTTGGCGACGGCGTCGAAAAGGGTGACCGCGGCGAAGTCGAAAAGCGCCACTTCGCGGGCGCTCTTCACGCCGGCTTCCAGCACCTCGACTTCGGTGAGCGCCGCGCCGAGTGCTTCCGCGGCGCGATAGAGCTTGCCTTGCTCGACCTTGGCCCGTTCGAGCTGCACGAACACCCGCTCGTTCTGAATGGCGCGCGCGATGTACCGCGCGGCGAATACGAGCGTCTGCTCGTCGACCGCCGTGAAGGGCCGATCATCGATGCGATCGACGAGGAGCACGCCGCGCGGCTGCTCGTTTTCCATGACGGGCACGCCGCACACCGTGCGCACCGGGCAAGGGCCGTTGTAATAGGGAAGTTTGTAGCTGGGCTTGAGACCCTCGAGCACGACGCTCGCCCGCCGCACCAGGACGGCTCCGATGACGCCATCGCCGGAGAGGAAGGGCCCTTCGGCGACGTCATCGGCGGCGGAAGAAAGCTCGCTGATGCGAGCGTGGGTGCCCTTCTCGTTTTGCCAAACGAGAAGGGCGGTGTGAAGGCGGAGTGATTGGCGCAGCAGATCGAGGGCGAAGAGGACCGCCTGATGGATCTCCTCGACGCTCGACCGCGCGAGCCGCTCGTCTTCACCGGAACGCGCTGGCAGTCGTGGCGAAGGACCGTCGATCGATCCGAGTAGTCGATACGAGCGGGCGGCATCGCGCATCCGCGTCAGCTCTCCTTCGAGCCGTGCCCGCGCGCGAAGACGGATGCGCGCAACTTCGGCGCGCAGAAAAACGAGATTGAGCACCGCGAACGTCGCCAGGAACGCGGCGTGGATGAGAAGCGGGGCAAGCGCGCGCTCCGCCAGCGCGGCGTAGCGAATGGAGCCCTCCACGAACAAGAGCATCGCCAAGACGAGAGCGGCCGGAACGGGCCGCGCGAACGTCGAGACCACGGCGACGAAGACATAGATGATGGGGTAGAGCGGTCCGGCCACACCGCCGGCGCGAGCGAGCGTCCCGTAGGTCGCGACGACGCCCAGCGCCCCTAGCTCGAAATCGCTCCACGCGTCGGCTTCCTTGGCGCGAAAGCGGCGTACGCCGCAAAGGAGCAGAACGCCTGCCCAGACGAGACCTCCCGCGAGCCACAGCGGCGCGCCGAGTGGTGCCGCGGCGTGGGAGACAAGGAGGCCCGCGAGGACCAACGAAACGGCGACCGCGAGACCTCGTCGCGCGATTCGCCGCAGGGCGACGCTGGCACGAACGAGCGCTTCCATGGTGGGTACGTCGGGCGTACCAAAGAAGCCACTTTCGGCCCAGTTTTCGCGAATTCCGGACGCCGTGCGCTCGCGCGCACCAAGTCCTACCCCGACCTACGCCACGCCGTCACCGTGGCCATCGCCAACGGCGCCCGAAGCCTCTTGATAATGACAATCAAGAGCGCTATGAACCTGATGCAGCTCACGCTCATGTTGGTCCCGGCCTTCCTTCTCTCGCGGATCACCCGCTCGCAGCCCGCGCTTCTCGGCGGCGTGCTGCTTTTCGCGCTCGCCTTCGGAGGCTGCACATCGCGATCCGCAGCGGACCCACCGCGCTCGCCTGAAGCGGGCGACGGACAGCGGGCGCTGACCAGTGCCAGCATCGAGACAGTTCACCGCCGAAAATGCGGCAATTGCCACACGCGCGTCGAACCGGGATCGCTCCCACGCGCCACGATCGAGGCGGCGATGACCCGTCACCGGCGCCGCGCCAAGCTGACCGACGGCCAATGGGCCGAGCTCATCGAGTTTCTGTCCCGCAGCGGGCCGGCCGAGACGCGGCACACGGCCAGCTTGCCGTAGACGGAGCGTCTCGTTGCACGGACGCGGCAGCTCGTCGCGATCGCGGGCGCGCTGGGGATGAGACGGTTCGGCCAACTGTCGAGCAGCGAACGTTCGATGGCCACCGGGTGGGGAAACGTCGTTTTGCCGGTCGGCGTACGAGAGTTTGAAATTTCTCCGCCGCGTCGCACGAATAGGGAGGGTGCTCGGGCCGAAGGGTCCGAAAGGCCAATCACCCAGTAATTAAGGAGTCTCCCATGTTCTCCTCCGCACGAAGAGTCTCGCTTCACTCCGAACCCCGCCTTTACACGCCTCCTTCCCCGCCTACCGCCGCCCGACGCCGCGCCCTCGGCGCGCTGCGCGCTGTCCTCATGATGGCGGTCACGTTCCTTTCGGTCTTTACCGCAGGGCGTATCTTCTTCGCCGGCGCCCCGCTCGGTGGTGCGCGCGACCTGTTCACCCTGTACGGTGCGACGGCCGCTCTTGCGCTCGGACTGGCCGCCCTCGTCGAGCTGCGGGGATCCGACGGCGAATCGAAAGACGGGAGCAATAGGAGCGATCAAGGGAACGCCACGACCGGCGTCTCGGGGGTCTTCCGCCGCACGCGCGACGAAGGATTCCGATATCTCTCGAAGGCGATGCGACTGGCGCAGGCCGGGTGAAATTTTGGAAGCGTCGCACGCGAATTGGGGTGGACAATCGTCGGGACGAGCATGCCCTCCCCCACCGGGTCCGATAGCGCCACCTCAGCCGATGAGGTGGTGCCGCTCATGGGAGCGGTGCGCGCTGTCGCGGCAGCCGTCCTTCGACTTCGACAAGAAGATCCGGACGTGCAGGACTGTACGAGCGAGACGATGCGTCGGGCCATGGAGGGCAGAAGCCGGCTGCGCGCTGGCGAGCAAATGCGCCCCTGGGTGCTCGGCATCGCCCGCCATGTTGCGCTCGATATGTTGCGCGCGCAAAAACGCCACGGGCTCGTCTCCGACGTCATGTTTACGAGTGAGGGCGACGAGGGCGTCTCGCGAACCGAGACCATCCCCGACCCCTCGGCTGGCCCCGAGGAGCTCTTGGCGCAGGCCCGCCGGCGCGATCGGATACAGAGCGCCATGAGCGCGCTCCCCGAACCGATGGCGATAGCGCTCATGAAATTTCACCTGGATGGTCGGAGCTATCAAGAGATCGCCGAGGAGCTGAAGGTTCCTCTCGGTACGGTGGCCACCTGGGTGACGCGAGGGCGCAAAACGCTCGCCGAACGGCTCGGGCAAAAGGAGAAGCTTACATGAAGGCGCCGGAGCAACTTCCGAGAGAGCTCGTGTGGACGGGCGACGGGCACCTCAGCGAGGTCGCGATGACGGCCATCGCCGATGGGGAAGAAGCGATCGTACCGCACGACGCGTTCGGGCATCTCGGGGTTTGCGACGCGTGCGCCGCCGGTGTGGAAGGCGCGGCAACGCTCTCGGCATCGGTCAGTCGAGCGCTGAGCGGTCCCATCGCCGTGGAAGAGGCTCGCGCGCTCGAAGCGCGGCGTGCCTTTCCGGTATGGGCCGCAGTGTTGGCCCTCGCGGTGGCCGCGGCGGCAACGGTTCCCAATCTCGTTTCTCTGCACACATGGATGGGTCGGATGTGGTTTGCCTTGCGCGAAGGGACTCCGCTTTTGACGCGGCACGCCGTTTCGTTCCTGCCCCGAGCTTGGAGCTGGCTGCCCGTCATGAGTCTTACGGCCGCGATGCTCTTTTTGCTCGTGGGCCTTTCGGTGGCGCGTCTCGCGCCGCGCGCGACGCGAGAGATGAGGATTGAATGAAAAAGAGGGTCTTGATGCAACGCTGGCTGCTTCTCTTGGCCATTCTGCAGATGGCGGGATCGGCATTCGGCGCCGTGAAGCGCCAAGGAACGTGGCCGGAAGAGGACAAGGCGATCACCCTCGACCTCAGCTCGGTTTCGCGAGCGGAGGCAGTGCGCAAAGTGGCGGATGCCGCGGGATGGAACATCGTCTTCAAGGGGTTGCCCGAAGACCGCATCGACGTGCACGTGAAGAACCAACCCGCTGCGCGCGTGCTCGACCTCGTCCTCTCCGACGCCGCTTACGTCGCGCGGCGCGAGGGGGACATCATTCAAATTCAGCACGACGACGGCACTGCGGAGGACAACCGGGCCGCCCCCTCGCCGCCGCCCGTGGTGACGCCCCCGCCCGCGGCGACGCCCCCATCTGCATCGGCCGCCCCCTCTTCCCGACATGGCAAGAAGCACAAGCAGCGTGACGATTCGAACAGCGATCGCACCGTCTTCGGCGGCAGCGTACGCGTCGAGGCGCACGAAGTCGTGGACGATGTCGCGGTTTTCGGCGGCTCGGTCGAAATGTTGGGCAAAGCGACAGGCGACGTCACCGTGTTCGGGGGCAGCGTGCACGTCCACCCCGGCGCTCATGTCGAAGGCGACCTAGCGGTGATCGGCGGCGAGGCGAACGTCGACGACGATGCCACCATCGACGGCGATGTCGTGGCGCTGGGGGGCGAGCTCCATCGCGGCAGCCGAGCAAAGATCGGCGGCGAGGTCAAGATGCTCGGCGAAGAGGTCGTCGACGAAGATCACCCGGCCCGCAGCACCTGGGATCCCGGCCGGCTATTCAGGTTTCGAACCATCGGCGCACAGATAACGAAGACGGCATTCTTGTTTTTGCTGGGCGCGGTGGTGATCGCCATGGCTACGCGGCGGATGCAGCTCTTGCAGAGCGAGATCGCGCTCCGACCCATGCGCAGCATGGCGCTCGGTATCGCGAGCGTGGTGGTGGGGCTCGTATTGGTCGTGCTCCTGTGCATCACGGTGGTCGGCATCCCGGTCGCGATCGTCGCGCTCTTGGCTGGTATTTTCGCGGCCTACGCGGGAATTTGCGCGGTACTGTCGGCCATGGGAAGCGCGCTCGTCGCGCATCGCAGTGAAAACCCCTACGTGCATCTGGCGGTCGGCTGTGCGGTGTTCTTGATCGCGGGGTTCATCCCTTACTTCGGGACTTTCATCACGGGATTGATTGTGTTCGCCGGGCTCGGCGCGTTCGCCGCCACCCGGGCGGCGGGGTTCATCCCAGTGAACAGGTAGCGCCCGGGCAAGCCCTGGGTATTTCGCGCCCTGCTCGAGGGGGCTCGGATCCCCGGGTTATTACTCCGCCGCCCCGGGGCCTTGTAAGCTTCGAAGGGCGAGACGCGATGACGCCGAGGGCCATGGGCATCAGGTTGCAGATCGTGCTCGCGTTGGGCGGGCTCCTGGTGCTTGCGTTCGTTCCGCTTTTCCTCGCCGTGGCGGCTCTTACGCGCGCCACCGTGAGGGCCGAGCGGGAAGCGAGCGCGCGGTCGATTGGGCGCGCCGTCGCAGCGCTGGTCGAAGAAGCACGCCGTAACCGCGGCGACACCGAGCTCCGCGCGCTGCTCGACAGCGAAATCGGCGCCGGTGGCGTGGCGGCGCTCGGCGTGTACGACGAGAAAGGAGCGGCGGTGTTCCGCGTGGGTGATCCCGATACCGCGAGTGCACTCCCCCCCGTCATGCCAGCCGGAGTCGAACACGTGCGGCAAGTCGCGACGCCCCGGGGGCCGGCCCTCGAGGTCGCTATTCCCGGTGCGAGCGGCGTTGTCGCGGCCGTGGTGCGGACCGACGTCGATGCGGGCGGAGGGACGCCGCTCTTCGGCTTGCTCGGCCTCTATACGGGCCTCTTCGCGCTGGCGCTGCTGACCTTCGCCTACATCGCGCTAACGAGGCTCATCGTGCGACCGCTCGACGCGATCTCGGCGACCGCGCGGCGCGTGGCCGCGGGCGGTCGCGCCTTCGAGCCGCCAGCGACGGGCCCCGCCGAGCTCCGCAGTTTGGCTGAAAGTCTTTCGGAAATGACGGCGAATCTTCGCGCCGACGAGCACCGTATGCGCGCCCAGATCGAGGAGCTCGAGCGCAGCGCAGAGAAGCTTCGCGAAGCGCAGGATCGCCTGATTCGCACCGAGCGGCTGGCGTCGGTGGGACGGCTTTCGGCAGGGTTGGCCCACGAGATCGGCAACCCCATCGCCGCCCTCTTGGGCCTCGAGGACCTACTCCTGCAGGGCGGGCTCACGGCCGACGAAGAGCAGGATTTTTTGAAGCGCATCAAGAGCGAAACCGAACGTATCCACCGTGTGCTGCGCGATCTCCTCGACTTCGCGCGCCCCGCTGCCGCGGCGCATCGCGACGATGACAAGCCGGGCGATGTCGCGGAAGCCATTGCGGACGTCGTTGCCCTCGTCCGACCGCAGCGAAGTTTTCGACAAGTCGATCTTCGCCTCGACGCGGAGCCGCATCTCCCGCAGGTCACGCTGGGAAATGAGCGGCTCATGCAGGTTCTTTTGAACCTGCTGCTCAACGCGGCCGACGCCGTCGATGCAAAGGGCGTCGTCACGGTCGCCGCGCACCGCAGCGGTACGGGCGTGCGCCTCACCGTCGAGGACAATGGCCCCGGAATCGACCCCGCCGTCCGTGCGCGCCTTTTCGAGCCTTTTGTAACGACCAAGGAAGTCGGCAAGGGGACGGGCCTCGGCCTTGCCGTCTGCCGCGGCCTCGTTGAATCCGCGCGCGGAACAATCCAGCTCGACGAATCTTACGAGGGGGGTGCTCGCTTCCTCATCGAGCTCCCCTCACATTCGGCGCGCGAGGCGGTGGCCGCGGGCCGGCAAGCGAGATGACGCTTGCGGCCCAGCGACGACGACCGGCGGCGGTACTATTGCGTCAACGAACGACGCGAACGTTTTCGGCTTGCAAGCCCTTGGGCCCCCTCTTCACGTCGAACTCCACCATTTGACCTTCGGTCAAACTGCGAAAGCCGTCCGCTACGATTGCGGAGTGATGGCAAAACACGTCTTCGCCGCCCTCCTGCTTGATGAAACCAAAACCCTTCGAATCGTTGAACCACTTGACGGTACCAGTAGCCATTTCACTCATCCTAACGAGCCAAACAAGTGCGCCGCTCGAGCATACCCGTGCGAACATGCACGGCAGGGCCCCCCCTTTACCCCACCCTCGCGCAGAAGTCTCTCGTAATTCGATCTCACCTCGCGACGTCGGTCACGGGTGAATTCCGCCCGAGAAAAGTAACTGCTTGGTGATGTTGTAGGGCAGGGTGCTGCCGGGGGGCGGCGCCGCGTTGTTTACCCAGTAAACGTCGAAATAAACGATCGTGGCCCGCTGCTTCCAAGATCGAAACTTGTCGAGGCGCGCGATGTAGTCGCGAAAGTGCGGGTGTAGATGTCGGTTGCCATCGAAACGCATACGTAGATCCCAGTCGCACCACTGCTGATCGTCGAACCACGGTCCGTGCAAGGCCGGCTCGAAATCGGGAGGGCGCTGCTTACGGGGATCGATATGCGTCCCATCAGAAAGCACGGCATCGATGGTGATCGTTCCGTCCTCTTTGGGAGCGTCGGGCGAGAACATGCTCCAGCCCTGCGGCACGCGTAGGTATTCGACGAGCTGCCGCTGAAGCTCGGGGCGGCGCTTCACGCGATAGCGATCGGGAATGGCCCAGTTATCGACGGCGATCTGCGTCACTACGGTCAGTAAAAAACCAGCGGCGAGGATCTCGCCCATCGCGCGCAGCACGCGTTGCTTGAACTGCGTCGCGGGCGTTTCTACGTAAGCCTCGTCGAGCGCGCCTCGATGGGGATCGGGTGTGCGGAGGAGGCGATCGACCCATTGGCTTAGCGGCGGAGTACGCAAGAGCCACGCGTAGAGCGCACTGAGCGGAAGCAGAGCCACGACAGCGGCGGCACCTTCCGACCCCGTCAGTCGTGTGACCCCCGGGCGCTCTTCCGCGCCCGTAGCGCTTGCCGCCGAGCGTCGCCACACCTCGAAGGGCTCTCGCTGCTCGGGCATATCAGCTGCCAAAGCAATGTTGTCGGCATCGCGGACGTCGGCGAACTCGAGTGCACGTCGGGCGTCGAGTCGCGCCACCACGCGCGCCAATCGATGATGGATGGCGCTCGCCGCATCGTAGGCAACGAGGAGGCGGCGCTTGCTCGAGAAAACGCGGGCAATGAAAGCCCAATCGTCGGGACCGAGAAGGAGCAGCGCGAACGCCATCATCGAATAGGAGAAAGGGCCGAGCGTCATGAAAAGCGATATCGCCGCGTGCAGCATGAACACGCTGAGCATGGCGATACGACGTGGCCACTTGGGCGAGATGGGGATGAGCAGCCAAACCGGCAGGCCCATTTCGAGCACGAGCGTCGCCCATGTGGCAACGGGGCTCACCCAACTCGGTTCGTGCATGCGGAGCCAGGCCGCCCAGATGGTGGCGATTCGATTTTGCCAGAGGACCCAATGAAAGGCCGACCCGTCGTGCCAAGTGACGCCGTGCTTGTGGGCAAAATTGAAGAAGTAAATGCAGGCGAAGTTGACGACCATCCCGAAGAAGGCGAGCCGCGCGAAATTCGGGGGGCTCACGACCATCGCCGCGCGATCATTGAGCTCGGCGGGGGACGTCTCCACGCGAGCTCGCAACGAGCGACGCAGGTGGTCGAGCGAGAAGCGCGCCCCGAGCGGCAGCAACGCCGTCCAGATGGCGACGACGTTGGTGACGACGATACCGCCGTTTTGCAGGTGCAGGTTGCGGTTATCGAGCGAAAGCAGGCAAATGACGACGAGGATCTGAAAGAGCTTGGTGCGGTAACCGAGAACGTAGAAAACGTAGACGATGAAAATGAGGAAGAACGCGATTTGGACTTCCGCCGGCGTCGAAAAGGCGAGCATCAGCGACCACAACTTGTCGCCGGCGGGCGCGAAGAGGGCGTAGTGATTCGGCATCACCCCTTCGTTGGTGTAAAACGCGAGCCCGTCGGGGCCTTGGGTACGATCGTAAAGATTGACGATGAGGTGCAGCCCGAAACAGATCCGAAACCATCCGAGCGAACGCGCGTCGACCGTCAGGTATCGGCTCACGAAAAAGTCGATCGCCCGGCGCCACCGCGCATTCATGGGCGTGCCGTGAGCCTGCGACGCGTGACCTGGTTGGACGGCGAGGTGGCGACCGGGGAGCCCTCGGGCGGCGCGATGGGGACTTCGACCCACGAAACGGTGTAAGCAGTGGGCCGGTCGGTGGGAGGCTTCTCATCGCCGACGCGGGTCACGTAGTCGCGCAGACCATCGAGGTAGATGACGTTGCTCGGCTGACTGATGCTCGTGAAATACGCGCACATGAGCGGCGAAGGGCGATCCGACGCTTCGGCTTTTGGCTCGGGCTCCGGCGTTTCGCGCGGCGGACCGCCGGTGAGCGGATCGAATCTGAGGCCGCGACCGTTCCAGGCGTCGACGACCATGACCCCCAGATCCTTCGGCGGATCCGGCGCGAAGAGCCCCCATTTCTGGAAGATCCGCGGATACGAAAGGGCGGCGTGGACGGGCTCCGCGAGGTTGGGCGCCTTGGCCTCGGGGAGTGTCCCCTGCCACAGGGCTGCGCCGCACAAACAGATGAATCCCGCCGCGGCCGTCTCGCGAGTGACGACAAGCGCGCGCAATAGAGGCCAGGGGGACGCGCGACGCAAAGGAGCCGCCGAGTGCGCGCGCGGAACCCCGCATGACGCGAACCCGAGCCAGACGGAAATGGCGGCGCGGTTGCGGGCGACCACGTCGTAACCGGCGTCGGCCAACTGCGCGATGCCGGGCATCCGCAGAACGACGCTCTTCAGACCACCAAGCGGCAGGGAAGCGAGGATCGCCGCCAGTGCGCGCGATTTCGTGAAAGTGCGGCCTGCCTTCTCGTCGCGGACGACCACCGTTTCCGCCGCGGCGGCCTTCACCTCCGCGGGCGCGTCCTCCGACGTATTGGCGAGAAAAGTGAGCAGCCGGAGGGCGTCGAAACGGACGAGCCAACGGCAGATCATGAGGCAAACACCGCAATGGGCGTCGAAGTAGACGACGAGCTCGCGCTTGCGCCGCGCGTACCAGGCTTTGATCGCCGTCCAATCGCGCGTCGAGAGCAGGATGGGCGCGGCGCCGAGGACGGCGAGATCGTAGGGCCCCACCCGGAAGAGCACGCACGAAGTCAGATGGAACAGGACCAGCAACACCACGCTCGCGCGGCGCACCCACGTGAAGGGCACGAGCACCAAAAGTCCAATCGCGATCTCCGCGATGCGGTAGCCGCCGGTGAGCTGCCGCATCGTCTCGAGCGATACGCTCTTTCCGAGCCACGCGCCGGCAGCGCTCGCCCAGAGGTTGTGATGCAGCGCATAGTAAAGCGCCGTGCCGTCGCTCCAGGTGGGCCCCGACTGGCGAATCGCGGCCGCGACGTGCATGGACGAGAGCTGCAAAACGACCCCGAGGACGGCGACCGAATAGAACGTCGAGGGCCGGACGGGGCGGTCGTTCAGCTCTTCAGGTGACGTCTCGCGCCGGTCGGAAAGCGATTTTCGCAAGCTATCGACGGAAAACCGCGCGCCGAGCGGCAAGAAAAACGACCATGCCAACCAGAGGTGAAGCACGGCGTCGGACGGGAGCTCGGCGAGAAGATTGCGAGCATGCAGGCTCGTCACGCACACGAACGACAGAACATGGAAGATCCGTGTCCGATACCCCGCCGTGAACAGCAAATAGACGACGAGCGTGAGAAGGAAAACCACGGTGACGTCACGGGTCGAGGAGACGGCGAAGTAGAAGGAGAACTGGTAGGGGGCGAGCGGTCGAAAGAGCGCATAGTGGTTGGTGAGCACGCCGTCGTTCGAATAGAGCGCGTCGACGTGGGCGATTCGCGGCAGCAGATCGCCGATGAGAAGCAAGCCGAGGACGATCCGCATCACGCCTACGCTGCGCAGGTCAGCGGACGCGAAGAGGCGGACGAGTGGGTTGGGCAGGAGCCTTCTCTTGCCTTCTTCCGACGGGGGCGCAGTCACGAGCGCGATTCGTACCCCAGCCGGCGCAGGGGGGGCAAGCGCACCCGTTTCGGGGCTCGTCCGGGCGGCACCTTTTGCCTGGCACCCGGGTCCCCGGACGCTCGGCCCTGGCCGAGCGGGAGGGCTTGCCCACAGGCCCCGTTCTTGAGAGAAGTGGTCACCATGAAAGCCATTCTGCTGGCAGCTGGCTATGCCACGCGGCTCGAGCCGCTCACGAAAACGGTCGCCAAACCCTTGCTCCTCCTCGCGGGGCGGCCGATCGTCGATTACATCTACGACCGCATCGCCGAGGTCCCGAGCGTTGATGCGGTGCACCTCGTGACCAACCAGAAGTTTGCCGGCGCCTTCGAAGCGTGGGCCAAAAACCACCGCGGGCGGGTGCCGATCCAGGTCCATAGCGACGGCACCACCAGCAACGCCGATCGCCTGGGCGCCATCGGGGACCTCAAGTTCACCGTCGCCAAAGCCAAGCTCGGGGGCGAGGATTTGCTGGTCACGGCCGGTGACAACCTCTTCGACTACAGCCTCGCCGCCTACGTCGATGACTGGCGGGGCAGAGGAGAAGTGAGCGCGCTCGCCATTTACGAGTGTCCCGACCGCGAGCTCGTCAAGCAGTACAGCATCGTCGAGCTCGACGCGCAGGGGCGCCTCACGTCATTCATCGAAAAACCGCAGAATCCGAGCACGAACCTCGTCGGCACAGCGACGTACATCTACCATCGCCAGCACGTCCCGCTGCTCGAGACGTACCTCGCCGAAGGCAACTCACCGGACCAACCGGGCAACTTCGTCGCCTGGCTGCACAAACGCGTACCCGTTTTTGGGTACCGCTTCTCCGGCGGATGGTTCGATATCGGCAACAAGCAGGAACTGCTCAATGCCGACAATCTGATGCGCGATCGCGGCGGTATGCCGCGGCGGCAAGAATACAGTCTTTAGGTCTCCCCTTCGGGAGCTCCGCCGGTTCGCGCCACGTCCTCGGGCTTGATCCGATCGGGGTTCATTCCGCGCGCGCGTTTGGCCATGCTGGGCAGAAGCTCGTCCATGGGGGGAACGGACCCTTTCATGAAACGAAGCGGATTGATCCGCGCCACGACGAAGGTGCGAAGGTAAGGGCTTTTGAAGCCCTTGGCTTTGAGCTTCTCCATCGCCTCGCCGACGGCGTCGTCGAGCTCGAGAACGAGATCGGCCCGCCGCTCGCGTTCGGGAATGCCCGCGAGGACCTTGACCCCTTGCCATGAGTCGACCTTGCGCAGCACCGGGTAGTACGCCCCGCCCGAGACGCGCGGTCGCTTCTGGTAGGCAAATCCGAGGGTGATGAGTGCTGGCTCCTCGAATTCCAGGGCGTAGCTGTCTTCCTTGTCGCCACCGAGCCGCGCCAGCTCCCGGTACAAGCGCACGACTTCGATCGCCTTCTCGCGCAGGTTGTAGGCCTTCTCGATGTTGAGGGCGAGGATCTGGTAGGCCACGGTCTTTTCGGGCACGAGGAGCGCG
>DATHEQ010000377.1:0-10395 GCA_035318505.1 Polyangiaceae bacterium | reverse complement strand
GGTTTCCGTTACCAGAACCTCACCCCAGCACCACCGTCAGGCTCTCGTGAATGGCCCCGGAAGCTTTCAGCACCGACGACGCACCCTCCACGTTGCGGGGTGACCTCGCCGCCGTACCGCGGGGCGCGCTGCTCACCGCGCTTTTGGCGGTAACCGGTCTCCTTCTCCTCATCGAGCTCGGATACCTCGTCGGCAGGTACGTGCTCTCGCTGCGCCGAACGGCGGAGGTCCGCGTGAGTGCGGCAGGTCTCGAAGTGCGCACTCGAACCGCCATGCTCGGCAAAACGCTGCTCGAAAGCGCGACCGTCATCCCGCGTGACGGGCTGGTGCGCGTGACGCGGGAAATCCGCTACCCGGGGCTCCCCATGTACACCGGCCTCGTCGCGCTCACGATCGGTAGCTACATCGGCGTGGGGCTTTTCGTCGATGGCGCACGCGCCGGGTCCCCATCGATGCTGGGCACCGGCCTTTTGATCGCGCTCTTCGGCCTCGGCATCGACTTTGCGCTGTCGAGCCTCATCCCCGGCGCACGCGGACGATCGCGGCTTCTCATCATTCCGCGGAGGGGGCCCATGCTCTGCCTTGCCGCGGTCGAGGTCGCCGCCGCCGACCGCATTCTCGGCCGCCTCGCCAAGCCGACGCGCCCGTCAACGCGGAGCGCGCCCGGCGTCGAACGCGGCGGGGGGGCAGATTTGAGCCCGAACGAATCCGAGCGCAATGGCGCTGGTGATGCGCGATAAGCGCGTCTCGCCGTGAAGTCGATTGCCTTCCGCGACGAAGGTGATGTCGCTCGCCAATAGCCCAGCAGCCGCTCGCGCCTGTTCCGTCACGTCGCCCGCGTGAGCGGCCGCCATCGCCGCGTCCTGATCATCGAACTCGATCTCGGCGCGAACGCCGCCGCTCTCGGTGGCAAAGACGTTGACGCGGATCTCGCTCAGTGTCTCCGGCAAGCGCATGCCGATCATCCGCAGCGGTCGCCACGGATTCACCATCGTCAGCGACATCGCTTGACCACGCCCGGCGGGCAGCGACATCGGCTCGCGCTGTGCTTGCAACTGCTCGAACCCTTCGGGCGGCGTCACGATGATGAGATTCTTGGGGTGGGTGAACGCGACGCGCTCAGCGCGATCGGCGCGGAACCGAATGGCTTGCGATCCGACTCCTGCGTCCATGAAACCACCGGCGCCACTGCGATGTGCGGCCTCCCCGACGAGGCCCATCACTTGGCGTAGTTTCGCGTCCTCCATGCGGGACTGGACGAGGATGGTGAGCTTCGAAGTTTCGGACATCCGCGGTCCGACGAGCATCACGCCGTCCAAGTCTTGCAACGGGTCGATGACGTCCCCCAAAAAGTCGCGCCACTGCGGATTGCACGAAAGCAAACTCCCGACGAGCGGACCCAGGGGGTGCTCCCGCATCGTCGAGAACCAGAAGACGAGGGCCACATTGGGTTTGCCCTTCACAGCGCGACGCAGGCCGCCAGCGAGGCTCAGCGTGTCCTTGACGCCATTGACCCCCGCGTCCGCGCCCCCGTCGCCCGAGGCGAGCAGCCTTTGGCGCTCCGCTCCGCTGTCGCGGACTCTGCGTCGCTCCTGACCCGCGTCAGCCGTTCCAGCATCGGGTGGCCCGGCGTCGGCCAAGCCGCCGTCAGGCGACCGCGCTGGGTCAGGGGGCCGCGCCCGAGGCTTCGCTTCCTCTCCTGGCGCTCCCGTGGCTGCAGTTTCTGGCGTTCGCTCCGTCGGCGGAGGGACGGCACCCGGCGTGTCCTCCACGAGCGAAATGGGAATGATCACCGAGTCATCCTGGTAATCCCATGAGGTATCGCTTCGATTGAGGTAAATCCCGAGCCACCGCAAGATGAACGGCAGCGGCGTGAACGGCAGGTGAGCGACCATCGCGACCAGCAGCGCCACCCGAAAGACCCACGCGCGCGAATCGCGAATGGCGAGGGGTTGGGCGCCGGCCACAGCTCCGCATCATAGCGCCCTCGCGGCGGGTGGCGCGCAGATGGTGCCGTCGTCGACGACCACGGCCCAAAGACGAATGCACGCCCGGTGCAAGAACTGGTTCGACACCCGCGGAAGCAGGTACTAAGCGGAGGAAGAAGTCTTCCGGGAGAGACTTCTCGCTTTCCCATGGCCAAGCGCCCTCAGCACAACGCCGATCGCGAAAGCGCGCGAGCACGGCCGTCCAGACCTCGCCACGCGCCGCGCTCCACTCCGGCAGCGAAGCCGGGCGGATGGGGCTCTTGGGGCGCGGGCTTTGTCCTCGTCGCGGCGGCAGGCGCCGCCTTTTTCGGGTGGTCGGCCGGATGCAAGCACGAACCGCCCCCCGGCGCAGTGACGTCGCCCACCCCCGCACCGCTCTCGAGCACCCTTTCCTATCTCGCGGCAGCGGACGCGGGCGCCGCCGTGTCGGGTCCCGCGAGCGGCGCTACCGAAGCATCGAAACCCTACGACGGACCGCTCATCGGCTCGATGGTGAGTCAGGCTCCCATCTATGCGGGCATGGAAGCCTACCGGGACAAGCGCATCGGCTATCTGCGTCAGGGCGGCAAAGCGCCGGTCGACCCCTCGCCCAACAAATCCGGCAACTGCGAAGCGGGCTGGTACCGGTTGATCGGCGGAGGTTACATTTGCGGTAAATTCGCCACGCTCGATCTCAACCATCCGCTCGTACGCCTCGGAATCGCCGCGCCGAACTTCGACGACGTCCTGCCCTATCGCTATGCGTGGAACACGACGATGGGGACGCCGCTCTACAAGTCGGTTCCTTCGCGCGAAGACATGCTCCAGTACGAGCCGTACCTGCGCACCGCGCAGGCAAAGCGCCGCGCGCGTCCGGCCGAAGCCGAGGCCGCAGCCCTGCAAACGACCGACAATCCGTATGGGCCCGATCCCAACGCCATCAGCAGCGCCGTGGGCGCTTTGGGGCCCCCGTTCATCACCAGCGATCGCCGGCCCTGGTGGCTCGTCGACGCGGATGGCAAACCGGACATCAAGCTGAGCGACCTCACCGAGGACGCCGACGCCGTCGTGGCCAAGCGAATGTTCAAGGGCTTCTACGTCGCGATCGATCGCCAATTCAACTGGAACAACCGCAACTGGTACAAGACGACCGCGGCGCTCGTCGCGCCCGCCGATCGCCTCTCGATTCGCGAGCCGCCGCTCTTCAAAGGCCTGGAGCTCACGGGATCCGATGCGGTAGCGCCGGTCGCCTTCATCCTCGGGACCAAGGCGTGGAAGTACGAGGTCGATCCCGACAAACGCCGGGCCACACCAACCTCCCCGGTGGAGCGGTTCACTGGAGTTCTCCTCACGGGGCGCGTCGTTCCCATCGGCAACACCGTTTTTCGCGAGACGAAGGAGGGATGGTGGATGAGAACGCTCGACGGGACGTATACCGACCCGAGCGCGCCGCCGCCGGGGCTCGGAGCGGACGAGAAATGGATCGACGTCAACCTGACGCGGCAGACACTGGTAGCGTTCGAGGGAGACCGCCCGGTCTATGCGACGCTCGTCTCCAGCGGGCGAAGGGGGCGCGATCCCAACGACAAGGTGCACGATCACCAAACCGTGCAGGGGAGCTTTCGGATCCGTGAGAAACACGTTTCAATCACGATGGACGGCGATGGCCCGGCCCCCGGCGACATGCCGTACAGCATCGAGGACGTCCCTTACGTCATGTATTTCGAGGGATCCTACGCTTTGCATGGCGCTTTCTGGCACAATAACTTCGGCCACGAGCAGAGCCATGGATGCGTGAACCTCGCGCCGCTCGACGCGAAACGGCTCTTCTTTTGGACCGAACCCCTTTTGCCCCAGGGTTGGCACGGCGCAATCGCTCCCAAAGAACGACCGGGAACGCGCGTCGTCGTTCACGAGTAGTCGTGCGGGCATCACTTGACGTAACCTCTGGAAAACGAGAGATAGCTAGAAGGAACAATGGATCAATTCTCGGCGCATCTCGACCGTGGATGGGATCTCGTGCAGCGGGGCGACACGAGAGGCGCCGAAGCGTCGGCGCGGCGCGCGCTCGAAATCGATCCCCAGTCGCCCGAAGCGTTCAACCTGCTCGGCTACGTGGCGGCCCTGGAAGGCGATCCCAGCGAAGCCATCGAGAACTACCGGCAGGCGATTGCGCTCGACGAAACGTACCTCGAGGCGATGTTGAACGCCGCCGAGGTGTACATTCACCCCCTCGGCGACTTCGATCAAGCCGTCGAGATGTGCAGCGAGGCGCTTGACTTGGCCGAGACCGACGAAGAAATCATCGATGCATTGCTTTTGAAGTTCGACGCGCTGCTCGGCAAAGGAGACACCGACGAAGCCGCGCAAGTCATCGGGCGGGTTCCCGATGGGCCCTACAAGAACGCGAACCACGCCTTTTTGATCGGGCGCGCTTACTACGAAATCGGCGAGATCGATCGCGCCGCCGTGCTCATCGAGGAAGCGGTCGCCCGCGAGCCGAACCACGCCGAAGGGCACTACTACCTCGGTCTCGTGCGCGACGAACGCGGCGACATCAAGGGGGCCACGGCGGCGTTTCTGCGCTGTCGTCAGCTCGACCTCGAAACAGCGCCCCCCTCCTGGTCCTTGCCGCGCGAGCTTTTTGCGAAGGCGGTCGAGCGGGTGCTCGCGTCGCTCGACGCCATCTTGAGCCGGTACGTGCGCGAGGCGATCGTGCACGTGAGTGACGTCCCCGGGATGGAGCTCGTGGCCGACGGCGTCGATCCGCGCGCCCTCGTCCTTCTCGACGGCCTCGGCAACCCCGAAGCCCCGCCGCAGACCACCACGCGCATCTTCGTCTACCAGCGCAACATCGAGCGCCTGGCCGGCAGCACGGACCGGCTCGAGCAAGAAATCGCCTCCGCCTTCGAACGCGAAATCACGGCGACGTTCCTCGAGGGCGACTCGGCCCAAAAAGACAAGCGCGAGCTCAACTGACGGCAGTCTACGGCGATCGACGATCAGAAGAATTCACAGGGAGGCGGGGAGACGGGGAGGATTTTGTGTATTCCTTTGCGGCCCAATGCGCCTCGCGTCCAAGCGCGAATCCCGCTGACCGACACGAACGCGCCGTCACACTGACCATCGCGACGCCCCAACCAAAAAATCTCTCTCTCCCCGCCTCCCCGCCTCCCTGTGAATTCTTCTGGGTCGGTGCGCGCGGCGACGCGCCGCTCTAATGCCACGCCCCGAGGGAGATTCCGAAGCTTTGATAGCGCGGAGCGAGATCGGTCACGCCGCCGATGCGCCAGATCTGATCGCCGAAGAGGCCGAAGCCGCTCCACGCGGCAAGCTTCACGTCAAAACCAAAGGTGAAGTGCTGCCGGGCGTGGCCGCCAAAGCGGGAGGGCTCGATGTAAGTTCCGAATCGCGTTTGCAGCCAGTTGGGGACCGGCTCCCCTTCCAAACCGAGGCGAGGACTGTAAGAAACGCTCTCGCCGCTACGTCGGAAGTCCATCGTGGACGTGGTCTGTGCCAGCGCGGCTTGGCCGGAGAAATACGACTCGAGACCAATGGCATCGGCTGATTTGCCGCTGATGAGCAGCTCGATCAGCACCGTGATGCGCTCGCGCGGCCAGTTGCCGTAGCGAGCACGCCGCTCGGCGCGAAGCCGCTGGTGCGTTTCATCGAAGCGCGCGCTCTCCTCGCGGCGGAGGAACTTCTCCTGTGCGGCGAAGGTGCGAGCCCGCTCCGCGCGCTCGCCCGGATCGCAGATGGCGTCGAGCTCGAGATCCTGCGCCACGCTCCTTGCGAGACGATCGGCGGCGATCTGGCTGCGCTCTTTGGCTTCGTCGGCGTGGGGGTTGATCCACTGCGGATTGAGAGGGCGCGGGCCGAGCTGGATGGCCGCGCCGAGCTCGAGCTCCCAGGGCAAATTGATGCCCGCCGGACGGATGAGGGGCAGCGCGGTCGGCCCGCGCGGCGCTTCGCTGCTCGCGGACACACGACCTTCGACCGCGGCGCGCAGCGTCGCTCCGAGGCGCCAGGGGAAATAGTCGGGGCGAATCTGTACGCCCACCTCGGGCGCCACACCCTGCATGGACAGATCGGTCGAGGCCACGCCATTTTGCTGCGAGTCGATGGAGAATGTGACGGCGCGCACTCCGCCGCCGAGAGCCAGCTGTCCACCGAAAAACGAGCGCCCCAGCACGGCGTGAACCCTGCCGAGCGTCTCATCGACCTCCGGATCGCCGGCTCGCTTGGCGGGAAGCAGATCATAGGTTTGAAAATCGGCGAGAACTCCGATTCCCCACGCGCCGAGCTGAAGCTGCGCGCCGAGCGTGTAGAAGTAGAAGTTCTCGTACGTGAATCCGACCTTGCCGTCGTTGTCGAAGTCGGTGTTACGAAACGCGGCGGGAAACGAAACGCCCAGCGTGAGATCGTAGTCGGCCCAATCGAAGCTGTAGGGCACGCGTACCGCAACCGCCGCGGCGTTGGCGGCAATGGCGTCGACCCCTTCGGCATAGGCCGCAAACGCTCCCCCGAGCGCGGTCGCACGCGCCGGCCCGAGAACCGGACCTTGAAAAAGATCGATCCGGCATTCCCCGAGGGAGGCACCGTTGCACGCGGCCCGCGCTGGCGCCGCGGCCACGAGCGCGCTTACAGCGACGAGGCTCGCCGCACCCCGCCGAGCAAAAAGCGCGTCAGCGGCTCCGCGTCGAGCTTGGCCGTCGAGAGAAGCCCGTCGAGCAGCTTTTTGCCTAGGCGCGCCAGCTCGAGCAGGGCTTTGATTCGCTCGAGCTGCAGCTGCGCTTTGGCCCGTTCGCGCGCATCTTGGGCCGTCATTTTCGACTCCAAGGAACGCATCGCTTCCTCGCACGCTTCCATGAAGACGACGATCTCCGTCTTCTCTCGTTCCGACAGCACCCTCGAGATCATGCGCCACAGCTGCACCTCGGCCGCGAAGTGATCGCGACGGTCCCCCTGGATCCATACCTTGCGCACCACACCCCAGCGCGAAAGATCGTTCAGGATCATGCTCACCGCCCCCGAGGACAGCCGCAAAACCGCCCGCAGCTCCTGCGCGGTAAGCGGCTCGGGCGATAGGTAGAGCACGGCCCATACGCGCCCCATGTTGCGCTTGAACCCCCAGAACTCGATGAGCCGGCCCACCATGTCGCTGACGATCGCCTCGCTCGCCCACAGCGTGGCGCGGCGCGCGGGCCCCTTCTCGCTCCCGTCGGTCGACGGAACCACGTCTACCTCGATCGGTTGGTGAGTTCGGTTGCCAATATGCGCAGCATGTCGCGTGCGGGCGAGGGGCGAACCTCGGTCAATGCGGCGAGAGCGCGGTCCGTTTCCGCCGCGGCGCGCCGCCGGACCTCGGCGCAGACGCCCATGCCGAGCACTGCGCTGCCGAGCTGCTCCGCTGCCTCGCGCTCGCCCTCGCGCGCACGCGATAACAGCGGACCGAGACTCGGATCGCGCGAAAGAGCGAGCACGAGCGGCAGCGTTACCTTGCCTTCTACGAGATCGGCGAGGAGGATCTTGCCCGTCGCCACGGAATCCCCGGCGTAGTCGAGCTCGTCATCGACGAGCTGAAAGGCAATCCCGAGGCGCTCGCCAAAGAGACCGAGCGCCTGCTTTTCGCTGGCGCGCGCGCCCGCCACGATGGCGCCTGCGCGCGCCGACCATCCGAAGAGCGACGCAGTCTTGCCTTCCAGAATGCGAAAGTAGCTGACTTCGCTCACGTCGAGCTTGGCGCGCCCACGGAGCTGCAGCACTTCGCCATCGACGAGCCGGCGCAGCGTGCTGAGAAGCTCCGGCAGCGCGGCGGGCGCGGCGACGAAGGTCCGGTCGAGAGCGTGCGTGAGCAACAGATCGCCGGCGAGGACGCTGACGGCGTTGCCCCACACGGTGCGCGCCGCCGCTTTGCCGCGGCGTTCGGGGCTGTCGTCGATGACATCGTCGTGCAGGAGCGTGGCGGTATGGACGAACTCGGCGACCACGGCGAGCTCGCGCGCCGCCGGTGGCAATGGCCCAAAGCACGCAGCCGAAAGCAGCACCGTGAGGGGCCTCACGCGCTTGCCCCCGGCGTCCACCAGATGCGCCGCGGCGTCGATGGCGGGTCTCTCGCCGTCGCTCGCCGCCTTCGCGAGCTCGGCTTCGATGTACGCGAGCTCGGGGCCGAAGATGGACTGCACCGCGGAGAGTCGGGCCGTGACGCGACCGTCGAGCTCCACCGCATTGGCGGTTTCGCGCAGCGTCTCTAGGGCGGCGGCAGTACCGAGCAAGGACATTCGTCCTAATTCCTCTATTGTTTCGGCCACAAAGGGTGTCTTTTCTCTCCAGACGCCCTGCCGCCCGGGGACTTCGGTTCGTTCAAAACAATTTGAACTATGCAAAGCCCTGTGCGCGCGTCAATCCCCATCGTGTCGATCGATGTCGAACCTGCTCGACAGCTAGCATGGGGACGGCCGTGCCCCAGGCGGCTCCATCGCGGCATAGGCGCACAGGGCTCTCATAGTCGGGAGCTCGCGCGCCCCCCCGCGCCCGATCCTCCCGAACGAGAAGCTGGCGGGGCCAACGAGGAGAAACTGACAGCGCCGCAAAAGGAGTGGTATTGCCCATCCCATGCAGCGCAGTGCCGGGGAAATCCGCGCTCGGCGTCGCACGCGACGAGCGGTCATGGCGGCGTACTACGTCGTGATGGCGGTGTTCATCGTCATCGCGGCCGGCAACGTGACGTGGCAAATCTGGTCACCTCGCTTTCGTCACCACGATCCCACCGATTGCGGCGCGGGTCTCGAGGCGCTCAAGCAAGGCGTGGCACGGGCACGTCAAGCGGCCGGTGAGCTGTCCGAGGCGAGTGAGGACGCGGCGCTGGCTCGATTTCGACAGGCCCTCCTACCGGAGTGGGAACGGCAGGACGCCATTGCTGCCGCCTGCCAATCGCATCCCGATCTCGCCGCGGCACTCGACGTTATCGAGCGATTGAGGTACGCCGAGGAACGCGCCGTTCGCCGTGAAGTCAGCGAGCTTGCCCCCCTGCGACGCCGGGTGGAGCAGCTCCGAACGAGCCCTCCCCACCCATGACCGTTCAAATCGTTTCCTTCCTGCCTGCCCCGGCGAATGCCGATCGGCCCGCCCTTGCTCGGAGGCTCTCGTGTTAGACGCCGAGCCTCTTCCCACGCCTCCCCCTACCTTCGAGATTTTGAACCTCTCGAAAGAGATGCTCGAGGTGCTCACTTCGATGGGTTACACGCACCCGACGCCGGTGCAACGCGCCGTCTTCGATCCCGCCGTGCGGGGATCGGATCTGGTGGTGCAGGCGCGCACCGGCACGGGCAAGACCGCCGCATTCGGGCTGCCCATCGTCGAGACCGTGGTGCGCCGCAACCAAGCGAGCGTGCAGGTCATCGTCCTTTGCCCCACGCGCGAGCTCGCGCTGCAGGTCTCTGCCGAGCTCGAGCGGCTCGGCCGCGCGCGCAACATCAAACCCGTCGCCATCTACGGCGGTGCGCCGATGGGCCGGCAGATCGACGCGCTCGCCGCCGGAGCGCAGGTCGTGGTCGGTACGCCCGGACGCGTGCTCGATCACTTGCGCCGCGGAACGCTCGACCCGACCCAAATCCGCATGCTCGTCCTCGACGAAGCCGACGAGATGCTCTCCATGGGTTTCGAGCGCGAGCTCTCCAGCATCCTCGAGCGCTTACCGAAAAGCCGGCAAACGCTCCTCTTCTCGGCGACCATTCCCCCCGACATCGAGCGCATGGCGCGCGACCGGTTGCGCGAACCCGAGTTCATCACGCTATCGGGCGACCACGTAGGCGCGCTGGAGGTGCTGCATTTCGTCTATCTCTCGCGCGCCGACAAGCTGCAGGCCTTGACGCGCATCCTCGAGGTCGAGAATCCCGAGAGCGCGATCGTGTTCTGCAACACCAAAGTAGAAACGGAACGGGTGGCCGAGGCGCTCGAGCGGCAGGGCTTCACCGCCGCTTGGCTCAATGGTGACTTGGCCCAAGGCGAGCGCGAGCAAGTCATGTCGAGCACGCGCGAAGGCAGGCTCCGCTTTTTGGTCGCCACCGACGTCGCCGCGCGAGGCATCGACATCTCCCACCTCACGCACGTCATCAATTACGACTTTCCCGACAGCACCGAGCGCTATGTCCATCGCACCGGCCGCACCGGGCGTGCCGGCCGCACGGGCACGGCGATTTCCATCATTACACCCAAAGATATCGGCAATCTTTACCTGCTCCGCCTTACCTACAAGATTCGCCCTATCGAGAAGCAGCTGCCCACCGCGGGAGAGCTGAAAACGCGCGAGGAGGCGGACCTCGTGCAGTTGCTAGCCGACGCTTTTTTGACGGTGCCCGCGCACCCGGAAGATCTCGCCCTCGCACGCCGGCTCTTCTCTCACGACTCCGCCGAGCACATCGTCGCC
>DATHEQ010000376.1:0-3697 GCA_035318505.1 Polyangiaceae bacterium | reverse complement strand
CACTCCGCTTGCAGCCGCGCCGTGCAAGCGTCGACATCGGAGTTAGCGGCAGGACAAATGGCACGAAGCCGCTGACAGACGGCCGCGAAGAGACCGCTCACGTCGGTCGGGCCCACTGTCCCCGGTGTGCCGTATCCCGAGAACACGCCGGGCTTGTTGTAGAGGGAAGAACCGGGCGCACCGATCCCGGAGAACGGCCCGCCGGGATCATTGGAGCCTTCCACCGCTCCGCTACCGCCGGCGCCGCAGGCGACCAAGAGGCCGGCCAAAGCCGACGCGCGCGCGATTGTCGATAGGTGCATCATCTTACCTCGCGGTTCGTATGCAGGCCGCCCTCGGTTCCGCAGGTGCGGGACAAGGTCTCGGCCAAGAATGACCTAGAAGTAATAGCGCGCCGCGATGTCTTTGCGAAAGATGTCCCAAGGCTGGGCCACGCTGGAGGTAGAAAACACGAACGTGGAAAATCGTGTGGAGCCGCCACCTTGGCTGAGTTTCCCCGTCGCCGACGAGAGAAACGCACCTACGGTTCCCTCCAGCGAAAGTTGCGGGATCCCAATGAAACCAAAGAAGACTTCGGCGCCGGCCCGCACCCCGCCTTCGATCAGCAAACCGCTGAGATCGGTGCTCGGATTGCCCATCGATGCTTTGGTGCCACCCGTTCCGATGCCGAGGTTAAATTCCGGTATGACGAGGAAAGTGAAGTTCCCGGCGTCCGCGAGTGCAAGGGGTACCCCGGCATGAAGGAGAAACGACGTACGCGTCGGCCCTTCGATGGTGATGTTCGTGGTCGCCTCGTTGCGCGTAGCGCTGCTCGCCGTGAAAAACCCCAAGCCCGCGTCGATACCGAGCATCGGGCCCAGCCAATAACGGATACCGATGATCGGCGTCGGTATCGGCCCCGTCGTCGCCATCGTCGCAGGACCAACGGGAACGTCTCGCGTTCCGAACCAGCCCACGCCGAGGCGCCCCACCGCGGCTTCGTGGGCACTGCTCCCAGTCACGGTCGTCGTCGCTGGCCGCCCTTCACCCGGTTCGTTCGCCCGCGTGCGCGAGGGAATGGTCGTCGTCGCCCCGACGCCCACCGTCGCGTCTTGCGCGAGAGCGTGGGTGCATGTCAACAGCACCGCGGTCGATGTCGTTAACCAACCCAGAATGGTGCTCGTCTTCGTCAATCGATTCATCGATAGACCTCCGGCAGGGCGAGACTCAAGCGTTCGCCGTGGAACCGTCCCGCAGTCGCGCTGCCCGCGCGCCCCAGGACGGCAACTGTGCAATCTTGTGACCACCGGCCATTGCGGGCCAAGTAAATGAACACGGCACGAAGACGACTACTTCCATACCTCCTCGCTGCGCTCACGCTGACCGCGTCCCATTGTCACCGCCCTTCACGTCGAGCATCCGACGCCAACGCGCCTCAACGCATCGTCTCGCTTTCCCCCAGCACCACCGAAATCCTCTTTGCCGTCGGGGCTGGCCAACGCGTGGTGGGACGATCCCGCTTCTGCGATTATCCGCCGGAAGCGACCAGCCTTCCCGTGGTCGGTGGGTTCGTCGACGCCAACCTGGAAGAGATCGTGCGCCTCTCGCCCGATCTCGTCGTAGGCGCGCGCGGCCCAGCCGGCCCTCTTCTCGCAGACAAGCTGCAGTCGCTCGGCATTGCGACCCTCTTCCCGCCAACGCAGTCGATTGCCCAGATCGAATCGGCCATCTCGGAAATTGCAGTGCGCGTCGGCGCCGCCGAAGGCGGAGCATCCGTCGTCGCATCGATGCGCGCGCGGCAGAAGGCGATCGCTGCCGCGGTTGCCGACGAGGCGCGCGTGCGAACACTGCTCGTCTTCGGTGTCGCGCCGATTGTCGTGGCCGGCCCGGAATCGTTTCCGAGCGAGATGATCGAGCTTGCCAACGGGCAAAACGTCATGCGAAGCGGAGGCGCCTACCCTGCCGTCAACGCCGAGACCTTGATCACGCTCGACCCCGAGGTCGTCATCAATGCCGCGGTCGCAGGAGCAACGGGGCAAGCGGGCGCGATCGATCGTGACGCTCCTGGGTGGCGCGAGCTACGCGCCGTTCGCCAAGGACACCTGATGCCGCTGACCGATGAAACCGCGCTCCGGCCCGGACCTCGTACCGCTGACGGGATCGCCGCCATCGCGCGTATCCTCCACCCTGCCGTGATCATCCCTTGACGATTTCCGCTGCCGTGCCGCCTGTGCCTGCGAGGCCATTCTCGTGATTTCCCGCCGGCCTCCGCGCGTCCGCGTCGATCAACTCCTCGTCGAGCGCGGGCTCGCCCCCTCGCGCGCCAAGGCTCAAGCACTGGTCATGGCTGGCGCGGTGTCGTCGGGCGACCGCAAGATCGAAAAAGTAGGGACGCCTCTCGACGCCGATGCCGAGCTCCGTGTGGCACGAGCGGCTCGGTTCGTGTCACGCGGCGGGGACAAGCTCGAGCACGCTCTCAGCGCTTTCGCCGCGACGGGCCTCGACGTCGCGGGCAGCATCGCCGTCGACATCGGCGCTTCGACGGGAGGATTCACGGATTGTCTTCTCTCGCGCGGCGCCGCCAAGGTCTATGCCGTCGATGTCGGCTATGGGCAGCTTGCGGCCAAGCTCCGCGCCGACCCGCGCGTCGTGGTTCGCGAGCGCACCAACGCCCGCGATGTCACCGCGTCCGATTTCGACGAGCCGATCGATCTCGTCGTCGTCGACGCGTCGTTCATCGGGCTATCCAAGCTCATGCCGGCGATTGCGCGCATTTTGCGCGCCGAGGGTGCGCTGGTGGCGCTCGTCAAGCCGCAGTTCGAAGCCGGCAAAGAGGCTGCCAATCGCGGTCGCGGCGTCATTCGCGATGCAGCCGTGCGCGAGCGCGCCATTGGGGAGGCTCGAAACTCCGTCATCGAAGCTGGATTCGTGCTGCACGCCGGGATTGACAGCGCACTCGCCGGCCCGAAGGGCAACGTCGAGCATTTCCTTTACGCCACGCGTCGCGGCTGAGCTTCATTCGGATCGCTCCGCTGGCTCGCGTTCCTCTGCCTCTGCAGGCGCGGGTTCTTCGGCCGCCTCGGGCGCGTCCTCGATTTCGACCGCCGTCATAACGATTTGTACCCCGCGCACGACTCTGCCTCGCCCTACCTCGATCGGCCTCGACGCGGCGTCCACCATGCCGTCGGCGCTGACCTGCAGCACGTAAGTACCCGGAGCCAGGTCTTCTATACTGAACGAGCCTCGCCGATGGTTCCCCAGTTCCCCGGCTCGGGTACCCACATCGGGTGCGCCTTCCTGCGCCTCGAACGAGGCGATGGTGACCGAAAAGAGCGAAAGCGGTTTCCCGCGCTCGTCGACCGCCGTCCCCTCGATGGCTCCACCGGCGCCAAGACGCAGAACGAGGTCGCGTCCATCACCGATCCGCAGAGCGCGCGCGCTGGAGAACCGAGGGTGGTCCGCAGTGACGGAGCATCCGATCACCGTAGCGGGCAGCTGGAATGCCCCCGATGCGTCCGAAATCGCTGCTTCGGCCTCTTTGCCCGGACAAGCAGAAACGCGCGCGGCCGCCACGCCATTTCCCGCAGGGTCGACGACAACGCCGTGCACTCGTCGCCCGGCGCGCAGGCGCACGGTGCGCTGGACCGCGCCGGAGTCGACCGCACCGACAGCGAGCGTCGACGCTTCGAATCCCCGGGCCCACACCGTGAGACGCTCG
>DATHEQ010000375.1:0-12298 GCA_035318505.1 Polyangiaceae bacterium | reverse complement strand
CACTTGCCCCCTCGTCCCCCCCCTTCGAGCCGAACAAGCACTATCGCTCGGCGCTCTATCGCATGCCGATGCTGGCGGCGATCGTGCTCGACTCGATCGCGCCGATTGCCGTCGCCATCGCTCGCAATGCAATCGAGGAGGTACGAGCCTTGTCGTCCAAGCGAATGCCCATGGGTTCGACCGTGCCACTGCGCGATCGAGGCGTGGCACAGGCGCGGCTCGGTCGAGCCGAAGGGATGCTCCGCTCCGCGCGCGCGTTCATGTACGAGACGATGGCCGATACGTGGGCTCGAACGCAGGCCGGCCAGGCGCTCACGATGGAACAGCGGGCCGACATCCTTCTCGCGGCCGCGCACGCCGCTCAGGTCGGCGCGGAGGTCACCGACATGATGTTCACGTCGGGCGGCTCGAGCGCAGTCTATGTGCGCCATCCCATGGAGCGCCTGTTCCGTGACGCGCAGGTGATCCGCCAGCACGGCTTCGTGGCCGCGTCCGCTACGAAACCGTTGCCCAAGCCATGCTGGGGATGGATCCCGATCTGCCACTCATTCACTTCTGACGACGAGAAGAGACGATCGAGCGCGCTCCCTATCGCGTTCGCGTCAAGACACGCTTACCTCTTCGGGCGGTACGACGCCTGCCACGATCGCCAGCAGCCGGGTGAAGTCGATCGGTTTGGGCAGCAAAAAAGAGGGCCCGAAGCGCGTCTCGCGATCTTCGAGCGCACGACGAACACTGGGATGGGCACTCATGATCGCCACGGGAATCAGACGAAACGCGCGCTCCTCATCGATGTGACCAAGGAATTCCAACCCGTCCATGTCAGGCATCATGAGGTCGAGCAAGATGAGATCGGGAAGAACGGGTGACGATCGGAGCCATTCGATAGCAAGCTGGCCACTGGCGACACCCACCGACGAATACCCCTCTCCCGCTAGGAATTCTCTCATGACGCCACGTATGTCGTCATCATCGTCGACGACGAGAACCTGGGCGGCTTGGGACGGTTGGTCTTGCACGGCTGAAATCGCGTTCATCGGCTTTTCAATGTAGCGCGGGGCGTCGCGGTGGGAATTGGTCGTTCGACCAATCCTCGGATGGTCGAGGACGGTGGCTCGCTCACGGGCCGCGCGCCGTTCGCACATGAGTAGGGATGCGCCGGTAACCAGTCACGTTCGGTGACTAGTTCCGGCGCAACCATACCCGTCAACGCGCGCGCTCCACTCGGCTTCATTAGAATCTGCCAACCGCTCCCAAGCCGAATCCGGCGTATCCCATCTTCATCGGCGTGACGTGGGTGCCGTCCTGGCCGATGAGATACCACCGTCGCGTTGACTTCTCCGGCAAGACGAAGCTCATGAGAACGCCGAGCGCTCCGATGCCTTGCACGACGCCATCGGCAATTAGAAGGGCCTTGTTGAGGTCTTCGCGCGAGCACGTATTGGCGACGCAATCGCGGTTGGCGAGATCCATCCAGGGACCAGCGACCGGATAGACGAGCTTCTTGTCGTCCTCACGATCGGCCATCCCGCCGATGACGGCTGACGTTGCGTATGACGCGCCAAAAACTACGAGTCCCGTCACCAAAAGAGGGCGATTCGGATACGTGCTGCGCGTCGTGGTCGCATCGATGACCGGCTCGTTGGGATCGGAGACGATCGGCAGCGGCGAGATCGAAGAAGTTGGGGTGGCGGTCTGGCCGCTCGTCACGGATGGCTCGGGCCGGGGAGTAGGTACGTTGGTCCCTGGCTGCTGGGCGCTAGCGACGGACGTTACGCTCAAAAGAAGTGCAACGACAGAAGCAAGGTTGGTGGTGGACATGGGTAGTCGGTCTTTCTGCGCATCCGTAGAAGCGAGCGCGCGTTGAGGTTCGCAGTGGCGCAATGCAATTCGATAGCCAATGCGCGACGCCCGATCGTCGCCCAGTCTTAATGAGTACTGGACTCATCGCAACTCCGCCGAGGCACATCATTTGCGTTCTTCGTTAGACCGGAGGACAAATGAAAAAGACGACACTTTGTTACTTGGGCGCGATCGCTGTGGTTGCGTCGGTTGGATGCGGGGCAAGCTATCCCGCTCCCACCGAGCACCTGGCAAGCTCCATGGCGGCGGTTCGCGCCGCGCAAGAGACGGGCGCTGCGAACGTGCCCAAAGCGCAGCTCTACTTGAAGCTCGCCGAGGAAGAAACGGCGCAGGCGAAGCAACTCATCGAAGACGGGAACAACGAACGCGCGGACTACATGACCTTGCGGGCGTACAACGACGCGACCCTTGCCATGGCAATCTCCAGGCAAAGCGCGGCTCGTGCGCAAGCTGCACAAGCGACCGAGGCTAGGCCGTCCGGCCCGAGCCATCAATGAAAGCTCGACCTCATCACGACTTTAGAAGGAGCACGATATGATTTCCAGACATGCATTGATTCTTGGGTTACTCGTATGCGGGGGCTGCGCTAGCTCGGTACCCCGAGAATTGGCCGACGCGCGCACGGCCTACCAGCGTGCTTCTTCGGGACCGGCGGCGCGTGAAAATCCGGCGCAGGTCCACGTCGCCGAGCAGGCGCTCTCGGTGGCGGAAAAGACCTTTGACGACGAAGGCGACTCGGACAAGGCACGCGACCGGGCGTACGTGGCGATCCGTAAGGCAGAGCTCGCTGAAGTGCAAGCTGATATCGCACAGCTCGCCAAGCAAACAGCCGAGGCACAACAACGAAGCCAGCTGGCGAATGCTCGCACGCAAGAGCAAATGCGCAATCAGCTTGGCAACGCCACCGCACAACTGGCGGCTCAGCGCCAGGAGCTCGACACCGAGCGGCAGGCGCGCGCCGAGGCGGAGAAGCGGGCAGCGGACACACGGGCCGCGCTGGAGCGCATTGCGGCAGTTCGCTCGGATAACCGCGGTGTCATCGTCACGCTGCCGGGCGGTGTGCTCTTCGCAAGCGGAAAGTCCGAGCTCCTGGGGACAGCCAAAACAAAGTTGAGCGAGGTCGCGACTGTCCTATCCAAAGATCCCAACGCCAAGCTTACGGTGGAGGGTTACACGGATTCGCGTGGCTCCGACCAATTGAACAATGAATTGTCGGAGAAACGGGCCGAGGCGGTGCGATCCTTCTTGGTATCGAGAGGTATCGCGGCGGCGAACATCGTTGCCGAGGGTCACGGCAAGGACAAGCCCATTGCCGACAACGCGACGGCCGAAGGACGAGCCAACAATCGACGCGTCGAGATTGTCGTTCAGTCTGGCCAAGCCGGCCAGCGCGCGGCGGACGGCGTCCCGGCAGCCACGCCCAACGGTTCAAACCCAACCAACGGTTCGAACACTCCACCTACGACCGCCCCCAAACCGTAGAAGCCTGAAAGCGCGCGCAATATCCCAACAGGGTTTGACGAGGCACCTGGTTGCTACGGTAACCAGGTGCCTCATATCCCCCAGGGGTCGTCGCGTAGGAGTATTCGCTTCGACGGGTAGGCCTTATCGTCGTGGGGCTCGGTCGATGGCGCGGTTCGGGGCGCGGCAACCCCGACGGGCTCCGGTGCGAGCTCGAACTCTTTCGCAACGTCTTGGTCGAGGTCGACGGCGCGAATGAGCGTCGTATATCCCGGAGCTTCGACGCGAAGGAGGTGCGGCTTGTCGTCGGGCGGTCTGCGGATAGCGGCGGGGTTGCCCTCGAGTGGGGTGCCATCGAGAAAAACGCGCGCATGAGGAGTGCGGACGAGGAAGACAGCGGAGATCATCGCGCCCGCCGCCCCGGGTTGCGCGGCGACCCGTTCCGCCTCTACGAGCGGCGCGGTCACCGGAAGGGGCGCAGGGGGTGGAAGGTTGCGCCTACTTGCTGTGTCGACTTGCTGCACCGGCGGTTCAACGGCGTTCGGCATGCCGGCGGCCTGAGCGGGCGCACCGTCCGGCACGTGCGCGGCGTAGGCGATACCGATCGCGGCCGTTGCCGGCATGCATGCAACGGCGATGACGCGCTGTAAGCGCCTGCGAAAATTGGGCACGTCGCGCGCGGGTTCGACGATGTCGTACGAGGTGCTCGTCGTGCGGAAAGTGCCCGTGCTCGCGAGTGGTGAAGTCTTCGTCGAAGGCGGGTCGATCGAAGCGCTCTCTATCGAGGACGTGCTCACGACGTTGCGAAGCAGGTCGCCGTGCGAAATCGGCGGAGAAGGAACCAGTGCGCCCGCCGCTTCGTCGACGACCGTTCGAAACTTCTCTCGGTCGACGGAGAAGGACGTTTGCATATACTCGGCAAGCGTCACAATGTGCGTTGCGCTGCCAAGCTGCGCTGCCACGTTCTCGAGCTCGAGGCGCATGTCGTCGGCCGTCGCGTAGCGACGCGATGGATCTACGGCGAGCGCGCGCGCCGCGATTCTGAGCATTTCCGCGCTCGCCCCTTCGGCGTGAGGCGTCTGGATCGGCACGTCTCCCGCGGCGAGGCGGCGGAAAACCGCAATTTCATCGTGACCCTGCCATAGTCGCCGGCCGGTAGCCGCTTCCCAAAGCATGACGCCGACCGAGAAGATGTCGGTCCGCCGGTCGACGGGCTCACGGCGTACGGCCTCGGGTGACATGTATCCGATGTTGCCTTTGACGACGCCGCCCATTCGCGTCTCGGTGTCGCGAAATATCGCGTGCGCGATGGCAAAATCGATCACTTTGACCTGGCCGTCGTAAGTCACGAAGACGTTGGAAGGCGTGACGTTGCGATGGACGATGCCGAGGGGCTTTCCCAAGTCTTTCAGTTCATGCACATAGTGGAGACCCGCGAGCGCATCTGCGAGCACACGCAGGTGGATCGCCAGGGGCAGTTGGCTCTCCTGGCTGGCGCGCTCTCGAACGATGGCCAGCGTCTGGCCGTCCAGGAACTCCATGGCGAGGACGCAGAGATCACGGTCCGAGTAGATGTCGTAGGTCTCGACGACGTTGGCGTGCCGAAAGCGCTTGCCAAGGAACGCCTCGTTCTCGAACATCGCGCGGAATCCGTCCTGCAGGGAGAACTCGGACCGCAGCTGCTTCAACACCACGCGGCGGATCGTTCCATCTGTCTTCGGTAAGAGCGCGAGAAAAGCGCTGGTCATACCGCCCCGCCCGATTTCGGCAACGAGGCCGTAGGTCCCAACAGCTGCCCTCAGCCCGGCGCTCGCCGCGAGCATTTTCGAATCGGTAGTCATGGCGTTGCGTGAGCGAAAAGTAGCCCGATAGAGGGCAGTCCCGTTTAGCTAGATGATTTGGAACGAGCCACGCGAACCCGCACCTCTATCCCATACAGTACCGATGTGGGCGCAGGAACGGTCGATGGTCCGGGGTTAGAGCGTGCACGACGGAACTGGCGAACTGGGGCGGACCGCGAATATCTGGTTCTACGGCGTGGATGGGGCACGCTCGCGGCCGAAGAGCTCTTCGTAGACGCTGATCACGGCGGTGGCGGAGCGCGCAATATCGTCGGGGGTCGTGTCGGAATTGACGATCGAGAAGCGCAGCGCGGGCGTCGCGCGCCAAACCGTGGGCGTCGGGTAGCAGGTTCCCTCGTTTTGAATGGCGAGCGCTATGCGGCGGGTCCACTCCGCGTCCTCGTATCCGGGGGGCACCTTCAACTTGATGACGACTTGGTTGAATACGACCTCGTTGAGAATCGTCATGCCGCGCACCGTGCCGAGTTTTCCGGCGAGAAGGCGCGCGAGCTCGCAACATTGGGTCACGAGCTCGTCGAGTCCTCGGCTCCCCAATTGACGGAGCGCCGCCCAAAGCGCAAATCCTCGCGCGCGGCGCGATAGCTCGGGCGCGAACACGCCGGGGTTCGAGCCGGTGCGTTCCGCGCCGCTCGACAGATAGGGTGCTTGAATCGCCATCGCGCGGCGATGAGCTCGCGGATGACGGGTCAAGACGATTCCGCAATCGTAGGGGACGTTGAGAAACTTATGGGCATCGGTCGCCCACGAATCGGCAAGGTCGGCGCCGCGCGCGAGATGCGCGTACGACCGTGTCGCGCGCGCCCAGAGCCCGAATGCTCCATCGATGTGCAGCCACGAGTCATTCTCGCCGCGATCGGCACGGTGCTCCGCGAGCGCCGCAGCGATTTCATCGAGCGGGTCGAACGCTCCGCTATTCACGTTGCCCGCCTGTGCGGAGACGATGACCGGTCCGATCGCGCTCTTCAGCTCGCGCCGCACGGCGGAGCTGGAAAGACGGCCCTGCCCATCCACGTCGACGAAGCTCATCGCTTTCTTACCTAGCCCGAGAAGCCGCACGGCTTTCTCGTGGCGCTCGTGGCGCTCGTGGCCGACCAGCACGCGAATTGGGGGTGCTTGGAAAAGACCTTGCTGCTCGACGTCCCAACCGGCTGCTCTCAGCACGTAGCTGCGCGCCGCGGCAAGCGCGACGAAATTGGCGGACGTTGCCCCCGTAACGAGCGCACCGCAAGCGGCGGCCGGCAGCGCCAGTCGCTCGACGACCCATCGCAGACTCGCCGTTTCGAATGCCGCCGCCGCGGGAGCACCGGTCGCGGGCCCGGCATTTTGGTCCCAGATCGACGTCAGCCAATCGGCGCCCAATGCGGCGGGAAGGGTTCCGCCAGTGACCCATCCAAAAAATCGGGGCCCGGACATGGCCGCCACCCCCGGCGTCGCCACTTCGACGAGCTCGCTCAAAACCTGTTCGGCAGAGCAACCGTCGAGGGGCAATCGCTCCATCTTGTCGAGAACACGCTGCAGGTCGTCGGCCGTCGCCGAGGGCGCCACCCGACGCGTTGACAACGAGCGACGATAGAGAAGCGCGTGGTCTCGCGCCAGCGTGAGCAATCTTTCCCATTCCAAATCGTCGGCCATGGGAAGGTCATGGCAACACCTCGTCGCGCGGGCAATCTTAGGTTGCGGCGCTCAGTTCCGAGCAAACTCGGCGCCCGAGCACGCCGGCAGGGAGGTCAAAAGCTGGCCAAGAACGCTCGCACCGCCGCGCGGCCAAAGCTCGGATGCTGGTGACCGCCGTCGTTGACGTGGGGGCACCAGATGACGGGATGGCCCGAATCGCAGCCCTGGTAGTTGAGGCATTGCGGCGGATCGGTGACGGTGGTCGTCGTGGTGCAATGATTGGCCGCCAACCAGAAATCGCGGCTGGCCTCGCCGCTGGCAAAAGGGATGCTGTCGTCATCCATGCCGTGCGTGAGCCATGCCGCTACCTGCCCTTGGCAGGTCATCGAGCGTGGCCCCGAACCGGCGACGACGGCGATGGCGCGTACCAGGTTGCCGCGCAAACACCCGACGGCGTTGGTCATCAAACCACCAAAGCTTTGACCGTTCACGAAGACGCGATCGGTGTCGATGCAATAATCGGCGGCGAGCTTGGCGTAGAGCTCGTCGAAGAACGCGATGTCTCGCCCGTCGGCGGTGAGCACCCACGCGATGTTGTCGGGCTGGTTGGGGAGGGGGAGGCCATCGGGGTAGACGAAGATGGTGCCGTTGAGGAGCGGCGCCTGCTCGAGCGTCAGGTACGTGCGCATCTTCATCCCGGTGTAGTTGCTTCCGTGGTAGCCGAAGACCAGCCGCTGCTTCACCATGGGATCGTAAGTCGCCGGAACGGACAGGTAGTAACCGCGCTCGAGGCCGAATGCGGTGATCGTGGCCTGGAAGGCGCCCGTTTGCCCCGTCTTGCCGCAGCCGGACGAGCCGGGACCGCCATCGGTACTGCCTCCGCCCGCAGAGCCGCCGACGCCGGCGGTGCCGCCGCCCCCGTCCGCCGAACCTCCTGTCCCTCCCGTGGTCCCGCCTCTGCCGGCAGAACCAGCTGAACCTCCTGCACTGCTCGCACCACCGCCGTCGCGACCCGCGCCGCCGCCGCCGGCGAAACCTCCTGCTCCGCCCGAGCCACCGCTGCTCGCTCCGGCCGCATTGCCAGAACCGCCGGAGCCCCCCGATGCTCCTCCGCTGCCCGTAGCGCCCGCACCACCGGTGCCCGGCGCGCCACCCGTCGATACGGATCCGGCGTCTCCACCGGACGATCCGGCGCTTCCACCCGATTTGGGAGATCGAGAGCCGTCGTCCGCAGCGTTGCCGCACGCAAGAACGAAGATCGTGGCCAGCGCAGAAACGCTAGCGCCGACAAAGCGGCGTGACGACGCGGCGGTGCGCAGGTCGAGCTCAACCGCGGGCATTGCGTCGCCCTCGTGCCAAGGCCATTGCTGCGACGGCGGTGATCAAGCCGAAGCCGAGAGGAAACGAGTGCTCGCGCAACCCCGGAGTGGTGCACGCGCATCCGGTAACCTCGCCAGGTCCGCCGCCCGACCGTCCTGCGGCACCGCCGGTGCCCGTCGTCGGATCACCCGTGCCGCCTGTGCCGTTGCCGCCAACCCCGACGCCGCCGCCGGCACCGGGAGGTGCATTGCCCGCGCCTCCTGCTCCGCCAGCGCCCGCGCTTGCGCCACCGACACCGCCCGTCCCAGTACCGGTTGTGCCGCCGCCCGCACCACCGGAACCGCCGTTGCCAGCCGCGCCGGCCGCTCCCGTGCCGGCAGCACCCGCGGACGGTCCGCTCCCGCCCGCTCCCCCAGAAGTTCCCGCGCCACCGGCCCCAGATGCACCAGCTCGCCCCGCGCTACCGGCGCCAGATGCACCGGCTCGCCCCGCGCTACCAGCGTCGATGCCGCTCGTTCCGCCCGCGCCGCCGGTTCCACTCGTTCCGCCGTCGACCGCCGAGCAATCGACGACTTCGACGGTGTAGGCGACGGGCATGCTCGCGCCTTGTAGCGCGACCGCGTAGACGTGACCGGCCTGTGATGTCCAACCGTTCGGTGTCAATTTGATCGCGTAGCGCGAACCATAATTAGGCGGCAGAACCGCGACGGTGACGGGACGATCTTGGCCGGCGTCCGTGATCGTCGCCGTCGCGGTGTCGAGGTTGATCGTGTCGCTCTGGATCGTCCAACCCGCGGTATCGAGGCTGTTCACGCGAAAGACATCGGCGGGCACGGGCCCGATGGGCGGCCACGCGACGAACGGTTTGGCTGCCTTGCCCGTGCCGTTCAAGTTCCAAAAACACGAACCCATCGCCGATCCCAGGCCGACCGGGCCGAGGGAATTGGAAAGAACCCAGCGCCGATGCCCCACCTCGGGGACATTGCGATCGGTCATGTAGCTGTCCATCGAGCCGACGCCCTTGCCGCTCGAGATATTGCTCTTGCCCGAGGCTTCGGCGCCGTCGGCCGTGTAGCACTTCCACGTTGTCGGTGGCGTATGCGATAGACCTCCGTTCACCGATTGCATCAGCGCGCATTGCTGCGCCTTCGTATTGCGCACTGGATCGGTCATGACCTCCGGCATCTCGGCGAGGAAGCGGTAGAGATTCAAAATCTTCAGCGCGTTCGTACGGCCCGGCTCGGTGACGTCGCCCGGGTCGCACGTATCTGCGTTTCCGGTCCACGTGCCTTCGCTCCGGTCGACGCGGTCGGCCGCCCATCGCTGGCAGACGTCCGAAGGCCGATCGGCGTAGGCAACGCGCGCGGCGGCGGTGACTGCGCCGAGCCCCAGGGCTACCGAAAATATCGAGCTCGCCACGCGCATCTCGTCCTCCACTGACCAACCGGAGCGACGATCGCTGTCGGCATGGCCCGCCTTGTTCAATGAAGCGGCGCGAGACCACGCGAAGGGCTCAAAATTGCTTCGCTCATCGACTACACCCACCCGTGAAAATTGCAGCCGTTTTAAGGGAAATGGCGGCCGAAGCAGATAACGTGATCGTTAGCCGGTTGAGCGGCATTCAATCACGACGCCTCGAAGTCTCATATCCCCCAGGGATCGTCGCGTGCGACGGTGCGCTTGGCGGGGTGTGCTTTCGGCGGTTCGTCGTGAGACTCGGGGGATGGCGCAGTTCGCGGCGCAGCGAGCCCGGGCGTCGGTTCCGGCGCGAGCTCGAATTCTTTTGCGACGTCGCTGTCGAGGTTGATGACGCGAACGAGCGTCGCATACCCCGGAGCTTCGACGCGAAGGAGGTGCGGTTTGTCGTCGGGCTGTCTGCGGATACCGGCCGGGTTTCCCTCGAGCGGCGCGCCATCGAGGAAAAGGCGCGCATACGGAGGACGGACCAAGAACACGGCGGAGATGGTCCCGCGCGCGCGCGCCTGCGCTGCGGGGGCGGGCAACACGAGCGGTGGTTCGGGGGTGAGGGACGGCGTCGCCGCCGGATGGTTCACCGTGCTGTGCGGTTCGTCGGGGGTGGCCGTCCGTTCGACGGCGACCGCCATGGGGGCAGCGCGAGCGGGCGCATCGCTCGGCACGTGAGCGGCGTACGCAACGCCCATTGCGACCACCGCCGCCAAGGATGCGACGCCAATTGCGCGGCGCGCGCCTGGACGATATTGAGGCAGCGCGCGCATCGCTTGGACAACATCGCGCAAGGTGGTCGTCGTCCTGGACATTTCTGCGCTGGGACGCATCGAAGAAATCGTCGTGCAGAACTGCGTCGCGTCGATGCCCGGAAACGAGACGCTCAACTCGTTGGTCACGCGGCTCTCCGCAGCGGACTCCGGCGCAAAACGGGCTACCGCGTCGTCGATGGCCGCTTGAAATTTCCCCCGCTCGCCGGCAAAGAAAGCATCCATATAGCCGGCGAGCGCCGCCGCATGCGTTGGATGGCCAAGTCGCGCCATGACGCTCTCGAGCTCTTGGCGCATCGCTTCCGCCGTCGCGTACCGCCGCAGGGGATCCACGGCGAGCGCTCGCTCGGCGATGCGAAGCATCTCAGCGCTGGTGCCCTCTGCGCCGGGCGCATGGATCGGCAGGTCGCCCTTGGCGAGACGGTCGAAGAGCGCAACCTCATCGTGGCCTTGCCATAGACGCCTCCCGGTCGCCGCTTCCCACAGCATGACGCCCACGGAAAAGATGTCGCTTCGCCCATCGACGCTTTCGCTGCGCACGACCTCGGGCGCCATGTAGGCGAGGTTGCCTTTGACGACGCCCCTGCGTGTTTCGGATCGGAGAGTCGTCGCGCAGGCAATGCCGAAGTCGACCACTTTGACCGTGCCATCGTAGGTGACGAAAATGTTGGAGGGAGTCACGTCGCGATGGACGATGCCGAGGGGTCTCGCGTCGTCGTCCGTGCGCTCGTGCACGTAGTGCAGCCCGGCGAGAACTTCGGCCAGCACGCGCAGGTGAACCGAGAAGGGGACTTGGTTTTCGGCGCGATGACGTACCCGCGAGAGGGTCTGGCCGTCCAAGAATTCCATGACGAGGACGCAGAGATCCGGGTCGGAGTAAAGGTCGTACGTTTGGATGACGTTCTTGTGGTCAAAACGCGTGGCGAGGCGGGCCTCGTTCGCGAACATCGCGCGAAAATCGTCGTTCTGCGCGAGCTCGGACCGGAGCTGTTTCAGGACGACCGGGCGGTTCGTTCCATCCTCGTTCCGACAGAGGGCAAGAAAAACGTCCGCCATGCCGCCTCGTCCGATTTGCGCAACGAGGTGATAACGACCAAGCGCCGCTTCCAGCTCGGCGGTGCCCGCGAGCAAACTCGGATCGGTCATCATGCTGTTCGGGGAGAGCGGAAAAATGGTAGTCCAACGGCCCCGCCCGCTCTGTCCAGGCAATGATTCGAGAAGGTCGACTAGGCGGCAGCCGCTCCGGGCCGTTGATTACCATTGCGCCACGGCGCTGGCGTCCTCCGAACGGCCCAAGAGACGGTCAAAAACGACGCGAGGAGGCCATGAGCGCTACTTTTTGCACGCGAACAGCTCGCAGACCGTGTAGCCACACTGGGGAAATAGGATCCAGCACTCGAAGACGTCGAAGCAAAACATCGGTCCGCAGGTTCCGCCTTCGGCGTCGCCGGTTTCCGGGATGCCGCCCTCGTTGATTCGATCAGCATTGACGGCGTCGATCGTGCGCGCTTCGTCGAGGCTGGCGTCGCGAGCGGTTAGGCCCGAGGATCGCCCGCGTCCGCCGCTCGCATCGATCTCAGCGCCACCCTTGCCGCCGCTTCCGCCGGTGTCAGTCGAGCCGCCGCTTGCACCGACGCCGCCGCTCGCACCGACGCCGTTGCCGCCCGAGCTGCCGCCGCGTCCCATCCCGGTTGACGTTACAACCGGGTCTCCGGTCGCGTCGCGCTGTTCCTCTCCCGCGCCGAGCGGCTCGGTGCCGGCGCAAGCGACCAGCAGTACCGCGATGAGATAGTGGTGGGGCGCGTGCATGCGTACCAAGCGGCGCGTCGATCGACGACGCTCGACCACTCTCCGCATCCATAGGACGGGCGAGCGACGATCGCATTGGCCCTGGCGCTCATTGGCCTGTTCCTGGCGCTCATGGAGCAATCGCCAAGAGTT